>NZ_JAGRLA010000148.1 GCF_020442045.1 Bauldia sp. | reverse complement strand
GATCGTCCTGAAGGGCCTGCCGATCGCCTAGCAGAAGGATATGCAGGAGGACAAGGAGCCGGTCTTCGACGCGCTGGAGACTCTGGCGCTGGCGATCACCGCGACCACCGGCATGGTCGGCGACATGGAGCCGGACAAGGCGGCGATGCGCAAGGCCGCCGGCGCCGCCTATTCGACCGCCACCGACCTCGCCGACTGGCTGGTCCAGAAGCTCGACATGCCCTTCCGCGAGGCCCATGGCGTCACCGGCCGGGTCGTCCGCGCCGCCGAGCAGAGCGGCCGGCCGCTCCACCGCCTGACGCTGGAAGAGCTCCAGGCGATCGAGCCGCGGATCACGCCGGAGGTCTTTTCGGTGCTCGGCGTCACCCAGTCGGCCGCGAGCCGCGTCAGCTATGGCGGCACCGCCCCGGCCAATGTCCGCAAGCAGGCCCGCCGCTGGCTCGGCCGGCTGAGGAAGGAAGCGGGCGCGTAGGCCATCCTCGCCCGGCATGCGCCTTTCCGCGCGCGGCCCGGCCCATCGCGCCGCGTTTGCCGCCCCGCGGGACCGCATCCCCCCTCGAACCTCTCCCAGCCATCGTGAGAGGCTGCCCCCGGGCTTGACCCGGGGCGCTTCGCGAAGCGAAGCCTCGAAGGACGCACAACCTCTCCGCTCATCCCCGCGAACGCGGGGATCCAGTCCAGCCGCCCGGGATCACCCATCGAGGTCATTAGGTGCCAACCCGGCCACCCTCCAACCTCCCCCTTGAGCGGAGAGCCTGCCCCCGGCTCGATCGGGGGTCGAAATGCGAAGCGAAGCCTCGAAGAACGCACAACCTCTCTCCGCTCATCCCCGCGCAAGCGGGGATCCGGTCCAGCCGCCCGGGATCACCTGCTGCGATCGCAAGACGCGCACCCCCACCGCCGACCTCTCCCCGCGAGGGAGAGGTCGGGTCGAGGCGGCAGGCCGGACAAGAGGCGAGGACGGCCGAAGGCTGGACCGGGAACGAAAAGCGATCCGGGTGAGGGGTTGAAGCACCCTAAGCGCCCTCCACCGCTCCTCGCCGCCACGGTCCGCGTCGATGGGGGCGAGCCGCCGGCGTTCGCCGCTGACTATTCGCAGCGTTTAGTTAGAGCGTCACATTCCGCGTAATGATAGGTAGCCTGATCCGCGGGAGGCCGCAGGCACGTAATGTCCCTCTACGTTGCATTACGGGAACATCCGCTGTACAATTATAGGCAGCGTATAATTACGAGCATCCATGTCTGATCGACAACACACCGGGCGAGCAGGTCGATATGTGCGACAGCCGACGGGATATGCCGCCTTCATTCCGAGGTCCTTGCCACCTGACCCGAGAATCGAATTCGACGACGAGCTCCAGGCACTAATGTCAAAGGCCGATCGCGCCCTTGGCAGGTTGGACGGCTCCATCCAAACCTTGCCGAATCCTGACTTGTTCGTCTTCATGTATGTGAGAAAGGAAGCCGTCCTATCCAGCCAGATCGAAGGTACGCAGTCCTCGATCAATGACCTTCTGAAAGTCGAGGCGCAGATATTCGATCCCGACCGACCGAACGATGTCGGCGAAGTCCTCAACTACGTCACAGCCATGAATTTCGGTCTCGACAGGCTGAGGGAACTGCCCCTCTCCAAACGTCTTATTCGCGAAATTCACGAACGGCTTCTCGAAGGTGTTAGAGGCAGGAATTTCCAACCCGGGGAAATCCGCACGACTCAGAACTGGATTGGTCCGCAGGGCTCGCTACTCAACGAGGCCACCTTCGTCCCGCCCCCACCGGACGCCGTCATGCCGGCTCTCGACGACCTCGAACGATTCATACACGACGACTCCCCGCTGCCCCCGCTGGTCAAAATCGGATTGATTCACTCACAGTTCGAGACCATTCACCCGTTCCTCGATGGCAACGGACGCGTCGGTCGGCTCTTGATCACGTTCCTGCTGTGTCAAGCAGACATCCTGCAGAAGCCCGTCCTCTACATCTCGCACTTCCTGAAGCGGCACAGGGACGAATACTACGACCATCTGCAAGCCATCAGGGACCGTGGCGAATGGGAGCCATGGCTCAAATTCTTTTTGAAGGGCACCAGTGAAGTCAGCCTTGAGGCGACCGAGACGGCACGAAAGATTGTCGCTCTGAGAGAAGCGCATCGGGCCACCATAACCGCCGGGTTCGGAAGAGCCGCCGGAAACGGTTTGACGATATTGGAGACCCTGTTCGACAGGCCGATCGTCAACGTCACTGAGGTCAGGGAACGGCTCGACATAACATTCGCCGCTGCCAACCAACTGGTCCAGCGATTCGTCGAATCCGAAATCATTGAAGAAATAACCGGTCAACGCCGCTACAGGCTGTTCAGATACAGCCCTTACATCAACCTGTTTGCGGACAACCGGCCGTGACGCGCGGTCGCTGCCCACCCGGCGCCTTCCCGTGCCCCTGCGCCCAAACAAGAGTCGGGTACCTGTTGAAGAGATGCATGCGCCCCCGCTTTGTTTATGATAAAGCGGTGCCGCTTGGGCCGCGAGATGAGGCTGGCGAGACAACAGGGGGAATGGGCTGTGGCGATCAGTGACCGTCGGATGGTGATGCGGGCCGCTCTGGCCGCCATCTTGATCTCGACCATCGGCCTGTCCGCCTGTGGCCGCAAAGGTCCGCTCGAGCCGCCGCCCAGCGCCAAGGCGACGGAAGAGCCGGCCGATTCCGCGGCCGTGCCGCCTCCCCAGTAGCCGTCGAAGCCGCGAAGCACCCGTGAACCATTTCGAATACAGGAACGGCGTCCTCCACGCCGAGGACATTCCCGTGCCCGGCATCGCGGCGGCGGTCGGCACGCCTTTCTATTGCTATTCGACGGCGACGCTGGTGCGTCACTACCGGGTCTTCTCCGAGGCGATGGACGGCCTCGACACGATGATCTGCTACGCCATGAAGGCGAATTCGAACCAGGCGGTGATCCGCACCTTCGTCGAGGAGGGCGCCGGGCTCGACGTCGTCTCCGAAGGCGAGCTTCGCCGGGCGCTCGCCGCCGGCGCCTCGCCGGACCGGATCGTCTTCGCCGGGGTGGCCAAGACCGCGCGCGAGATCGCCTTCGCCATCGACACCGGCATCTACTGCTTCAACGTCGAATCCGAGCCCGAGCTCGACCTCATATCGGAGATCGCCGCGTCGAAGGACGCCGTCGCCTCGGTCGCCATCCGCGTCAATCCCGATGTCGACGCGAAGACCCATGCCAAGATCACCACCGGCAAGGCGGAGAACAAGTTCGGCATCCCCTTCGGCCGCGCCCGCGAGGTCTATGCCCATGCCGCGCGGCTTTCCGGCATCCGCGTCTCCGGGGTCGATATGCATATCGGCAGCCAGATCACCGACCTGACGCCCTTCGACACCGCCTACGGCCTCCTCGCCGACCTCGTCCGGACGCTGCGCGACGACGGCCACGAGATCGACCATGTCGATGGCGGCGGCGGCCTCGGCATTCCCTACCGGCTCGACGATCCGCCGCCGCCCGAGCCGCATCTCTACGGCGAGATCGTCCGCCGCCGCCTCGGCAATCTCGGCTGCCGCATCCTGTTCGAGCCCGGCCGGGTCTTCGTCGGCAATGCCGGCATCCTGGTCACCGAGGTCGTCCATGTGAAGACCGGCGCGGCCAAGACCTTCGTCGTCGTCGACGCGGCGATGAACGACCTCATCCGCCCGACCCTCTACGAGGCCCATCACGACGTCCGCCCGGTGGTGAAGCCCTCGCCGGACGCGCCGCGCATCGTCGCCGACGTGGTCGGCGGCGTCTGCGAGACCGGCGACTATCTCGCCCTCGGCCGCGACATGGCCGCGGTCTCCCCCGGCGATCTCCTCGCGGTGATGACCGTCGGCGCCTATGGGGCGGTCCAGGCCTCGACCTACAACACCCGGCCGCTTCTCCCCGAGATCCTGGTCAAGGGCGACGAATGGGCCGTGGTCCGCCCGCGCCAGACCTACGACTCCCTGATCGGCATGGACGCGCTCCCCCCCTGGCTCGCGGATATGTGACCGGACCCGGGAGTCGCGGCGCCGCCGCGCGGCCCGGGACATGCGCCCAAGTCACGGACGGCAAAGAGGGATTCGGCCGCGCCGCCGCTGTCGGCTCCGCCGCGCGCCCGGCCTCGATTTTGCTTCACTCTGTGCTACTTTCAGCATTGGGGGCAGAAAGGCGAACGTGAATGGCGGATTCCCGCGGCAGGGACGCTGAGGGCGGCCCCGATATCCCCGATATCGAAGAGAACGCCGTCGAGCGCGAGACCCGCGCCCGGATCGAGCGGGCCATCACCCGCGCCCGCCTGGTCCTGCTTTGGGAATCGGTCTGGCCGGTGCTGGCGCCCCTGCTGGTGCTCGGCGCCTTTTTCGTCGCCGTGTCCTGGCTCGGGCTCTGGCGCGTCGTTTCGGACCCGGTCCGGTTCGTCATCCTCGGCCTTTTCGCCATCGCCGCGGTCTACCTTGCCGTCCATTTCTTCCGGCTTGCGAAACCGGCCCGCTCGGCCGCCCTCGCCCGCATCGAACACGCCACCGGTCTCCTCCATCGCCCGGCGACCGCGCTGACCGACCGGCTCGCGGTCGGCAACGCGGATCCCGCTGCCGAGGCGCTCTGGGCCGCCCATCGCACCCGGCTGCTCGCCTCTCTCGACAAGGTCAGGGCCGGCATCCCCTCGCCCGGCCTCGCCCGCCGCGACCCCTGGGCCATTCGCTTCCTCGCCATCCTGCTGCTCGCCGTCGGCTTCGTCTATGCCGGCCCCGATCGCCTCGCCATGATCGGCGAGGCCTTCCGCGGCGGCGAGCCGGTGGCGGCCACCGTCGCCCGCATCGATGCCTGGGTGACGCCGCCGGCCTATACCGGGCGTCCGCCGATCTTCCTCACCGGCGAGGCGGCGAAGCCCTCGGGCAGCGACTATTCCGTCCCGACCGGCAGCATCGTCACCGTCCGTACCAGCGGCGCCCGCGACCTCTCGGTCGTCTCGAGCGGCCAGGTCGGCGAGGTCGCCGCGGCTGCCGTCGAGCCGGACGGCGCCGACGCCGCGAAAGGCGACGACCAGCCGCTCGAACGCCAGGTCACCCTGGACACGGCCAGCGAGGTCACCGTCCGCAAGGGTGACCGCGAGGTCATGGGCTGGCGCTTTGCCGTCGAGCCCGACCATGCGCCGCGCATCGAATTCGTCCGGAACCCGGTGCCGACCCGCAGCGGCGCGCTCTCCTTCACCTATTCGCTGAAGGACGACTACGGCGTCGTCGAGGCCCGCGCCGAGATCGCCCCGGTCGAAGCATCCGGCGGGACCGGCGCCCGGCCGCTCTTCGAGGCGCCGGTGGTGCCCCTGTCGCTCCCCCAGCTCCGGACCCGCGACGGGATCGGCGAGACGACCCGCGACCTCACCTCCCATCCCTGGGCCGGAGCCAGGATCCGGATCACCCTCGTCGCCCGCGACGAGGCCGGCCAGGAAGGCCGCAGCGCCCCGCTCGAGATCACCCTCCCCGCCCGCCGCTTCTCCAATCCGATCGCCCGCGCGGTGGTCGAGCAGCGCGCGGCGCTGGCGATGGACGCCAATGCCGCCCCCGGGGTCGGCGACGTCCTCGACACGCTGACCATGGCGCCGGAGGATACCTACGACAGCGCCTCGATCTATCTCGCCCTGCGCACCGCCTATTTCCGCGTCATGCGTTCGCGCGGCGACGACGATCTCCGCGCGGTCGTCGACTATCTCTGGACGGTGGCGCTCGGTATCGAGGACGGTGACCTGTCGCTCGCCGCCCAGGAGCTTCGCGCCGCCGAGGAGGCGCTCCGCCAGGCGCTCGAGGACGGCGCCTCCGACGAGGAGATCGCGCGGCTGACCGAGGAGCTCCGCCAGGCGATGCAGAAATTCATGCAGGCGCTGGCCGAGCAGGCGCGCCGCAATCCCAACATGGCCAACATGCCGCCTGATCCGAACACCCAGACGCTGCGCTCGCAGGATCTGGAGCGGATGCTCGACCAGATCGAGAATCTCGCCAGGAACGGCGCCCGCGACGCCGCCCGCCAGATGCTCAGCGAGTTGCAGAACATGCTGGAGAACCTGCAGACCGGCCAGCCGATGATGGGCAACCAGCAGCAGAATGGCGAGATGATGCAGAGCCTCAACGAGCTCGCCGACATGATCCGCCGCCAGCAGGAGCTGATGGACCGGACCAACCGCGCCCGGCAGGGCCTCGGCGAGAATGGCGAGCCGATGACCGCCGAGGAGATGGCCGAGGCGCTGCGCCGGCTGCAGGAGCAGCAGCAGTCGCTGGAGCAACAGCTTTCCGACCTGATGGAGAGCCTCGACGGCATGGGCATGCAGCCCGGCGAGGGCGACCCGCTCGGCCAGGCCGGCAAGTCGATGGGCCGCGCCGCCGGCGACCTCGGCGACGGGCGCCCCGGCAGCGCCCTCGGCAACCAGGGCGAGGCGCTGGAAGCGCTGCGCCAGGGCGCCGAAGGCATGGCCCGGCAGCTCGCCAACAACCAGGGCCCCGGCATGAACGGCAATCCCAACGGCCACCAGATGCCGAACGAGGATCCGCTCGGCCGGCCGCAGCGCAATGTCGGTCCCGACCTCGGCACCACCGTCAAGGTGCCGGACGAGATCGACATCCAGCGCGCCCGCGAGATCCTCGAGGCGATCCGCGAGCGCCTCGGCGACGCAACGCGGCCGGTGATCGAGCGCGACTATCTCGAGCGGCTGCTCGACCAGTTCTGATCGGGGGCCGGGCGCCTTGACCGGCCCGGCACGCTAGTCGTCGAAGCCGAAGAAGCGCCGCACCCGCGTCGTGATGTCGGATGCGGTGCCGCCGGTGCGGAGCCAGTTGGGCAGCCCGTAGAGGTCCTCGAGCTCGGCGCTTCGCCGCAGGACCATCGCCGAAAACTGGATGGCAAGCTCCGGCGATGCCTTGAGGATCGGCGCAAGCGCGTCGCGGGTGATCTCGAGCGTCACGGTCGGCCGGAGCGCGGTCACGGTCGCCGAACGGGCCGCCCCGGTAAGCAGCGACATCTCGCCGACCAGGTCGCCGTCACGCAGCGTCGCGACCCGCCGGTCCTTGCCGCCGTCGCGGATCGAGACCGCCAGCGCCCCCTTGGCGATGACGAACATCGATTCCCCCGCGTCGCCTTCGCGGATCACCACCGTGCCGTGGTCGAATTCGGTCCGTGTCACCGCCTTCGCCAGCTGGTCGAGCGACTGATCGTCCAGGATTTCCGCGAAGAACGGAATCCGCTTCAGAACGTCGTGGTCTTTCATGCCATCCCCCACCGCCGGTCGAGCGGGTGATTGTCGAACGGGCTGCCGGCCCGGTCAAGCAAGCGCGGCGGGCCGGTCGGCCGCCGCCGCGGCGCGATCGCCGGCCGTCAGGAGAATTCCGCTCTGAGGTCGAGCGTCGAGCGGACGCCGATATCCTCGAAATGGGCGTCGAGCCAGTCCCGCGCCGCCTTGCGGCCGGCGGCATGCAGCTCCTGGAAGAAATGCCAGCTCGTGTTGAGCTTCGACGAGGCGGTGTAGCGCGCCAGCGCCTCGGTCGCGTCGATGCGGTGGACGCGGTTCCTGCGGTAGCGCTTCGGGTCGAGCCGGTTCTCCTCGAGCAGCCGGTTGACGAAGTCGATGGCGCGGAATTCCCTCAGCAGCGACGAGTTGAAGGTGATCTCGCTGACCCGCTCCATGATCTCCTTGGCGGTCTTCGGCACCGCCTCGCTCCGCACCGGATTGACCTGGACCAGCAGGATGTCCTCGCATTGCGTCTCGGTGAAGAAGGGAAACAGCGCCGGATTGCCCATATACCCCCCGTCCCAATAAGCCTCGCCCTCGATCTCCACGGCATGGAAGAGATAGGGCAGGCAGGCGGAAGCCATCACCGCGTCGGCGGTGATGTCGTCGCCGGTGAAGACGCGGATCTTGCCGTCGCGGACATTGGTCGCCGAGATGAACAGCTTGAGGGCGGTGTTGGCCCTGACCAGGTCGAAATCGACCAGCCGTTCGAGCAGGTCGCGCAGCGGGTTGATGTTGAGCGGATTGATCCGGTAGGGCGAGACCATCTGCGCCAGCCGCTCGGGATAGCCGAATGGCGGAAAGGATGGAAAGGACGGGAGCGCCGGAAGGTTCCAGAAGCCGAGGATATTCTGGAATATCTCGTTGGTGGCGCCGGCGCCCACGCCCTCGCGGCTGACCCGCCGCCAGAAGGCGCCGAGCCGGCGCCGGGCGCCTTCCGCCCCGTCGCGCATCAGTCCGTCGGCCAGCACCACCGCGTTCATCGCCCCGGCGCTGGTGCCCGAGATCGCCTCGAAGTCGAGGCGGCCCTCTTGGAGCAGTTCGTCGAGGACCCCCCAGGTGAAGGCGCCATGCGCGCCGCCGCCCTGCAGCGCCAGGTTGATCGTCCGGGTCCCGGATGGCGCGGTCTCCGCGGACGATGTGGCTTTCGCCCCGCCGCTCACGCCGCGGTCCAGCCCCCGTCCATCGGCAGCATCGCGCCGGTGATGTTGCGCGCCGCGTCGCTTGCCAGGAAGATCGCCAGCGCCGCGATTTCCTCGACGGTGACGAATTCCTTGGTCGGCTGCGCCGCGAGCATCACGTCGCGCTTCACCTCTTCCTCGGTGATGCCGCGCGCCTTGGCGGTATCGGGAATCTGCCTCTCGACCAGCGGCGTCCAGACATAGCCCGGGCAGATGGCATTGATCGTGATGCCGTCCCGCGCCACTTCCAGCGCCACGGTCTTGGTCAGCCCGGCGATGCCGTGCTTCGCCGCGACATAGGCGCTCTTGAAGGGCGAGGCGACCAGCGCATGGGCGCTCGCGGTCTGGATGATGCGGCCCCAGCCCTTCTGCTTCATCCCCGGCAGCGCCGCGCGGATGGTGTGGAAGGAGGAGGAGAGGTTGATGGCGATGATCGCGTTCCATTTCTCGACCGGGAACTCGTCGATCGGCGAGACGAACTGGATGCCGGCATTGTTGCAGAGCACGTCGATCGCGCCGAATTCCTTCCCGGCGTCGGCGACCATCGCCGCGATCTCGTCGGGCCTGGTCATGTCGGCCGGCGAATAGCGCACCTCGACGCCGTTATCCTCCGCCATCGCCGCGCGCAGCGTCTCGATCTCCGCGGCGTCGCCGAAGCCGTTGAGAACGACGTTGGCTCCCTCGCGCGCCATCGCCCCGGCGATCGCGAGCCCGATGCCGCTGGTGGAACCGGTCACCAGCGCGGTTTTACCTTTCAGCATGAACGTCTCCTGATAATGACGGCCTCAGCGTCTATATATTGCATCGCAGCATGAACGCCATCCCGCATGGCGCCGCAGGCTGTGCTAGATAGAAGCCACCCGGCGACCCGCGCCCCCGCGGATCGGATGGAGAAGAGGCGTTGCGATGGCGAACGTCAGCCCGATACTGGAACACCGCAAGCACGACCACCGCCGCTGCGCCGCGGACGCGATCAGCCACGCCCGCGAGATCTGCGACACCGAGGGCCTGCGCTTCACCGAGCGGCGCCAGGAGGTGCTGGCGGCGCTGCTCCAGAGCCATGTTCCCGCTTCCGCCTATGACGTGATCGACCGCCTCGGCGCATCCGGCCATCGTCCCGCGCCGGTCTCGGTCTACCGCGCCCTCGATTTCCTCGTCGAGCACCGCTTCGCCCACCGCATCGAGTCGCGCAACGCCTATGTCGCCTGCGACCGCGGCGCCGACTGCACCGACGAGGCGACCGTCTTCCTGCTTTGCGACAAATGCGGCGCGGCCGGCGAGGCCTCCTCCGCCGACCTCCACGGCCTGATCGCCGAGGTCACCGGCGCGGTCGGCTTCGTCCCGACGACGCCGGTCATCGAGATTCACGGCCTTTGCGCCAACTGCCGCCGGGGCTGAATCCTCGATCCCTCCCGCCAGGCAAATGTCGCCGCAAGACTGAACGTTGCAACCAACATTGAATCGGAGCCATTCTCCAGGGACTTAGCGGAAAGCCATCTATTCTACGCTGCCTCGACGGCGCCGACCGGCGGATTGAGATCGATGCTTGTAACAAAGAGAATGTTGTTCGCGGGACTATTGGGCGGTTTATGCTGGCTATCATGCTCGTCGACGTGGGCTTCCGCCAAAGAGGCCTGCATGACTGAGCTTTATGCCAGGGACGGCTTGGTCGACTATGGCGAAGAATGTTATTGCGGCTCCGGATATGAAAAAGAATTCAACAGCAATGATACTATCCTTATCCAGAATTCGGTTGTATCAGACGTTGATATCTACTTGTGCAAACCAAAAAGCCTGACCGCCAAGGCTACTTCCCTGGCAAAATGCATCTATCCTCACGCGGGTAAATGTATAGTGGATGAGGTGGCGCAACTTCGTTCATGGGCCGTGAAACGCATCGACGAACTGGACGAAGTCTTTAATCCATTCTAAAAAACGCACTACGCCAATTCAGTTTTGAAGTTCACGCCATTCATCGATTGCGTCCATCAAGTCCTGGGCCGCAATCGCATAATTGGATTCGCCACCAAGTTGCTTTGCAATGGCAAAGAATTTGTATGCACTATCAAAATTATCTCTCAGAAGAAATATCTTTGCTCTGTAATATGCTGACTTAGCTCTCGGAAGAGCGGGGGCATCGTGGACTGAAGCCTGGATATCTCCAAAAACGAACGCCCGCAAAGCGGCATCGTATTCACCATTGCGGTAATGATTAAAGGCTTCTCTGTAGAGGCTCAGGTAGTCGTGTTCCACGCCCGTGTCGGCGGACGCCGGCGCGCTCGGGTCTCCATGCCAAACGGTGGCGACATAGCCGGTTCCACGCGCCAGATAGGCGTCGTCGGGCAGCGGCATTTCGCCCTCATAGTCATCTCGAAACGCTGACAATTCGCTGGATGAATAGGGGCCGATAACGACCGCGTACCAGCCATTCTTCGCTTTCACGACGCGTGAGTCCTGATCGTCGTATTGCCGGGCGATCGCGATTGCTTCATCGAGGATCTGGCGGCTGGCGATCTGCACCCACCGCTGGTTGCCCCGCAGGGCGAGCGTTTCGGCGGCAGCGGTCTGCGCACCAGACGCGACGGCGGACACGGCGAGCAGCCCGGCCAGCAGGATTTGGGTCCGGCGGATCATGTTCGCTGCCTTTTGACGCCCAGAGCCTGTCCCTTTGTCGCTCCTGCCGTGTGTGGAAGCAACAGGAAATCAGGGAAGGCAGCACGCCCCGGGCAAAGGCGCCGATCGCGCCACGCCCCACGGCGCGAGCCCGACGACATTGGCGGTCGACTTGCGCTTTCCCGCCCTATCGACCATTTCCAGCGCGGGGACCGGGCAACATCGCGCGCCGACGTGCTAGTGTCCCTTGGAAAACCCCTCGCGCCTGTAGCGCGACCTACGACGGGTCGAATGCCTTGGATATGACCGATTACCTCACCGAACCGTTGCCCCGTCACCGCACCATCGGCGTCGCGGTCGGCGGCGTCGCGGTCGGCGGCGACGCGCCGGTCGTCGTCCAGTCGATGACCAATACCGATACCGCCGATGTCGAGGAGACGACGCGGCAGGTGGCGGCGCTTGCCCGTGCCGGCTCGGAGCTGGTCCGCATCACCGTCGATCGCGACGAGGCCGCCGCCGCCGTCCCCCATATCCGCGACCGGCTGGCGAAACGCGGCATCCATGTGCCGCTGATCGGCGACTTCCACTATATCGGCCACAAGCTGCTGACCGACCATCCGGCCTGCGCCGAGGCCCTCGACAAGTATCGCATCAATCCCGGCAACGTCGGCTTCGGCGAGAAGAAGGACCGCCAGTTCGCGACCCTGATCGAGATCGCCGCGCGCCACGGCAAGCCGGTCCGCATCGGCGTCAACTGGGGCTCGCTCGACCAGGCGCTGCTCACCCGGCTGATGGACGACAACGCGAAGGCCGCGGAACCCCGGTCGGCAAGGGACGTGATGCGCGAGGCGATCGTCCAGTCGGCGCTGCTTTCCGCATCCAGAGCCGGGGAGCTCGGCCTCGGCCGCGACCGCATCATCCTCTCGGCCAAGGTCAGCCAGGTCCAGGACCTGATCGCCGTCTATGCCGAGCTCGCCCGCCGCACCGACCACGCCCTCCATCTCGGCCTCACCGAGGCGGGGATGGGGTCGAAGGGCATCGTCGCCTCCTCCGCCGCGCTCGCCATCCTGCTCGAGCAGGGGATCGGCGACACCATCCGCATCTCGCTGACGCCGGAGCCCGGCGGCGACCGCACCCGCGAGGTGGTGGTCGCCCAGGAGCTCCTCCAGACGATGGGCTTCCGCGCCTTCCTGCCGGTGGTCGCCGCCTGCCCGGGCTGCGGCCGCACCACCTCCACCGTCTTCCAGGAGCTCGCCCGCCGCATCGAGGATGACCTGCGCACCAACATGCCGGTCTGGCGCGAGAAATACCCCGGCGTCGAGGCGCTGCAGGTCGCGGTGATGGGCTGCATCGTCAACGGCCCGGGCGAATCGAAGCACGCCGATATCGGCATCTCGCTGCCCGGCACCGGCGAGCAGCCGGCGGCGCCGGTCTTCGTCGACGGCAGGAAGGCGGCGACGCTGCGCGGCCCCCATATCGCCGACGAGTTCCGGAAGATGGTCGAGG
>NZ_JAGRLA010000147.1 GCF_020442045.1 Bauldia sp. | reverse complement strand
GCCGCCTGGGAGGAGGAAGTCGTCATCAGCCGAAGTAACGGACGCGGATGGCGTCGATCGCAACGGCGATGAAGATCATGAAGCCGCCGATCATGCCGACATAGAAGGACGGGACCGCAATGATGGCGAGGCCCACCTGGATCACCGTGAGCAACAGCACGCCGCCCAGCACGCCAACCACATTGCCGCGTCCACCGAAGACGCTGACGCCGCCGATGATGGGGGCCGCGATGGCGTAGAGAAGGTAGCTGGACCCCTGGTTGGACGTGATGGCCATCTGCCACGACCCCAGCAGGAACCCGCCCACGCCCGCTAGGAACCCGGCGATCGTGAAGGTTATGATCTTGACGTGGTCCACGCGGATGCCGGCCGAATTCGACGCGATCGGATTGCCGCCGACCGCATAGATGCCGCGTCCGAGAACGGTCTTGCGCAAAAGCACGGCTATCGCGATCAGCGCCGCCACGAAGATGATCGGCATGACCGGCCAGCCGCCGATGGTCGCCTGGCCGATCCAGACATAGCCGTCGGGCAGGTTGGTAATGGTACGCCCCTGCGTCAGCGCCAGCAGCGCGCCCTGCAGGATGATCATCATGGACAGCGTCTGGATGAGCGACACCATGCGCAGCTTGGTGATGCACAGGCCGTTGAAGAAGCCGATCAGCGTCGCCACCGCCACGCCGATCAGCATGGCGAAAAACCAGGGGAAGCCGAGATTGGAATAGACCATGGCGCCGATCGCGGAGGAGAAACCGAGATTGGCCGGCAGTGAAAGATCGATCTCGGCCACCAGCAGCGGCAGGGCGACGGCAAGTCCGATCATGCCGAGCACGGTCGCCTGCACCATGATGTTCTGCAGGTTGAAGGTGGTGAAGAAATATTCGTTGAACAGGCCGAAGATCACCACCAGGGCGACCAGCCAGATCCACACGACATTGTGCAGCACCCATCCCAGAATGGAGGTGCCCTCCCCGCTGGCGGACCTGGTAGCCGCCGATGCAAGGGCGGGAGTGGCTTGGCTCATGGTTTCCTCCTTCGACGCCTGCTGCTCAGCCATGGGATGCAGTACCCTGGCGCAGCCGCTCGCTCGATATCGCAGCGCCCGTGATCTCCTCCCGGACGGCTCCGTTGTCGAAGATGCAGACGCGGTCCACGGAGCGGACGATCTCGTCCGTATCGGTTGAGACGATGATGACGGCAACGCCGCTGCGGCTGAGATTGTCGATGATGCGCAGCACGTCCTGCTTGACGCCCACGTCGATGCCGCGCGTCGGCTCGTCGAGAATGAGAAGGCGCGGCCCGGTCGCCAGCACGCGTCCGAGGCACACTTTCTGCTGGTTTCCGCCGCTCAACGTGTCGACCGTCGCGGACGGCCCCGAAGCCTTGATGCCCATCGCCTCGAAATAGCGGTCTGACAGGCTCCGCTCGGCGTCGGCGCTCAGGAAGCCGGACCTTGCGACCGAAGCCAGCGAGGAAAGCGAGATGTTCTCGCTGATCGTCATATGCTTGACGAGACCGTCGCGATGCCGGTCGTCCGAAAGGAATGCGATGCCGGCGTCGAATGCGTCGCGCGGCGAGGAGGGAAGCCTGCGCGGCCCTTCCCCGGCAAAGGCAATCGTTCCTGATCGAATCGGAACGAGACCGAAGATCGCGCGCACCAGTTCCTTGGCGCCGGCGCCCGGAAGGCCGGTGAAGCCGACGATCTCGCCGGCATGCAGGTCCAGCGCCTCGACCCGTACGCCTGCACTGACGACGGAGCGCAGGCTGACGGCCGGCGCTTCGTCGGCGAATTGCCGCCGCTCCCGCTGGAACAGGACGAGCCCCCTGCCAAGCACGAGCTCCGACAATTGCTCGGAGGTCAGCGCCTGGACGTCCTCGGTTCCGCCGGCGAGCACGCCGTCGCGCAGCACCGAGCAGGCGTCGCAGATTTCCAGGATCTCGTCATTGTAGTGCGAGATGAAGATGAAAGTGACGCCCTGCGCCTTGAGGTCGCGCATGAAGGAGAAGAGCTGCGCCCTGTCCTCCACGGTCAAGGCCGCGGTAGGCTCGTCGAGGATGATGATCTTGCCGCCGCTGAACATGGCGCGCAGGATGTTGAGCTTGCGCCGGGCCACGGCGTCGAGGCGGCCGGCCATCAACTGCGGATCGATGCCGGTTCCCTCCAGCATACGCGCTGCCTCGGAGCGCAACCTGCCCCATCTGACGAAGCCGCCGGCAGACGGCCATATGCCAAGCATGAGATTCTCGGCGGCCGTCAGATGATCGACGATCATCGGCTCCTGCGTGACCAGGAAGACGCCCGCCTCCTCCATCGCCTTGATGTCGACATTGGCGATGGCCCGGCCGTCGAGGGAGATCGTGCCCGATGTCGGGGTGCGCTGGCCGGAGATCAGGGACACGAGAGTGGATTTGCCAGCGCCGTTCTCGCCCAGAAGACCGTGAATGGTGCCCCGGCGAAGGCCGAGCGAGACGTTATTCAGCGCCAGAACGGGACCATAGCGTTTGGTCAGATTCTCGACCCTGAGGATGAACGGGTCCTGCTCCGATGAGACTGCCGAGGGTGCTGTCAAAATGAGCTCTCCGACGAAGACCAGAAAGGAAACTTCCCTTCGGCGCCGACGCGCCACGCCGGCGCGGGGCCAGCGTGGCGCAGGTCATGTCTGCGACCAATCGCGATCAGGCATTGGGCGCGATCAGGTGTAGGGAATGCCCCAATCCTTCTCCGCGATCGCACCCCAGTGGCGCTTGTCGGCAGCATTCTCCCCGTCGATGACGAATGGCGGGATGATCAGGGTCGGACCGGTCTTGCCGGCAACGATCTCGCCCTGCTCCCAGAAATACTTCTTGTTCTCGTAGGCGCCGATCGGAACCGCCTCGTCCTTGAGCGAGTGCTTGACCAGCATTTCGACCGCTATCTCGCCATAGGCGATCGGATCCTGCGAGACGCAGGCGTCCATGTAGCCTTCCTGGATCCACTTCAGCGCGATCGGCTCGCCGTCGATGTTGACGAAGATGACGTGGCCATCCTCGCCCACCTTCTTCCAGCGGTTCTTCTGCTGCAGCGCCGTGACGATGCCGCGCGACGGCGAATCGCTCGGCGCATGGACCGCGTCGAGATCCGGATATTCCGACAGCGTCGAAAGCGTCACCGACAGCATCTGGTCGAGAGCGCCCTCGGTCGGGCGGGCCAGATAGTTGATGTCGGGATACTTGGCGAATTCCTCGTCCATGCCTTCCTTGCGCAGCCGCCAGGCCACGCTCTGCAGGGCGCCAAAGCAGTTGAGCACCGTGCCCTTGGGGCTGCCGTGCTTCTTGGTCAGCCGCTTGATGATCTCCTGCGCGGCTATCACGCCGCCGAGCTTGTTGTCGAAGCTGACGGTGATGGCGACATCGCCGCCATCCGCGGGCGTGTCGATGATGGCGACGGGAATCTTCTTCATGTTGTAGCGGCGGATCGCCGAAACGATCGCCTGGCTGTCGATCGGATCCGACACGAGCGCCGACGGCTGGCTCAGCATCAGGCTCTGCCACTGCTCGAGCTGCCTGGTATTGTCGAAGCTGGCATTGGTGGCCTGGAAGCGCATCTTGCTCGCCTCCACGGCGCGCTTCACCGCCTCTTCCTGAATGACGAAGAAATAATAATCGAGGCTCTTGTTGCTGTAGGGGATGAAGCCTTCATCCGCCCAGGCAGCGCGCCCCAACAGCGTGCTGGCGCCGGCCGCGATACCCAAAGAGCCGCCGGCCTTGAGCAGGCCGCGACGAGTCAATCCATCCAATCTGTCCATATGCTTCCTCCCTCGGTTCATCTAGTAATACTAGATTTATAGAAATCCTTCAAGCCTTTTTCGTGGCCTTCGGCAACAAGAATATTGGCTGGCGCATGGTCGAAGCCTCAAAAAATTACGTTATAAAATCCATTGTAATTCAGTGTGTTGAAGCGTTTTACGGATTCGGCGAGGCGAGCGCCGTCGCGCGTCATGCCGCCGCCTGCGGTGCGCGCAACAAAATATCGCGAATATGTAGTAGTCACTACTTATTGCGTAGCTTCACATATGCGGTGCCGTCAAAGCAGCCGACGACCATTCCCTGCGACTCCCGCGTGAAAAGGCCGTTTTCCACCACGCCGGGAATGCGATTGAGCTCGATCTCGAGTTTCGCCGGCGCGGGAATGACGCCGCAGCGACAGTCGAGGATGAAATTGCCGCTGTCGGTCACGACCGGCTGGCCGTCCCGCATCCTGCGTTCGATCGCCGCCCCCTTCACGCGATTGTCCACGAGCGCGTCGGCGACCATCCGCTCGGTCTGCTTCCAGGCGAACTGCACCACTTCGACGGGCAGCGGAAAGGCGCCGAGGCTGTCGACGATCTTGCTCTCGTCGCAGATGGTGATCATGCGTTTCGAGGCGTGCGCCACGATCTTTTCCCACAGCAGGCACGCCCCCCCGCCCTTGATCATGTTGAAGTCGTGATCGATCTCGTCGGGGCCGTCGATCGTCAGGTCGATCTCGCCGATGTCGTTGGGATCGGTGATCGCGATGCCGACCTCCCGCGCCACGTCGTTGGTCGAGCGGGACGTGGTGGTGCAGGTCAGCTTCATGCCCCGCGCGACATGATTGCCGAGCTCGCGCACGAAGAAGTGCGACGTCGTCCCCGAGCCCAGGCCTAGCTTCATGCCGTCCCGAACGAATTCCTCGATCACCCTGCGGCCGGCGGCTTTCTTCGCCTCGTCCTGTGCAGTCATCAGTGCTCCCCGCTATGCCCGCGTCCGCCATCGCGAACGCAGATCAGATCTTTTCCGTCTGCCAGAAATCGAGCGCCGGAAGCTGATCCGGAAACTCGCTGCCGCTGGTCATCGCGATCGCGGTGACGAGCATGTTCACCACCAGGTGGTGGTAGAGCCGGGACGCCAGCGGCGTCATCAGCTCCGTGCGATCGTAGGGCAGGACCGAGATCAGCAGGTCCGATACCTGGGCCAGCGGGCATTCCGCGGCCGTGACCGAAAGCACGCGCGCGCCCTTCGCCCGCGCGGCGATCGCGATGTCGACCATCTGCTTGGTGTGGCCCGACTGCGAGAAGATCAGCACCACCTCGTTTGGCCTGGACGTCTCGGCATGAAGCCATTGCTTCTTGCGCCCGATGAGCGCCGCGCACCGCATGCCGAGCCGCTGGAACTTGTGCTCGGCATCCAGCGCCGTGATCTCCGAAATGCCGCTGGCGTAGATGCCGACCCAGCTTGCGGCGTGCAGAAGCCTGGCCCCCTCGTCGACCTGCTGCGGGTCGAGGTCTTCCAGCAGCCGCTGGATCGCGTTGAGCGAATTGCGCGCCGTCTTGCGCACGACGTTCTGGATGGAATCGTCGGGCACGATCTGCTCATAGGCGAATGGCGCCGACGGAACGAGGCTCTGCGCCAGGTGCAGCTTGAAATCCTGATAGCCCTGGAAACCGAAGCGACGGCAGAAGCGCATGATCGTCGGGTCGCTGACCTCGCATTCCTGCGACAGCCGCGCCATGCTCATGTGAATGACGTCCGAAGGATTGGCGCTGACGAAGCGCGCGACGCGCAGCTCGGCCGAGCCCATCCCCTCGCTTTCCTGCAGGATGCGCTGGAGCAGACTGCCCGCCATCGTCAATCCTCCCTGCCGCCGTCGTTCGTGTCGTCGAGGTCACGCAGGCGGGTCAGCCGCCTGGAAGGCTCGACGTCGATATGGCGGCCGCCACCCCAGGGCACGGCATAGAAGGGAATGCCGGCGGCAGCGGCGGTCGTCTTGTCCACCATCGTGTCGCCGACATAGGCCCAGGGTCGTCCATTCAGCTTCATCCGCTCGGCCACCGTCATCAGATGCGCCGGATCAGGCTTGCTCGCCGGCGCGATGTCGGCGCCGACGACGGCATCGAACAGGTCGGCAATGCCGAGGATGCCGAGAATATTCACCGTCAGGTCGTGCGGCTTGTTGGTGCAGATGCCAAGCCTGATGCCATTGTCATGCAATGCCTCGAGATCCTCGCGCACATGCGGATAGAAAAGTGTCTTGTCGGCCGGCCTGCGCGCATAATTGTCGAGGTATTCCTCCAGCGCGGTATCGATCGTCGCATCGTCGGAAGGCAGATCAAGCGAAACGAACAGGTCATGAACCAGGCGGCGTGCCCCGAAGCCGATAAACCTTTCCACCGTCTCCACGCTCTGGGTCGGCCAGCGGTTGCGCTCCAGCACCAGGTTGAGCGCGGCCGCGATGTCGGGCGCGCTGTCGATAAGCGTGCCGTCGAGGTCGAAGACCAGCGCCTCGTAGCGATGGGATCGGGTTGCAGTGGGCATTCGTCTCCCCGCTTCTTATCGGTCCAGACCGGAACCGGATATGGTCGAAAAGGCCCCGGACAAGTCATCGTAGAGGCCCGCATAGATCGCAAACGCCTCGCGCATCGCGGCAGTGCCGGCCGCGTCCGGCGTTTCGCGGGTCACCGCGCGGCAGGATTTCGCCGCCTCGTCCGCATCGGGCCACATGCCGACGCCCACCCCGGCGACAAGGGCCGCGCCGAATGCTCCGCCTTCAGCAGCGCCTTCCGTCGTGACGATGTCGCAGCCAAAGAGGTCGGCCTGCATCTGACGCCACAATACAGAACGCGCCCCGCCGCCCGATGCCTTGATGACGCCGCGGCCGACGCCCGCTGCCTCCATCAGGCGATAGATGTCGAAGAGCGAATGCGTCACCCCTTCCATCAGGCTGCGCGCCATGTCCGCCGCGCCGTGACGGGCGGTGAGACCCACGAAGCCGCCGCGCGCCGATGGCTCAGGATGCGGGCAGCGTTCGCCATTGAGATAGGGCAGGAAGACGAGCCCGCGTGACCCGGCCCGTGCATCGGCCGCGATCCCGGCAATGTCCTTCGCCGAAAGCGCCTCGCCGCCGCGGAACCCCGCCAGCATGCCGCGGAACCACTCCATCGCCCCTCCGGCATTGAGCGAAACGCCCATGCAGTGCCATTTCGCCGGCGCGACGTTGCAGAATACCTGCAGCCGGCCGTCCGGATTGGCGACCGGCTCATCGAGCGCGGCCGCGACGATGCCGGCCGTGCCGATCGTTGTCTGCAACTCGCCGGGCGCTATCACGCCCGAGCCTATGGTCTGGATGACGCTGTCGCCGCCGCCGCCGGCAACCGGAGTGCCTTCGGAAATGCCGAAAAGCGCTGCCCCGGACCGGCTGACCCTGCCGGTGACGACATGCGACTCATGGCAGGGCGGCAGGATCGCGGGATCGATCTCCAGAATATCCAGCAAGCCGGAGGCCCAGCGCCGTGCCCGTGTGTCGAACAACCCGGTGCCAGAGGCATCGGAAACCTCCGTCGCGACCTCGCCGGTAAGGACGAGGCGCAGATAGTCCTTGGGATTGACCACATGACGCAGCCGCCTGAACAGCTCCGGCTCGTGATCGCGCATCCACAGGATCTTGCCGCCGGTAAACCCGACCAGCATGCGGTTGTTGGTCCGCGCCAGAAGGCCCTCTATCCCACCCGCGCGCTCGGTGATCGCGTCGCATTCGGCACCGTTGCGCTGGTCGTTCCACAGGATAGCCGGGCGCAGCACCTCGTGGCCGGCATCGAGCGGCGTCAGGCCGTGCATCTGGCCGGACAGGCCGACCGCTGCGATCCCGACGTCCGGACGCTCGGCAAGAACCGCCGCAACCGCCGCACGGGCGCCGTCGATCCACAAGGCCGGATCCTGCTCGGTCCAGCCGGGACGGGGCTGCGACAGTCCGTATGTCTCGGTGCGGCTCACCAGCACCGTACCCTCGCCGTCGATGAGCAGTGCCTTGCAGCCTGACGTTCCGATATCGATGCCGAGGAGCGCCTGGGTCACGGGCCTACCTCGCCTTTGGCTCGCCATAGCGGATGCGGACATGCTTGAAATTCATATATTCGAGCATGCCCTCGCGGCCGTGCTCGTAGCCGACGCCGCTCTGCTTCCGCCCGCCATAGGGCGCGTTCATGATTCCCGCATCGACGTTGTTGACGGCGACATTGCCGTAGTCGAGGCGGGTCGAGACATGGCGCACCTCGTCCATGTCGCGGGCGTAGAGATAGGAGGCGAGGCCGTAGGGCGTGTCGTTTGCCAGTTCGATCGCCTCGTCGAGGCCGTCATAGGCCATGACGCCGACGAGCGGACCGAATGTCTCCTCGGTCATCACTTTCATGGCATGCGTGCAATCGGCCACCACCGTCGGGCGGAAGAAATGCCCGCGCGCAAAAACCTCGCCTTGCGGCGCGCCGCCGCCCGCCACGAGCCGCGCGCCCTTCGACAGCGCATCGGCCAGATGATCCTGCGTCTTGGCCAGCGGTTCGGCGGACGCCATTGCGCCGACATCTGCGTCGGGAAGGTCGATGCCATTGCCGATCACCAGTTGGTCGGCGGCGCGCCCGAGCCTCGCTGTGAAGTCGTCTGCGACGGTGTGCTGGACATAGATGCGGTTAATCGCGATGCAGATCTGTCCCATGTTGCGGAAGGAGCGTCGCGCGGCCCCCTTCACCGCGGCGTCGATATCGGCCGACGCCGTCACGATCAGCGGGCAGTTGCCACCGAGCTCCAGCGACAGCCGCTTGATGGTCGGGCACGATTGCTGGATGCGCAGGCCCACCGCGCTGGAGCCGGTAAAAGCGATCTTGTCGACACCGGAATGCTCGACCAGCGCCTGGCCAACCTTGGAGCCCGGGCCGGTCACCACATTGACGACACCCGCCGGTATGCCCGCCTCCTCAGCCATGCGTGCGATCGCCAGCGCCGTGAACGGCGTCAGTTCCGCCGGCTTGATGACGATGGTGCAACCCGCGGCCAGCGCTCCGCACAGCTTCCAGCCGATCAGCTCGGCCGGATAGTTCCAGGGCGTAATGGCGCCCACCACGCCGATCGGCTCGCGCACGACCAGGCTGTCGATATCGGTGGTCGTGTTCGGAACGATCTCGCCATGGATGCGCACCGCCTCCTCGGCATAGAAATGACAGGCCTCGGCAAGCTTCAAGACCTCGCCCCGCGCCTCGTTGAGCGGCTTGCCCTGCTCCAGCGTCATCGTGCGCGCCATGGCGTCGGCGTGGGCGGCAACCGCCTCGCCAAGCCGGTGAAGCGCCTTCGACCGCTCGACCGGCGCCAGCCGTGACCATGACCCGAACGCCTTGCGCGCCGCCGAAACGGCGGCATCGATTTCCGGCCCGGTGGCCGACGCTACATGCCCCAGCACCTCTCCGGTAGCCGGATTCTCGACGGGAATCTGCGCGCCTTCGCCACGCCTCCACACACCGTCGACAAAGAGCATGCCGGCCAGTTCCTGAATCACGTTCCTCAATCCTCCCGATCGAACCCGCGGCTCTTTTCGCGTCAATCGTCAATAACTAGATTTACTACATCGCGCAACCGTCTTGAAACGCGCCGCGACCCAGGCTGCTAGAAGCACTGGCATTCTCTCTATAAAATATTGTTTTGTATATGCTATTATTCACGTTATCTGCATTTTCCAGACATTGACATGGCACCGGGAGGCAAGGAATTGATCTGAAAACCCAATTCAGGCAGGATGAGGCACCGGACAAAATGTTAGTTCTACTACTACCAAAAACTCGTGCAAGAACGCGAAAAATTGGCTAGAGACGCCTGCGAAGCGGTCATTCAAGCGACTCTTCGGGAGGAAAACTACATCTTCTGTCCTTTGGGCCAGATCTGCGGATACGCATAGCGGAGGAAACGCGTCCATGTCCTACCTGTCTAAATTCGATCTCTCGGGTCGTCGCGCTCTCGTGACCGGTGCAGGCCAGGGGATCGGTGAGGCCTGCGCCACCGCCCTTGCCGAGGCCGGCGCGCATGTCGCGGTAACGGACCTGAACGGCGCCGCCGCCAAGGCAGTCGCGGACCGGTTGACGGACAAGGGCTGGAAAGCGGAATCGCACGAACTCGACGTGACCGATAAGGCCGCGCTCGATTCCCTCGCCGCCTCATTGCCGGCCATGGACATCCTGGTCTGCAACGCCGGCATCGCTTCCAACACCCCTGCCGAAGACGTTTCCGACGAGGAGTGGGACCGCGTCATCGGCATCAACCTGACCGGGGTCTTCAAGACCTGCCGCGCCTTCGGCCGCGGGATGCTGGAAGCCGGCCGCGGCTCGATCGTCAATATCGGGTCGATGTCGGCCGATATCGTCAACACGCCGCAGCCCCAATGCCACTACAACGCCTCCAAGGCCGGGGTGCACCACCTCACGCGGTCGCTGGCGGTCGAATGGGCGCCGCGTGGCGTGCGCGTCAATGCGGTCGCGCCGACCTATATCCAGACGCCGCTGCTTGCCGACCTCGAGGACAGCAAGGACATGGTCGACCGCTGGATAGATCTCACGCCCATGAAGCGGATGGGCCAGGCGGACGAGATCGCCTCGGTCGTCCTGTTTCTGGCTTCCGACGCGTCGAGCCTGATGACCGGCTCCATCGTCTCGGCCGATGCCGGCTACACCTCGATCTGAGACCGGAGAAACCCATGCCGACCGCATTGGTGCTCGAAAGGCAAGGTGAACTGAGCCTGCGCGACATCGCGCTCGACCAGACGCTGGGCGACAACGACGTCCGCATCCGCATGGAAGTGGTGGGCATCTGCGGCAGCGATGTCCATTATTATACGCATGGGCGGATCGGACCTTTCGTTGTCAACGCGCCGATGGTGCTTGGGCATGAAGGCGCGGGAACCGTCATCGAGACAGGGACGGGGGTGAAGGGCCTCGCGGCCGGCGACCGCGTCTGCGTCGAACCCGGCGTGCCGGACTTCACTTCGCGGGCCAGCAAGCTCGGCCTCTACAATCTGGACCCGACGCTTACCTTCTGGGCGACGCCGCCGGTACACGGCTGCCTGACCCCGGAGGTCGTGCATCCGGCCGCCCTGACCTTCAGGCTGCCGGACAATGTCAGCTTCGCGGAAGGCGCGATGGTCGAGCCGCTGGCCGTCGGCATGCAGGCGGCCGTCAAGGCGCGCATCACGCCGGGCGATCGCGCCCTGGTGCTCGGTGCCGGCCCGATCGGCATCGTCGTCGCGCTGGCCGCCCTTGCCGGAGGCTGCGCCGAGGTGCTGATCGCCGATCCCATGGAGGCCAAGCTCGACGTTGCCGAACGCTATGACGGAATCACGGCGCTGCGCGCCGCCGGCGGAACCGTGTCCGAGCAGATCGCGAAGGCGACGGATTTCTGGGGTGTCGACCTGGTGTTCGAATGCTCGGGCGCCGGCGCTGCCTATGACGGGATCGCGGATCTCCTGCGGCCGGGCGGCGCGCTGGTCCTGGTCGGAATGCCGGTGAAGCCGGTCAGTGTGGACATCGTCGCTCTCCAGGCGAGGGAAATCCGCATCGAGACGGTATTCCGCTACGCCAATGTCTACGACAGGGCCATCGGCCTGCTGGCGAGCGGCAAGATCGACGTGAAGCCGCTGATCACCGAGACGTTCGACTTCGCCGGAAGCGTCGCCGCGTTCGACCGCGCCGCGCAAGGCCGTCCGACGGACGTCAAACTGCAGATCCGCATGCGCTGATCTTGCAAGCCGCGGGCGGAGCCGGAGGCCGCCTGCCCGGAGGAAGGGAGGACGACTTGAGCGACGAGCTCTATCTCGCCATCGACGTTGGGACGGGCAGCGTACGCGCGGCGCTCGTCGACAGGACCGGCAGGCCGACCGCCATCCGTGCCTTCGAGCACGAGCAGATCGTGCCCGAATACGGCTGGTCGGAACAGCGCCCGGCCGACTGGTGGGCCGGCGTGACGCGCGCCATCCGCGCGGTGCTGGACGACGTGCCGGACGCGGCGCGACGCATCGCGGCCATCTGCGGCTGCGGCCACATGCACGGGACGGTGCTGCTCGATGCCAACGGAGAACTGACCCGCGATACGGTCCCCTTGTGGAACGACAAGCGCACCATGGGTCAGGTCGCGGCGTTCGAGAAGCGCTACAAGCTGGACGAGTTCATCGCCGAGAGCGGCAATCCCCCTGCCCCGCCCTGGCCAGGGTTCAAGCTGCAATGGATCCGCGACAACGATCCGGAAGCATATCGCCGCGCGGCGGTGGTGCTGATGCCCAAGGACTACGTGAATTACCGCCTCACCGGCGAGATCACGATGGACCGCACCGAGGCCGCCTGCTCCTTCATGATGGACCCGCGCACCGGCGACTGGTCGCAGTCGATGTGCGACCGGCTGGAGCTCGATCGCGGCAAGCTGACGACGATCCGCGAGCCGGTCGAGGTGCTGGGCGGCGTAAGCGCGCCGGCGGCGCGCGAGACGGGGCTCCGCGCCGGAACGCCCGTCCTCGTCGGCGGCGGCGACTATCCCGTCGCCCTGCTCGGCTCGGGCGTATGCCGCCCCGGACTCGGATCGGACGTGACCGGCACCTCATGCATCATCACGGTCGTCGCCGACCAGCCGCTTCTGGCGCCCGAGATCTCCAATGTCGGTACGCCGGAAGGCAATTGGGGCGCCTTCATCCTGCTCGAGACCGGCGGCGACGCCATGCGCTGGGCGCGCCGCGCCTTCCATGAGAATGGCTGGAGCTATGAGGAAATCGCCGCCAAGGCGGCGGAAGCGCAGGCCGGCGCCCAGCGGCTCTTCTTCATGCCCTATCTCGTCGGCGAGCGTTTCGGCGAGCATCGCAATGCCCGCGCGCAATTCTTCGGCATCACCGCCGAGCACGGGCTGGCCCAGCTTCACCGCGCCGTGCTCGAAGGCGTGGCCTTCGGCGCCACGCGACACCTGCATCTGATGGAGGACATTTCCGGCCGCAAGGTCGAGCGGATCGTTGCCTCGAGCGGCGGAGCGAAGTCGGACCTGTGGCTGAAGATCAAGGCGAGCGCCTACAACATTCCGATCCTGTTGCCAAAGGAGCCGGAATGCGGCGTCGTCGGCGCCGCGGCGCTGGCCGCGACCGCGGAAGGCAGGTTCCCGAGCGCCGAGGACGCGGCCGCAGCCTTCGTGCGCTACGAGCGCGAGATCCTGCCTGATCCCGACTGGGCCGAAACCTACGCGCGGATGCAGCCATTCTTCGAAAAGCTCTACCACCATTCGCAGGCGCTCTATGACGATCTCGACCGGCTTTAGCGCACCGGGCGGAACCGGCGAGAAGTCGTTTGACAGCCTGTCGCCCCGGCTATACCTGTCCGTACAGGATGATAAGTTAAGGAGATGGACCGGTGACGGATCATGCGCGTGACCATCGCAGGCTGGCCAACGCCATCAGGGCTTTGACCATGGACGCCGTACAGGCCAACAATTCCGGCCATCCCGGAACGGCGATGGGCATGGCCGATATCGCCGAGGTGCTCTGGAACGATTTCCTGAGCCATAACCCGGCCGATCCGGACTGGCCGAACCGCGACCGCTTCGTGCAGTCGAACGGCCATGGATCGATGCTCATCTATTCATTGCTGCATCTGGCCGGCTACGACCTTTCGCTGGACGACCTGCGCAGGCATCGGCAATTCGGCTCCAGAACGCCCGGGCATCCGGAACGCGGGATGACGCCGGGTGTCGAAACGACGACCGGTCCCCTCGGGCAGGGTTTTGCGACCGCGGTCGGCATGGCGCTCGCCGAACGCCGGCTGGCCGAGGAATTCAACCGCGACGGCTTCCCCGTGGTCGATCACTTCACCTATGTCTTTGCCGGCGACGGCTGCCTGATGGAAGGCATCAGCCAGGAAGCGGCTTCGCTCGCCGGCACGCTCGGCCTCTCCAAGCTGATCACCGTCTATGACGACAACAATATCTCCATCGACGGAGAGGTCGGCGACTGGTTCGCCGATGACACCGCAGCCCGTTTCCGCTCGCTGAACTGGCACGTGATTGCCGACGTTGACGGGCACGATCCCGCCGCTGTCCACGCGGCCTACCAGGCCGCGCGTGCCTCCGACCGGCCGACGCTGATCTGCTGCAAGACGACCATCGGCTTCGGCTCGCCCAACAAACAGGGCAAGGAGGAATCGCACGGTGCGCCGCTCGGCGTGGAGGAAGTGGCCCTGACGCGCAAGGCGCTCGGCTGGCCCCATGCACCCTTCGAGATCCCGGAAGATGTCGCTGCCGGCTGGGATGGGCGCGGGAAAGGCAAGGCCGCGCAAGCCGAATGGGATCGGATGTTTGCCGCCTACCGGACATCCCATCCCGAACTCGCGGCCGAATTCAGCCGCAGGATGAAGGGCGAGCGGCCTCCCGGTCTCGACGCGCTGGTGAAACAGGAGGCGGCCGCCATCATCGAAAAACCCGCGGTCGATCAGCCGTTGCGCAAGGCGTCGAACCGTGTTGCCGGGCTGATGGTCGAGGCCGCCCCCGAGCTGGTCGGCGGCTCTGCTGATCTCAGCGAGTCGACGCTGGCCTGGACCCAAGGGTCCCGCTCCATCCGGCCGGGCGACTTCTCCGGCAATTTCGTTCACTACGGGGTACGCGAGTTCGCCATGTCGGCGATGATGAACGGCATGGCCGCCCACGGCGGCGTGGTCCCCTATGGCTCGACCTACCTGGTGTTCAGCGATTACAGCCGCAACGCCGTGCGCCTTGCGTCCCTCATGAAGCTGCGCTCCATCTTCATCTACACCCATGATTCCATCGGCGTCGGCGAGGACGGGCCGACCCACCAGCCATCGGAGCAGCTTGTGGCGCTGCGTGCGATTCCGGATTTCTCCGTATGGCGGCCGGGAAGCGAGCTGGAGGCGCTCATCGCCTGGGATGAGAGCCTGCTCCGCGACGGACCGAGCGCCATGGTGCTGGCAAGGCAGGGCAGCAAGGGCGTCGACCACCAGCCCGGTGACGACGAGAAGATCCGCAAGGGCGGCTACGTGCTTTCCGACCCGGCCACCGGCGCGGCGCCCGATGTCGTGCTGGCCGGCACCGGTTCGGAGCTCGTCCTGGTTCGTCAGGCCGCCGCGCGGCTCGCGGCGGAGGGCGTGGCCGTGCGCGTCGTGTCCGTTCCCAATGCCAATATCTTTGCGCGCCAGCCCGAGGAATACCGGTCGAGCATCCTGCCGCGCCACCTGCCGACCGTCGTGGTCGAGGCAGCGTCATCCCTCTACTGGTATCAGTTCCTCGGCGGACGCCGAAGGATCATCGGCGTCGACCGTTTCGGCGAATCCGCACCCGGCGCGGAAGTGTTCTCCCACTTCGGCTTCACCGTGGACGCCATTGCGGAAGCGGCCCTGGCTCTTCTCGCCGACAAGGGCGACGTCTTTGCGGTTACCGCATAGACGGGCGACGGGAGCGCTCTGAATGTTCCTCGGAATCGACCTTGGCACCGGCTCCGTCAAGGCGCTGCTGATCGACGAGACCGGGCGGCCTGTCGCAGAGGCGAGCCGCGCCTACGAGCTCCGATCGCCCGTCCCGGGCCATGCCGAGACGGACCCGGAACTGTGGTGGTCGAAGACCGTGGAGGCCGTGCGCGAGGCATGCGCGGAGCATGGCGAGGCGGTGCGCGGCATCGGCCTGTCCGGCCAGGGACATGGATTCGTCCTGGCGGATGCGCAGGGAACACCGCTCAGGCCGGCCATTCTGTGGCCGGACCTGCGAACGCGACAGGAAGTCCAGGACGCGCTGGCGCTCGACGGCGATTTGCGGCTGTCGCTGTGCAATCCCGTCGCCACGGGCATGGCGGGGCTGGGCCTGTTGTGGCTCAAGCGGCATGAGCCCGCCCTCCTCGGCCAGGCCAGCGTCGCACTCTCGCCGAAGGACTGGCTGCGGCTGCGGTTGACGGGCGAGCGCGCGACCGAGCCCGCCGACGCTTCGATGACGCTGCTCTACGACATGGGCAACGATGGCTGGGCGGAACCCTTCGCCGAAAGCCTCGGGGTCGATCTCTCCCTGCTGCCGCCGCTTCGCGCCTCGACGGACGTCGCTGGCGGCCTTGCCGGCCCGGCTGCCTCCGCACTTCGCCTGCCGCGGGGCATTCCCGTTGCCCACGGGCTCTCCGATACCGCCGCATGCCTGCTTGGGCTCGGCCAGACCGCGCCCGGCGAGACGGTGCTTCAAGTGGGATCCGGCATACAGATGATGGCGGTGGTCGATCGCGCCACGCCGGAGCTCCAGCCCTTCTACAACACCTTCCGCGGAGTCGGCGCGGGCATCTACAAGATGGCCGCGCTGCAGAACGGCGGCACCGTGTTCGAATGGGCGCGCCGCGTTCTCGGCGCCGAATGGACGGAAATGTATGCGCGCGCCTTCGCGCCGGGGGTCGACAATGGCGGGGCGGTCTTCCTGCCCTATGTGAGCGGCGAACGCGCACCGTTGCTCGACCCGCAGGCGAGCGCGGTCTGGTCCGACATGCGCCTCGGCGCCGGACGCGACCAGATCATCCGCTCGGTGTTCGAGGGCGTGGCGCTGGCGGTACGCGACAGTTGGGACGCTCTGAAAGCGACCGGCGTCGAAGCGTCGTCCATGCTGCTGACCGGGGGCGGCGCGACCGACCCGCGCTGGCGGCAGATGCTGGCGGACATCGTCGGCGTGCCGATGCGTCCGTTTCAAGGCCGCGATGCCGCGGCGCTGGGCGCGGCCTATATCGGCGGCATGGCCGCCGGACATTGGGGCGGGATATCCGAGCTTCCCTTCATCACGTCCAGCGAACCCCTGCTCGAGCCGCGTCCCTTTCCCGGCCTCGACGATCTCCTGGCACGCTTTCGCGCCACCTATCGCGCCCTGAAATCCAACCGCGACGTCTAGTCGTGGCGTTCAGCCCTTCTGACGGTAGAGATCGATGCTGAGGCGGGTCCGGTCCGGATGATGCCAGGATTCGTAGTATTCGATCGCCCTGCCGTCCTGGTCGAACGTCGTCTCCCGGTTGAACAGGACCCGGTCGCCTCGTTGCAGATCCAGCAGCGACGCGATGTGGCTGTCGGCACGGCCAATCTCGATCGCGCGCTTGCCCGTCGAAGCGATGACGCCGCAGGCTTCGTCCAACCAGTCATAGAGCGACTTGGTCTCGAGTCCGTCGAAATCGAGAAGCGCTGAAAAGCGGCTGAGCGGCAGGTAGTTCTGGACGACGAGCAGCAACTGCCCGTCGACGTAGCGCACGCGCTCGAGAAAGACGACCCTGTTGTCGCCGATCGCCTCCGCGACATGCGCCGGCGCCACTATCGCCTCCTGCCGCAACACTTTCGTGGTGAGTGTGAAACCCGCCTTGGCCATGCCCTCCTGCAGCGGGTCCAGCCGCTGCTGCAGCACGATCGGCACCTTCTTTTCCCGGACGAAGGCGCCGCGCCCGCGCTCGGTCTCGATCAGCCCGTCCAGCGCGAGCGACTGGAGGGCCTGCCGGACCACGGAGCGCGAGACCCCGTATTCGGCGCACATCTCATGCTCGGAGGGCAGCTTGCCGCCACTGGCGATCGCACCCGAGGCGATCTCCGACCGCAGATGCTGGGCAAGCTGGAAATAGAGCGGAACGGGCGTGGTTCGATCGATCATGGGGGTACCCGGTGAAGCCGCCGGGACCGTAGCGCGGTCCGGACAGCCGGACAACCGGCGGCTCCGGGCGCCACGTCTCAAATCGTCATTCTGTATTTTTGCTACATATATATTGCCCATGCTACCAATCCAAGGGTGAAAATAGCCACAACTACCCTCTCAAGGACGATGTTTCTCTCGTCACCGCCCATTGACAGCGATCATAAATGTAGTTTTATTACAAAAACTGAAGCGGTCTTACGAAGGGTGGCGGGGAGGCCCGATATGTGCTCAGGAATGCTCCGGCCGAACGGTCGGAGTGCGCTCGTCACCGGCGGCAGCCGCGGCATCGGCTGTGAATGCGCCCGTGCGCGGCGGCATGGGCGCACGGGTCGTCCCGTCGGCACGTGGCAACGCGGAAGACAATGACGATCACCCATACGCGCCAAGAGTTCTGACATGGCCAGTCCCGTATCCGAAACCATGCCCGACCTGCTCGATTTCGCGGGCCGGTCGGTTTTCATAACCGGCGCGGCCGCGGGCATCGGGCGCGCCGTGGCCGACGCCTTTGCCGCGCGCGGCGCGCGCCTTGCGCTGATGGACCGCGATCCGCGTATCGAGGAAGGCGCGCGCTCGCTTGGTGACGGCCACCTCGGGCTGGTCGGCGATGTCACCGACGAGGACAGCGTCCAGCGCTGCGTCCGGGCCGCGGAGCGGGCATTCGGCGGCATCGACATCCTCGTCAACAATGCCGGCATCGGCCCGCTCGCCCCGGCGGAAAGCTATCCGACCGCGGAGTGGGACCGCACGCTCGGCATCAATCTCAAGGGCGCGTTCCTCGTCGCGCGCACGGTCGCGCCGGCCATGCTCGACCGCGGCAAGGGCCGCATCGTCAACATGGCCTCTCAGGCGGCGGCGATCGGCATCGAAGGCCATGTCGCCTATTGCGCCTCCAAGGCCGGCATCATCGGCATGACCAATTGCATGGCGCTCGAATGGGGGCCGCGTGGCGTCACCGTCAACGCCGTTTCGCCCACCGTGGTGGAGACGGAGCTCGGCCTGACCGGCTGGGCGGGCGAAAAGGGCGTCAGGGCGCGGGCCGCGATCCCGACCCGCCGCTTCGCCAAGCCATGGGAGGTCGCGGCCGCCGTTCTCTATCTCGCCGGCGATGGCGCGGGGATGGTCAACGGCGCCAACCTCGCGATCGATGGCGGCTACACGATCGTCTAGAGCCTGATCCCAAAAGTGGGTCGCAAGCATGAAATGGAAGGACCGATACTCGTGAAGAAACATTTCGAACCGGTCGGTTGCGACGTCGACCTTGCGACCGGAGCAATGACCAATGCCACCGGCAGCTACGAGAAGCGCTTCGGCGATCTCGCCGGTCTCTACGGCGACGAGGCAGCCTTCGAGGCCATGCGCGCCGAGTGGGACGACAGGGTGGTCTATGCCGTTTCGGATTTCCGCCCTTCCGACCGGGCCGGCGACGTGATCTTCGGCGTCACGCGCATGGCGCCCGGCAAGGTGGGCGAGGAGTTCTTCATCACCCGGGGCCACATCCACCGGCAGGCCGACCGCCCTGAAATCTACTACGGCCAGAAGGGCAAGGGCCTGATGCTGATGGAATCGCCGGAGGGGGAGACGCGCATCGTCGAGATCGAGCCCCTCACCTGCTGCTACGTACCACCTTACTGGATCCACCGTTCGGTCAATACGGGCGCCGAAGAGTTCGTGATGCTGTTCTGCTACCCGGCGGATTCGGGCCAGGATTACACCATCATCGAGCGCTCGGGCGGCATGCGCAGCCGCATCGTCGACGACGGTGCGGGCGGCTGGAAGGCGGTCGAGAATCCCAACTGGCATCCACGCGACGAAGCCGCGCTCGCGGCAGTCTACGCCTCTTCGAAAAAGGACGCGGCATGACCTACCAGCCGGCCACGCAACCCACCTTCTACTTCATCGGCGTCACCACGGCGAAAAGCTCCATCATGCGGGTGTTTCCCGCCTGGGCCAGGCATCTTGGCCTCAAGGATGCGGTCATCAGGGGCATGGATTTTCCGCTTCATGCCGACCCGCAGGCCTATCGCGATGCCGTTTCCTTCATCAAGGATGACCCGCTCTCGCTGGGCGCGCTGGTGACGACGCACAAGCTGGACCTGTTCAAGGCCGCGCACGACCTGTTCGACGAGATCGACCCGCATGCCCGCGCCATGAACGAGACGAGCTGCCTCTCCAAGCGCGACGGCAGGCTGATCTGTCACGCCAAGGATCCGATCTCCTCCGGCCTGGCGATCGACAACTTCCTGCCAAGAGACCATTTCGGGCATACCGGCGCCGAATTGATGTCCATGGGCGCCGGCGGCTCCACCATCGCGATCACCTGGCACCTCATGCGCCCCGAGCGCGGGCCGGACCGTCCGTCCCGCGTGGTGGTGACGAACCGTTCGCAACCGCGGCTGGACGAGATCAGGCATTTTCACGAAGGCCTGGGCTTCGGCGTACCGGTCGAATACGTCCTGGCCGACAGGCCGGAACTGAACGACGATGCGATGGCCAGGCTCAAGCCCGGATCGCTTGTCATCAACGCGACCGGCCTGGGCAAGGACGCCCCCGGATCGCCGCTCACCGACGCCGGTATCTTTCCCGAACGCGGCATAGCATGGGATCTCAACTACCGCGGCGATCTCGTCTTCCTCGACCAGGCAAACCGGCAGAAGGCCGAGCGCCATCTGCAGGTGGAGGATGGATGGACCTACTTCATCCATGGCTGGACGCAGGTCATCGCCGAAGTCTTCCATATCGACATCCCGACATCCGGGCCGGAGTTCGACGAGATTTCGCGTATCGCCATCGAAGCGGCAAAGAGCTGAGCCATGGCACGCATTCTCGTCACCCCCCGCTCGCTCACCCAGGACCCGCCGCGCGAGCTTTCCATCCTCACCGAGGCGGGCCACGAATTGGTCTTTTCCACCCCCGGCAAGCTGCCGGGCGAAGAGGAACTGATCGAGCTCCTGCCCGGCTGCACCGGCTGGCTTGCCGGCATCGAACCCGTCAGCCCGCGGGTGATCGCCGCCGCCGACACCCTCAAGGCCGTGTCGCGCAACGGTACCGGCGTCGACAACCTGCCGCTGGCCGACCTCGAACGAAAGGGCGTGCGCGTTCTGCGTGCCGAAGGCGCCAACGCGACCGGTGTGGCGGAACTGGCGGTAGCATTGATGCTCGCGGTCCTGCGCGGCATCCCGGCCGCCGATCACGGCATCAAGGCGGGGGGCTGGCCGCGGCAGCGCGGCAAGGAGATGCGCGGACGGGTGGTCGGCGTCGTCGGCTGCGGCGCGGTCGGGCGCCAGGTGGCGCAGATTGCATCCGCCATGGGGTCGCAGATCATCGGCTACGACCCCTATCCCCGCGACTTCGCCACCAGCGGACCATTCTCCTGGGCGTCGCTGGACGAGCTTTTCTCGCAATCGGACGTCGTCTCGCTGCATTGCCCGCCGCTTGCCGACGGCACCTTCCTCATCGACGAGGCGCGCGTGGAATCCATGCGACCGGGCTCGGTCATCGTGAATACGGCACGCGCGGCGCTGGTCGACGAGCAAGCGCTGCGCGCTGCGCTGGACGGAGGCCGGCTGCACGGCTACGGCACGGACGTGTTTGCGGTCGAGCCGCCGGAAAGCGGAAGCCTGGCCTTTCATCCGAAGGTCGTGGCCACCAGTCACATAGGCGGCTTTACCGAGGAGAGCGTCAGCCGCGCGACCGAAGCGGCGATCCGCAACTTGCTCGACGCCTTAGCGAGCTGATGGCGCGACTGGACGTCCTCGATCTTGCCGGACCGCCGGCCGCCGGCCCGAACTCAGCGCCAACGGCGTTCCCGGCAATCTCTCGCTCGACGAGGCCATCGGTATCGCCCGCCTGCTGGACGCCGATGCCGCCGTCTTCCACCACTACGGCATGTTCGCATTCAACACCTCCGACCCGCAGGCGATAGACGCGGCGGCCGAGGCCCCCGATGCGGGGCGGTTGCGAAACAAAATTGCTTAGGGCACAAACCGGCAGAGAATATCTGGTTTCCCAGAGCTGACGGATCGGCTCGCGGGCATCTGCGCCTTCCGCGGTGCCGTATCGCCGTGCGGCCAAGCGCCGGTGCAGGCAAACCGTCCGGCAGCCTCGCAGCCGCAACGGATATCCATGCCGCGCAAGCCAAGAGTCTCCGAAACGATCGGAACCAACGAGAACGTCATCGAGACGGTCCGCACACGCATCGACCTCCTGCGCAAGTCCGACCGCAAGGTGGCCGAAGTCGTGCTCGACAATCCGCGCCGCATCCTTCACGCGACCCTTGCCGAGACCGCGGAATGGGCCAGCGTCAGCCAGCCGACGGTGATCCGCTTCTGCACCTCGATCGGCTGCCTGGGCTATCAGGACTTCAAGCTGCGGCTGGCGCAGTCGCTCGCGCTCGGCACGCCCGCCACCCATTCGGTCATCATGCCCAGCGACAGCCCCGAGGAGGTCGCGGAAAAGATATTCGACTACACGATCACCAGCCTGGACTGGGTTCGCAGCCGCCTCGACGGCGAGGCGATCCGCAAGGCGGTCGACATCCTCGCCAATGCCAGACGAATCGAATTCTTCGGCTTCGGCGCATCCGGCATCGTCGCGCGCGACGCTCAACAGAAATTTCCGCTCTTTGACGTGCCGTGCGGCGTGGAGATCGATTCGCACCAGCAAATCATGGCGGCCTCCATGCTCAACCCGGGCGACGTGCTGGTGGTGATCTCGAACACCGCCGCGACCACCTCCCTCTTCGGCACCGCGGAGCTTGCGCGCAAGCGCGGCGCGGTCGTTCTGGGCCTCGTCGGGATGCACGGTCCGCTGGTCGAGCATTGCGATCACGTGGTCCTCGTCGAGACACTGGACAACACCAACATCTACACGCCGACGATCTCGCGCATCGCCGCCCTGGCCGTCATCGACATTCTCTCGACCTCGGTCGCGCTGCGGCGGGGCGAGGAGCACGTCGAGAGCTTCGGCGAGATGAAGAGGCACCTGAGCTATCTGCGCACGAGCGACCGCTGATCGCGTACCTGTAGTACTGATTCCCGATATATTTCTGCCTGACTGATGCGAAATAGCCCTGCTTCGTTGACATTTTTGTAGTCGTGCTACAGAAATGGCCGGCATTCAGTCCGGGAGGAGCAGGGGCATGTCGGCCGTCGCATCGGCACCCGCAAGCATGGACGCGGCGGAGCTCGCCGCCCTCATCGACATCAGCGCGGTCCAGGCGTTCCACACCGAGCAGGATATCCGCGCTCTGGCGAAGATCGCGACGGAGAACCGCTTCGTCGCGGCCCATGCCCTGCCGCATTTCGTGCCGCTCCTGCGCAGCCTCATTCCGGCCGGCGCCTTCACCATGGTAGGCGGCCCGGTCGGCTTCCCCTCGGGCGGCCACGCCACCCGGACCAAGATCGTCGAAGCCACCGCCCTGGTCGCCGACGGGGCGCAGGAACTCGACATGATGATGAATATCGGCCGGCTGAAGTCTGGCGACACCGACTATGTGGCCAAGGAAATCGCGGCCGTGGCGGAAGCCATCGCACCCGTGCCGCTGAAGGTGATCATCGAATTGTACCATTTGAACGACGAGGAGATTCGTCGCGCCAGCGAGATCGTCGCCGAGAGCGGCGCGGCATTTGTCAAGACCGGGACAGGATGGACACCGAGCGCAACGACGGTCGAGAAGATCCGCATCATCGCCAAGACCGTGCGCGGCCGCGTCGCCATCAAGGCGTCCGGCGGCATCCGCGGCCTTGAGACGATCCGCGAAATGGTCGGCCTTGGCGTCAGCCGCTTCGGCATCAACACCAGGACGGCCGTCGATCTCCTTCGCCAATGCGCGGCGCTGCCGGGCGGCAGGCTGGTCCTGTCCGACACGGCCTAGGTCTGCGAATGCCGCGTTCTGTCGCCGCATTCGATCTCGGCACGGGCGGGATCAAGGGAGGCATTTTCGACGCTGGCGGCATCTGCCTTGCCGAGCATGTCGTCCCCTACCAGACGCTCTTCCCCGCCCCGTCCCGCCACGAGCAGCGGCCGCAGGACTGGTGGCAGGCCTTTCTCGACTGCCTGCGCGCGCTGCTCGCCCGGCCCGAGGTCGATGCCTTGCAGATCGCGGCCATCGCGCTGTCCGGCCACAGCCTCGGCTGCATCCCGCTGGATGAAGACGGCGCCCTTTTGCAGGATGCCGTGCCGATCTGGTCGGACGGCCGCGCCGCAGCACAGGCCGACGCCTTCTTCACGCGCTTCGACCGGGTCGATTGGTACCAGATGACCGGGAACGGCTTTCCCGCGCCGCTCTACACGCTGTTCAAGATCATGTGGCTGCGCGACGAGGCGCCGGAGGTCTTTGCGCGCATCCGCACCGTCATCGGCACCAAGGATTACCTCAACCTGCGCCTGACCGGCCGCATCGCGACGGACGTCTCCTACGCGTCGGGCTCCGGCTGTTTCGATCTGAGGGCCGGCCGCTATTCGGATGAAATCCTCGCCGCCGCCGGCATCGATCCCACCCTGCTTCCGCCGGTCATCGCATCGACGGAGGCGGTCGGCGCGCTGCGCGCCGAAATCCGTGACGAATTCGGCCTCGCATCCGACGTCAAGGTCGTGGCGGGAGGCGTCGACAACAGTTGCATGGCGCTCGGCGCCGCGACCTTCGCCGAGGGCGACATCTTCAGCTCCATGGGATCGTCGAGCTGGCTCACCGTTTCGTCGGCAAGGCCGCTGCTCGATGACGATGTCCACTCCTATGCCTTCGCGCATGTCGTGCCCGGCCAGTTCATCTCCGCCACGTCCATCTTTTCTTCCGGCACCAGCATGGGCTGGATCCGCGATCGTCTGATGCCCGACATTGGGGAAGAGGCGGCCGCCAGCGGTCGCAACGCCTATGAGGCGATGATCGAACGCGGGCTCACCTCGCCTCCGGGAGCGCGCGGGTTGCTGTTCGTGCCGACGCTGGCCGGCGGCACGGCCCTGGAAGGCGGCCCGTCGGTTCGCGGCGCGTTCGTGGGGCTGGACCTGCAGCACGAGCGCGCCGACATCATCCGCGCGGGACTGGAAGGCATCGCCCTGGGCCTGCGCGTGGCGCTCGATGAGTTGCGCCGCATGACCGCGGTCAGCGACGAGATCATCGCCGTCGGCGGCGGCGCGCAGAGCACCGCCTGGCGACAAATCTTCGCCGACATCTTCGACTGCACAATCCTCAAGACGGGAGTGGACCAGGAAGCCGCGGCGCTCGGCGCGGCGGCGCTGGCGCTGGTCGGAATCGGCCTATGGAAGGATTTCGAGACGGTTCGCGCGCTCCACGTGCCGGAGGGCCGATCGCGGCCGCGACCACGAAATCGCGCCGTCTACGACGCGGCACTGACGGCCTATCGGCAGGCGGCGGAGCAGCAGAAGCAACTTGCGGGCGGGCTGGAGGCGCTGCGCGCAATATCGGACTGAACACGGCGTCGGCCGGCGCGCCGGCGACCGCTCCAGGCAACAGGACAACTCAGATCGGAGAAACGACAATGGACGACATCATCGGCACATTCAGCAAGGATCTCTTCAAGGGCAAGTCGGTGCTCGTCACCGGCGGCTCAAGCGGCATCGGGCTGGCGATCGCCCAGGGCTTTGCCGGGCTCGGCGGCCAGGTGACCGCAATCGGAAACTCGGCAGCGAAGCTGGAGGCGGCCGCGAAGGATCCGGCCAACCGGGGCATCCGATTCAAGCAGGTCGACGTCCGGGACCTCAAGGCGATCAGGGATTTTGTCGCAACCCTCGACAAGCTCGACGTGCTGGTGAACGGCGCCGGCATCGCCCGCCCCACGGCCGAGTTCGAGGACGAGACCTACACGGAAGTCATGGACGTCAATCTCAACAGCCAGATGCGCTTCGCCATGGCCGCGCACCCCCTGCTCAAGGCATCGAAGGGGTCGATCATCAACATCGCCTCGATGCTGAGCTACGTCAGCGATCCGGTGGTTCCGGCCTATGGGGCGAGCAAGACCGGCGTGCTCGGCCTCACCCGCCATCTCGCCCATGCCTTCGGGCCGGACGGCATCCGCGTCAATGCCATTTCGCCCGGCTATCACAAGACCGACATGACCAAGAGCCTGTGGACGGATCCCGAGCCCGCCGCAAAGATCGAACAGCGCTCGGCGCTCAAGCGCTGGGGCACCGTCGACGACCTCGTGGGAACCGCGATCTTCCTGTCGTCGCCGGCCGCGGCTTTCGTGACCGGAGCCGACCTTCCCGTCGATGGCGGCTTTGTGGTCGGCGGCTTCTAGGACCGGCGCCCCGCCAGCACGGGCGTCGAGAGGAAAGCTGCCGGAACGCCGCCCGTAACCGTAGTTATACTACCCATCCGGATTCTGCGTCCGATTCGGCGACACGAGCCGCCTTCGCCGAATTTTCCTTGAGTAGTCTTCCTTTTCGTCCAATCACGCGGCAAACCGGCCAACGAATGGGCGCATGCAACTTGTCCGAACAGGATTATTGGATGCGCGACATTTTTGTAGTTGAATTACAAAATGGCTTTGTTAACATCCCTTCACCGGGGTCCTGATGAGGCTTGCCGGGGCGCGGTTCGGTGGGGCCGCCGCAACTGCTTTTTCGGCCTTAGGCGGCCTTTAGGGAGGAAAGAATGCGATACGGATTTTCCAGATTCATGGGCTATGCCGCGCCGGTTGCGCTGGCGGCCGGCCTGATCTCGGCGGCGGCGCTTCCGGCCAATGCCGAGGACCAGATGCCGATCGAGATCACCATCGGCTGGGCGCCGCCGGACATCACCGGCGTGTTCAAGACCGCGACGGATTTCTTCCAGAAATCCGCCGACGAAGCCAACCAGCACGGTTTCAACGTCACGCTCATCACCCGCTCCCAGACCAGCCCGACCGCCTTCGCCGAGCAGGTCGCGAACATCGAGGACATGATCCAGCGCGGCGTGGACGTCATCGCCGTCTCGCCCGCCGAGGTGGCCACCGTGACGCCTGCGCTGAAGCGGGCGCGCGAGGCCGGCATTCCGGTCATCATCGTGAACCTGCTGGAACCGATCCAGGGTGTTGACGTCAACTCCTATATCGGCTTCGACAATTCGGACGGCGGACGCGTCAGCGCCAATGCCGTGGCCGACTATTTCGGCGCGCCCGGCGTCCTGGGCAGTGGCGACAAGGTCGATGTCCAGCCCGACACCTATCTCGACCTCGCCTTCTGGAACGATCTGGTGTCGAAGGAAAGCGAAGCCGACCGCGCCAATGTCAAGGCGCGGGGCGCCATCATCGAGGGCGTCGCCGGCGGCTTCTACTCCACCGAGCGCCTCAAGGGCTTCCGCGAGGTGCTGGAGCAGTTCCCGGGCATCGAGATCGTCGGCAATCCCTGCGCCGGCGACTGGAACCGCGAAAAGGGCACGCGCTGCGCGGAGGATATCCTGCAGGCCAATCCCGATAACCTGGACTTCATCTGGGCGGCGTCCAACGAGATGGGCCTCGGCGCCATGCTCGCGGCCAACGCACAGGGCCGGCTGGAAACGGCAGACGACGGTCCCAACACCGGCGACAACAAAGTGGCGATCTTCACCAACGACGTGACGCCGGAGTCGGTCGACCGCATCGCCGAGGGAAAGATGATCGCAGAGACCACCCACGGCTTCGCGGACTGGGGATGGTTCGGCACCAAGTTCGCGGTGCAACTGGCCTGCGGCATCGACACGCCCAAGACCTACGACATTCGTCCGCGCACGGTCTACAAGGACAACGCCCGCAACTTCTATCCCGAGCCGAAGCTTGAGGCGATCGACTGGGACAGCATCCACGCGAGCTGCAAGAAGGCGGATAAGTAGTCACGCCGACACGGAAGGGCAGCGCGCTTCGGCCGCTGCCCTTTCCGCCAATCCTCTCGCCGGCTCCGGACTGCGCTTGGCCGAAGCGGCAAACGTCCGAGACACGCCTTGAGCGAACCCGAAATCCTCCTGAAGCTCGACCAGGTCGAGAAGCGCTTCCCCGGTGTCATCGCGCTCCGGTCCATCTCTATGGATCTGAGGGCGGGTGAGGTGCAGGTCCTGCTTGGCGAGAACGGCGCGGGCAAGTCCACGCTGATGAAGATTCTCGCCGGCGAGTACCGGGCGAGCGCCGGAACGGTCACGATCGGCGGCAAGGCGGTCTCCACGCTGACCCCGGAAACGGCGGGCGAGCTCGGCATCGGCCTTGTCCATCAGGAGCTGAGCCTCGTTCCCGCACTCAGCGTCACCGAGAATATCTTCCTCAATCGCCTGCCGCGCGGCCCGCTTGGACGCATCAACTGGCGCAAGGCGCACGACATGGCGCGGCGCGCGCTCGGCGAGCTTGGCGTATCGATCGACCCGACCATCGAGGTGCGCAGGCTGGAGGTTGCGGAACAGCAGCTCGTCGAAATCGCCCGTGTCCTCGAACGCGGCCCCCGGATCCTGCTGCTGGACGAGCCGACCTCGGCCTTGTCCGACGGCGAGCGGCTGCGTCTCTTCGATGTCATCCGCCGTCTGAAGACCCGCGGCGTCGGCATGATCTATATTTCGCACCACCTCGCCGAGATCCCCATGATCGCCGACCGCGTCACGGTACTGCGCGACGGCGTGGTGGTGGAGACCCTTCCCGCCGAGAAAGCGGATGAGGAGACCGTGGTGCGGATGATGGTGGGCCGCACGCTCGACGAGCAGTTTCCCAAGCAGGTGGCGGAGATCGGCACACCGGCGCTCGCGGTCGAGAACCTTGCTTCCGGCAACTCGCTGAAGGACATCTCCTTCACCCTGCGCCGTGGCGAGATCCTCGGCATCTATGGCCTCATGGGCGCGGGCCAGTCCGAGGTTGCGCCGGCCCTGTTCGGCCTGCAGCCGATCAAGGCCGGCAGCGTTGCCGTAGACGGCAAGCCCGTGCACTTTTCCTATTCCTCGAACGCCATTGCCGCCGGGCTCGGGCTGATTTCACGCGACCGGCGCCAGAGCCTGGTGCCGATGCAGCCCGTCGGCCCGAATCTCAGCCTGTCATGGCTGTCGCGCCGCCGCCTGCTCGCTCCGCTGGAGCTGAAGCGCGAGCGTGAGGAAAGCGAGCGCTATGTGAAGGAGCTCCGGGTTCGTCCCTCCTCGCTCACACATCAGCTCATGTTCTTCAGCGGCGGCAATCAGCAGAAGGTCATCCTCGCGCGCTGGATGTCGAGCGGCGCGCATACGCTCATCTTCGACGAGCCGACCCGCGGCATCGATGTCGGCGCCAAGGCCGAGGTCTTCGCGCTGATGAGCCGCCTGGTGAACGAAGGTGCGGCGATCCTGATGATCTCGTCCGAACTCAACGAGCTGATCGGCATGGCCGATCGTGTGCTCGTACTGCATGGCGGTCGCGTCACGGCTGAACTCGACCGCGACCAGCTTTCCCAGGAAAACCTGCTCCGTCACGCGAGCTGAGGACCCAATCCATGAGCGAATCGACCGCGACAAAGACCTCGGACGAAGCGGCCATAGCCGCGCAATCCGGTCGAGCCCATCTACGGCACCTGCTGTTCCAGGCAGGTCCGCTGATCGCACTGATCCTGCTCATGGCCTACCTCTCCTTCGCCACGTCGAACTTTCTGACGGTCGACAATCTTTCGAACGTCGCCCGCCAGAGCGCCTTCGTCGCGATCGTCGCCGTGGGACAGACTTTCGTCATCCTCACCGGCGGCATCGACCTCTCCGTGGCTGCCATCGCCGCCCTGTCCGCCTCGATCACCGCCGTTCTGCTGACGCAGCCGCTCGCCCTGCTCGGCTTCGATTTCGGCCTGCTGCCGCCCGAGCTCGCGGTGGCGATCGGATTGCTGATGGGCCTCGTGGCGGGCGCCTTCAACGGCTGGGTCATCGCAACCTTCAAGATTCCCGATTTCATCGCGACGCTGGGCACGATGACGATCTTCCGGGGAGCCGCGCTTCTGGTCACCGACGGCCTGCCCGTGCCCTCTTTCGATGCGCAGCGGCAGCTTCCCGACACGTTGATCTGGGTTGGCGGCGGAACCCTGTTCGGCTTTCCCGTCAGCGCTCTCCTGGCGCTGCTGTGCGGGCTGATCGCCTGGTACGTGCTGCGCTACACGGTCCTGGGGCGCGCCATCTACGCGGTCGGCGGCAACAGGGAGGCGGCGCGCGTTTCGGGCATTTCCATCGAGCGCACCAAGATCATGACCTACGCGATTTCCGGCCTTCTGGCAGCCATTGCCGGCATCGTTCTGGTCGGCCGTCTCAACTCGGCCAACGCCCTGATGGCGGAAGGCGAGGAACTGCGCTCCATCGCTTCGGTCGTCATCGGCGGCACGAACCTGTTCGGCGGCGAAGGCAGCGTCCTCGGCTCGATTGTCGGCGCGGCCATCATCGGCGTCCTCGGCAACGGCCTCAACCTGCTCGACGTCAGTCCCTTCTGGCAGCGCATCGCGCAGGGCTTCGTCATCGTCGTCGTCGTGATCTTCGATCAGTGGCGCCGGCGCAGCATGACACGCATCTGACAGGCATGGAAACCGGAGCCCTGGAAGGCAGCGCATGAACAAACTCGGCTTGCACGCGAATGTCTGGGTCAAGGACTGGAGCCGCGACGAGTGTACCCATGCCGTCGCCAGGACGGCGGAACTCGGCTTCGACATTATCGAGATATCAGCTCCCGATCCCCGGGCCATGGATCTCGCCTTCACCCGCAGGCAGGTGGAAGCGGCCGGCATCGAGGCGGTCATGTCGCTCGGTCTCGACAGTTCCAGCGATATCTCCAGCAACGATCCCGATCGCGTCAGAGCCGGTGAAAAGCGGCTCGACGAAGTCGTGTCCGGCGCGCGCGACGTGGGCGCGAAATATGTCGGCGGGATTCTCTATTCCGCCTTCCAGAAATATGCCGAACCACCGACCGAAGCCGGCATCATGGGCGCCGCCGACGCTATTCGTCGTGCGGCCGAGAAGGCGGCCGCCAGCGGCATCACGCTGGGCATGGAGGTCGTCAATCGCTACGAGTCCAACATGCTCAACACAGCCGCCCAGGCGGTCGAATTCTGCAGGCTCGTGGATGTCCCGAACGTCAAGGTGCACCTCGACAGCTATCACATGAACATAGAGGAAGCGAATGTCGAGGCGGCTATCGTCGATACCGGCGGCCACCTCGGCTATATTCATATCGGCGAGTCCAACCGCGGCTATCTCGGGGCCGGCTCCGTCGATTTCCAGCGCATCTTCGCGGGACTGGCGCGCATCGGCTACGAGGGGCCGATCACTTTCGAATCGTTTTCTTCGGTGGTCGTCTCGCAGCCGCTATGCGGCATTCTCGGCATCTGGCGCAACCTGTGGGAAGATGGCGAAGACCTTGCCCGTCATGCCCGAGCATTCATCCTGGCCCAGCTTCAGGCCGCGCGCGAGGGATTGGCGGACGGCCCCCGTTCCCGGCTGATCGGCCACGCCTAGATCGGCACGCATCCGAGCCCGCAGGCCGGCGGCCGCTCTTTGGAGAGCAGAAATCGAAGGCTCGCAGCCCTGCTATGCCTCTCCAATCCGTCCGGTCACGTCAGCGACGGTCGACGGGGAGATCAAACCCCGCCTCGACGAGAAGCCTGTCGACGGCGACGAAGTCGATAGGCCGGGTGGTGTCGATGGACAGGAGCTTACCCTCTCCGATCGGCTGTGCGCGTTCCGTCAAGGCCATCAGCTCCTGCACATATTCAAGGCCCGGATGCCCGACCGAGCGCAGGGCGACACGGCTTGCATATCTTTGACCAATCACTTCGGCCGGCGCGTGGCACCAGATTTCCACAATGTCGCCGAGCCCGGCTTTGGCGAGATGCTGCCTCAGGAGATCGGCGGGCTGAAAGCCGAACCAGGCCTCGACGACCACGGTATGGGGAGTGGGAAAAGCGGCGATCGTATCGAATATCGCAGCGTAGGCGGCACGGCCCAGCTTCCGGTTATAGTCGCGGTCACCGGTGCCTATCTCGGCAAAAAAAGGTTCCTTGACCGTATCCAGGGCGAAGACCGGCCAGTTGTAGCGACCACTGATGGCGCGGGCGACCGTGCTCTTTCCGCTGGCCGGTACACCATTCACCAACACCGCTCGCTTCATCTCGCAACCTGCTCCGGGTTGGCCGCTACCCAGGCACCGCCCACCACGCCGGCCGTATCGCCCAGCGCCGCCGGCACCACCTCCGACTGGTACCAAGGCGACTCGGCGGGTACGAACGAGAGCGCTCTTGCGGCGACGGCACCCAAACCGCCGCCCAGAACTATCCTTTCGGGATCGAGGCTTGCGACAAGGCTGTCGATCGCCGCTCTGAGCGGGCCGGCCCAGTTGACCAGAATGTCCCGGGCGAATGCCTCGCCGGCCTCGGCCGCGTCGGCCAGCGCTTCGGCCCGCATCGAGCCCGGCAAGCCGGCCTCGAGCATAAGCTGCCCGAGCCGCGTGCCGGAGCTCGTCGTCTCGACGCAGCCACTGCGGCCGCAGGCACAAGGCCGGCCGGGGCGTTCCACGGTGACATGGCCGAACTGGCATGCGCAGCGCATCCCGCGAAGGATCCGTCCCTCGACCACCGCCGCACCGCCGATACCAGTACCAATGGTAAGCATGACGGCGTTGTCCGTCCCGCGTGCCGCACCGAAAATCCATTCTGCCACGAGAGCAAGATTGGCGTCGGTATCAATGACCACCGGCCTGCCGATGGCTGTCTCCACGGCCGCTGCGAAGCCGAATCCCGACAAATCCAGGAAACCGCCCGAGAGCACCTGACGTTCCTTCACGTCAACCCGGCCCGGCACGCCAATGCCGATGCCAACGACCGCCGGGGTCGTCAGCTCGCGACTAAGAGCGATGATCGAAGCGAACGCATCTTTCGAATTGCCATCGGTGCGCGCGGACCGCGTCTCCCGGATATTTCCGTCCAGGTCGACTCTTGCAACGCGAAGATTCGTGCCACCTACGTCGACGCCAATCGCTTCCATGCGTGTCGGCTCATGCGCGGCTTTGACGAACGACGGAATTGATCTCTTTCAGGCGCAGGATACCGATGTCCGTCAGCCGTTGGCGGGTAACCTCCCGGTCAAGCGAGATGCAGTCTTTCCAAACCGCCCGGCCGGCGATGACCCCGGCAGCCCCCTTCGCCACCGCCGATCGAACCTGATCGAGAAAGGTGGCATGGTCGACACCGGCAGATAGAATCGTCCAGGGCGTTCCGTCCGCCATATCATTGATCGTCGCACACGATTCCGGAGTGCCGGGATAGGGGACCTTGAGGACCTTTGCCCCGCAATCGAGCGAAATCCTCACGCCTCCCTCGACCAGCGCCGGCATCGCCTCGGCGTATGCCTCCTTGCTTTCTCCCTCGAGGGCATAGGTCAGAAACTCGACAACGAGAAGCAGGTCCTCTCGGGCGAAATCATCGATGCAGCGCTTCAGGATGTCGATGTTGTGATCGTTGGCCTCCGGCCGGTCGGCGCGCAGATAGACCATGATCTTGCCGCCGGTGCCGCCAAGGGCCCGTACCCGGCGTGCGTCGACGTTCTTGGCAAGGCGCGAAAGACGATAACCGGCAGGATCCGTGTCGAAGCCGGACGCATCGAGCCCGACCAGGAGGCCGACATCGCGTGGCAGCGCGCCGCTCTCGACAACGCCGGGCAGCGCGCAAACCGGATCCAGCAGGAAGCAGGAGGCCTCCGCGCCAAGGTAGCGCACGATGTCGGACTTCACCAACCCAAGGTCGGAATCGCTTATCGCGGCCTGTTTTTCGGGATCGCTCGCGAGGAGCGACCGCATGCCACCGCGCTGGTCACAGGCGATGGCAACGACAGCGCCTTCAGGGGTGCAGATCTGCTGGAAGCCGCGTAGCTCTGCAGTCGTGAAATTTCTCATGTGCATCTGTTCCCCTGTCAACCACCTATCATCGCGCGAACGATCTCGTTCGGCTCCGTCGCCGACGTCGGGAAGTCACCGACTTTGGCCCCTCGTCGCATTACGAATATCCGGTCCGATATCTCGAAGACGTCCTGCATATTGTGGCTGATCAGGATGACGGGTACGCCACGGCTCTTGAGGAGACGGATCAGATCCATGACCTTGCGCTGTTCCGGCACCCCGAGCGCGGCCGTCGGCTCGTCCATGACCATGATCCGCGCTTGCCAATACACGGCGCGTGAGATGGCCACGGCCTGCCGCTGGCCACCCGACAACGCGCGCACCGGCGCATTGAGATCGGGTATCCGGATATGCAGTTCGTCGAGTACCGTGCGCGCTCTGTCGCGCATCTCGGCCTGGTCAAGTCCCGGCAGCAATCCGAAACGGCGCCGGCGTATCTCGCGGCCGAGAAAGATATTGTCGGCCGCGGTGAGATTGTCGCATAGCGCGAGGTCCTGGTAGATGGTCTCGATGCCGGCGGCGCGGGCGTCTTCGGGCGAAGCGAATACCTTCTGCTCGCCATCGAGAGAGACCGTGCCACCATCGGCCCGAAAGACGCCGGAGATCATCTGGACCAGCGTCGACTTGCCCGCTCCGTTGTCACCAACCAGAGCCAGCACCTCTCCCGCGGCAAGATCGAGATCGACGTTGTCTACCGCGACCAGGCCTCCGAAGCGCTTGACCATTCCGCGACAGCTGAGGATCGCCGTGGTGCTTGATTCACTCACCGCACGATCCTCAGCTTCGCCTGGTCGGCAAGCACGGCGAGAATAATGACCGCGCCAACGGCGGCGTATTGCCAGAACGGATCGATACCGAGGAGCACAAGGCCATTCTGGATAACGGCTATGATCATCGCGCCGACCAGCGTGCCGCCGATCCGCCCTTCGCCCCCGAACAGCGAGGCACCGCCTATGACGATTGCCGCGATCGAGGAGAGGAGCAGCGCGTCGCCGGAACTGGCAACGCCGCCGGTGTATCGCAGCACGTACATGAGGCCCGCGAGCGAGGCCATCACCGACGAGAGGACATAGACCTTGAAGAGGTCGCGCTTGACGGGAATACCGGCACGCAGGGCGGCTTTGGCGCTGCCGCCAATGGCATAGACATGACGCCCGAACTGGGTGGACGAAAGCAGATAAGCGCAGGTCGCGGTCAAGACCCCAGCGTAAAGGAGCTGCAGCGGAATGAAGCTCCGGACATTCCGCATTTCGGGCCCCGTCACGCCCTCCGGCAATCCGAACAGCCCGAGGCCGAAGGTCGAATGCCAATAGACGACGTAACCGTTGCCCAGCGCACCGAGACCCGGGATCTGGATACTTACCGGCGGGCCACCGGACAATACGAAAGCCAGCCCCTGGGCGATGCCGAGCGTACCGAGGGTGGCGATGAAGGGGGAAACGTTCAGCCTCGCGACGACAAAGCCGTTGAAGAGGCCGGCGGTGATGCCAACCCCGAGGCCGCCTGCCATGCCCGCGAGCAGGGCAACCGGCAGCGGGTATCCCACCATATTCTGCATGATCAGCGAGATGACGACCGTCGCGAGGCCCATCACGTAGCCGACCGAGAGGTCGATTCCCCCGGTGATGATGACGAAGGTCTGGCCGAGCGCGAGAACGAGGACGATCGCGGTGTTCGCCCCCATCGCCTGGAAGTTGAAGAGATCGAAGAAGTGCGGGGCCGTCGCAGTGAAGAATGCGATCAGCGCGAGGAGGAAGAGCCACGCCCAGACGCGGCCAATGAGCCGCACCGCCTGAACCCCGACACCAGGGGCGCCGGCCGTATCGGCGCCCCCTGACGATTGAACGGTCATCTTCGATATCGTTCGATCGGCTGCGATAGGCGGCCGTTCCTACTTGTCCTTGTAGATCGCGGCCTGAGCCTCGGGAGTATCGACATTCTCGCGAGTGATAACCACGAATGGCGTCGCGAGCTTCCTCGGGATGTCCGCGGTCTTGCCGTCGAGTGCGTCGACGATGTACTGCACCGCGGTTGCGCCGATCAGCGCAGGCTGTTGAGCGATCACGATGTCCACCACCTCGGCGCGAAGGTCGTCGATCGCCTGTTCCGGCGCGTCGAAACTCGCGATCTTGACGGTACCGGCCAGGTTCGCGGTCTTGACCGCGGCGGACGCGCCCTGGGCGCTGAAGAGGTTGCCGCCGAAGATCGCGGTGATGTTCGGATTCTTCTGGAGCGCGGCCTGGGTCTGTGTGGTGGCGATGGTGGCGTTGCTCTGGGTATAGTCGACGCCGGCGAGTTCAACCGCGCCATTCGTGGCTTCGACCGCGGCCAGGCAGCCGTCGCGGCGCGCTACGTCGGATGGAACGTTGGGAGTGGAGACGAGGACGTAGAGGGTCCCTTTTCCACCCATACCCTCGATCAACGTTTCGCAAGCGAGCTTGCCACCGCCGAAATTGTCGGAGGCAACGTAGCTAAGCGGGAAGGTCACCGACCCGTTCGCATAATCACCGTCGCCGATGAACTGGTCGGTCGTCACGACGGGGATACCCATGTCATTCGCACGCTGGAGCACTGCGATCATCGCCTGCGGATCATTCGGCACGGCGATCAGGCCATCGACCTTGCGCGCGATCATGGCATCGACGATCGGGGTCTGAATCGCAGGATTCCACTGCGACGGCCCATCGGCGAGCAAGGTGACGCCAAGCTCATCCGCCTTCGCCTGGGCACCCTTCTCCATCGTCACATAGAAAGCATCGCCCTTGATGCCGTAGACGAGGGCGATGGTGCGCTTGTCCTGAGCCGACGCGCTGCCGGCGATGGCGGCCACGGAAAAGGCGGCTGCGGCAATACCCAACCATTTCGTCCGAATTTTCATCTGTTTCCTCCCACGCCTCAAGGGCCTAGATTTCGTCCCGATAACCGACAGACGGGCAGCGACGGCGGCCGCTGGCATCGCGGTCAATGCTAGATGTAACTAATTACAGAACGAGATTGCAATACGAAATTTCCATGGATCCAGCCTCTCCCACCTCTCGCACGCTTCTCTATGCGGTGGCACGCCTCCACTACGAGAAGGATCTGTCGCAACGCCAGATCGCCGAGCAGATGCAGATTTCGACTGCAACGGTCTCGCGCCTGATAAAGCGTGCCCGGGAAGAAGGCATCGTGCGCATCGAGATCGGCGAGTTCGTCGGAACCGACGAGCTTGCGGAGCAACTTCGCGAAGCGCTCGGCCTCGCCCATGTCGCGATCGCCCAGAGTGCCCCGAACCCGGGGGCGATGGCCGCCATTGCCGACCCGGTAGGCCAACTTTTGCGCAAGACGGGACTCGGAGCAGGCTCGGTCCTCGGTCTCGGTTGGGGCCGTACCATCTGGGAAGTGATCCAGATCGGGTTGCCCCAGATCCACGGCGTCACGACGGTGCCGTTATGCGGCGGTATTCCGGAAGCCGCGGCGCATTTTCAGGTCGGCGAGATGGTTCGCCTCGCGGCCACCCAACTCGGCGGCACGCCCAAGTTCCTTCACGTCCCCTACCTTCTCGCCGACGAGACCCGAAAGGCCCTCACCAAGGATCCACGGATTCGGGAAAGCCTTGAGCTATGGGATCGGCTGGATACCGTTATCGTCGGCGTCGGCCGACCTCATGGGGGGGCGAGTTCGACAACCGATGTGTCACTGACACCGAAGGATGCGGCGATCGATCATGCAGCGGGCGACGTGCTGCTACGCTATTTCGACGCCACGGGACGGCGAGTCCATTGGCAGGAAGAACGCATGCTCGTCGCGATCGAGCCGAAACAGCTGCTCAAGGTGCCGTTTCGAATAGGCGCCGCCGTTTCCGGGGCCAAGGCGATCAGCATCGTTGGCGCCGCGCGAAGCGGCCTGATAAATGCCCTGGCAACCGACACGAGCACCGCGGCGCATATCCTTCAGATCGCACGGGCTGAGTAGAAAGCGAAGGCGCGTCCCGCTGCCAACCCGCCAGGGACCGCGTCGCGAAGGGACCGGAAGTCCGGTAAGGGACGCCGCCTAACCCTGCGTCTTCTCGTATGCGGCAATCTCGTCAGCGAGTTCCTCGCGAATCCAGCGCATCGCCGCGTTGCCGGCCGGAATGCCGGCATAGATGCCGGTCTGCATGACCATCGCGCGAAGCTCCTCGAGGCTGACGCCGTTGTTGAGGGCCGGCCTCAGGTGGATCTTGAACTCCTCCTCGCGGTGGAGGGCGATCATCATGGCCAGCGTCAGGAGCGAGCGTGTCTTGCGGGGAAGGGTCGGATCGGTCCAGACATCGTGCCAGGCGTGGCGCGTGAGGAAATCCTGCCAGGGCATGGCGAAGGCGCCGGCTCGTTCGAGCGCGCGTTGGACATAGGCGTCGCCGAGCACCGAGGCACGGGTCACGAGGCCCCTGGCGAAAGCCCCTTCTGGAGCGTCGGGCTCGTGGCGGGCGAGGAAGGCGGCGAGCTGGGCCGTCACGGCCTCGGGCTTCTCGACCGAGATGATGTGGGCGGCGCCGGAAACGACGACCATCTCCGACCCTGCGATCTGCTCGCGCAGATATTCGGCCATGGCCGGCGGCGTCGCCGGGTCCTGGTCGCCGACGATGATCAGGGTCGGCGCCTTGATCGCGCCGACCTCTCGGCGGAGGTCGAAGCTGCCGATCGCCTCGCAGCAGCGGCCGTAGCCGACGGGATCGGTGGCGTTGAAGCGTTGGCGATAGGCGTCGATCACCGCCGGCTCGCGGGCCATGAAGGCGGGGGTGAACCAGCGCGGCAGCAGTTGTTCGACCACCGATGCCATGCCGTCGCGGCGGACGGTGTCGGACCGGTTCTGCCAGAATTCGGGCGTCGGAAATTCCGCTGTCGTAGCGACGAGAATCAGGCTGCGGGCCCGGTCGGGATGGGCGAGGGTGAAGGCCTGCGCGGTCATGCCGCCGATCGAGAGGCCCGCGATATGGGCGCTGTCGATGCCGAGAGCGTCGAACAGGCCGGCGAGGTCGGTGGCGAGGTCGGCCATGGTCGTCGGCTGGTCGACGGAGGCCGAACGGCCGTGGCCGCGCGCGTCGTAGCGAATGCAGCGGTAGCGCTCGCTGAGTGCGGCGAATTGCGCGTCCCAGATGTCGAGCGAGCAGCCGACCGAGTGGGCGAAGACAACAACGGGCGCGCGTGACGGACCGGCTTCCTCGTAATAGAGATCGACGCCGTTGGCTTTGACGATGGGCACGGGTCAGCTCTTCCTCTTGGCGGGCGCGAGGCGGGCGCGGACGGCCCTGGCCTCGGCGACGATCGGGGGAACGGCAGCCGCGGCGGCATCGATCGCGGGAGCGGTCGACAGCGCGGCCTCGACGGCCGGGCGGGACTTTCCGGGCGCGGCCGCGAGGACAAGCGCGGCAAAGGACCCGGCCCGGTCACGCGCCGCGTCGGCCGCTTCCGCGACGAGACGGTGGGCCTTGTCGCGCCCGAGCGACGGGACAAGCGCGGCGGCCACCCCGCCCGCCATCGGCATGCCGCCGGTAATGTCGAGATTGGCTTTCATCCGGGCGGTGTCGACGACCAGGCCGGCGGCGAGAGCGCGGGACTCGCGCAGGGCGCCTGACGCAAGGCCAAAGAGCGCGGGCAACGCGTGCCATTCGGCGTGCCACAGCCCGGCAGGCCGTTGGTATTCGGCCGCCATTGCGTTGAGAAGGGTGACGACATAGCCGGCGGCCGCAGCATGGGCCGCGAGGATGACCGTGGCCGCGACGGGGTTGCGCTTGTGCGGCATCGCCGAGGATCCACCGCGGCCGGGCGCATGGGGCTCCGCCACCTCGCCAACCTCGGTCGCGGCGAGGCGGGCGACGTCGGTCGCCATTTTGGCGAGTGCGCCGATGAGGACCGCGACCCATGTTCCGGCCTCGGCCATGCGGCCGCGAAGCGTGTGCCACGAGGCGGCCGGCGCGGCGAGGCCGAGGTCGCGGGCCATGGCGGCCCTGACGCTGTCGGCGTGACCGCCGAGACCGGTGAGGGTTCCGACCGGGCCACCGAGCGACAGCGCAAGCACACGCTGCCGAAGCGCCGGCAGTTGTGCTGCCGCTTCGCCGATCCCGGCCAGCCAGGTGGCGACAACATAGCCGAAGGTGACGGGGGCGGCGTGCTGGCCATAGCTGCGTCCGACGCAGGGCGTCGCGCGGTGGCGACGGGCGAGGCGGGCAAGGCCGCCGAGGACCTCGCGCAGATCGACGGCGATCAGATCGAAGGCCTCGGCCACCTGGAGAACGAGTGCGGTATCGGCGATGTCCTGGGTCGTGGTCGCGAAATGGACGCTCGCGCGCAGCTTTTGCGGGAGCTTGCCCTGCAGCGCCCTGACAAAGGGAATGACGGGAACGCCAGCGACCGCGGTCTCGCGCCCGAGCGCCGCGAGGTCGAAGGCGGCGGGGGAGATGCGGTCGATCGCCGGGGCCAGCGCCTTGTCGACCAGGCCGGATTTCGCCTCCGCCCGCGCCAGCGCGGCCTCTACCCGCAGCATTGCCGCGATCCGCGCCCGGTCGTCGAACACCGCGCGCATGGCATCGGCCGCGAAGAGCGGTCCGGTGATCGCTGAATCAAGGGCGGAAAATGTCATCTGCCGGCCGTGCCTTGCGCGGTTGGTCGCCTGACGGGGTCAGGCCTGTCATTCGCTCGACATGCGGGAGGGTCGAGCCGAAGCTGTCGGCAATGAAACGGTCGGCGAATGTCCATTCGCTCCGCGTTCGGCACATTCAAAGGATCGTGACCGCTTCAGTTTTGGCATCTCGTCAAAATCGCGCGCGCCCGGTCCCCGTTTGCCTGTCGCGATCCCGGCCTCCGCCGTCTCCCTGATCGCATCCTCATGATTTATTATACGCGTGGGTTCGTCCAGAAATTTCCAACGTCCGGCTGTCGAGCGGTGCAGTCGAGTGAGGGCCTCGGTGGTCGCAGGACGGACGGACAGACAGGATATTGTGCGGGCCGATGCCGGCAAGGTAGCCGGCCGACGTGACATGCGGCGGAACGAACCAGGCGACCGGCTCGGTGGCATCGGCGGACGAGCTGGCGCCGGGCAATGTTGACCGGGGCCGGCGAAGCAGGCAGCCTGCCGCCGAAACGCATCTTCCTCCGGTGCTGACGTGGCGATCGCGAGCCGGTGCCGCAACCATCCGGACCAACCCGCGCCGGGAGAGACTGGCATGGCAAGACTGAAGCGCCTCGGCCAGCCGGTGGTCTCGGAGGACAATGATCTTCGCATCCGCGCGGCGTGGCTCTATCACAGCCAGGGCCTGACCCAGAAGGAGGTCGCGGAGCGACTGGGCGTCAGCCGGGGCACGGTGATCCGCCTGCTCAACGAAGCGGCCGAACGCGGCGACGTCCAGATCTGGATCAACGAATCCGAAAGCGCCTGCGTCGCCCTCGCCAGCCAGCTCGAACAGGTATTCGACCTCGATGAGGCGATCGTCGTTCCCGGAGCGAGCGGCGACGCTGCCGCCCGTTCGGTCGGCATCGCGCTCGGGCAGTTCCTGTCGCAGGTCGTGACCGAAGACATGACGGTCGGCGTCGGCTGGGGCCGAACGCTTACGGCATCGTTGACCAGCCTTCGCCCGGCACGCCGGAGCGGCGTCAAGATCGTCTCGCTGCTCGGCGGCATGGTCGAGGCGCGCGACAGCAACCCCCTGGAATTCAGCTGGCGGATGGCGACACGCTTCGGCGCCGATTGCTACCTCTTCGTCGCTCCGGCATTCGTCGATTCGGCCGAGACGAGGACGCGGCTGATCGAAAAATGCGGGCTCGACCGCATCCTCGAACTGGCCAAGTCCCTCGATATCGCGGTGCTCAGCGTCGGCGACATCGGGCGGGAATCCACCTCCCTCAGCGCGTCGATGGTGACCGGCGAAGAACTCGGTGAGGTCGTGGCAAAGGGTGCGGTCTCCGACGTGCTCTGCAATTTCCTCGACCGCGACGGGCGAAGCGTCGATCACCCGCTCAACGAGCGGGTGATGAGCATCGACCTCGATCGTCTTCGCAAGGCGGGCCACCTCGTCATCGCGACCGGGGGCGCGCACCGGGCAGTAGCGATCGCCGCGGCCATCAGCCGGATCGGCTGCAATACGCTGGTGACCGACGAGACGGCGGCCGCCGCCCTGCTCGACCTGAAGGCGGGCTGACCACCCGCAACGCCTCTACCCGCCGCCGCTCTGCTTGCTCCGCTTCATGAAGCGCTCGTTCATCCGCGCTTGCGCCTCGTCCGAGCCATCGTGATACGTCCCGAACCATGCGTCGATCGGCATCAGGTCGTTGCCGTAATTGCACTCGAAGTATTTGTGATGGAGGTAGTGGAAATAGTCGCCGGTCCTGACCGCGGCATTTCCCTTGATGATCACCCGCTCGAACCCGGAATGGCCCTGCGACGGGGTGAAGGCGAGATGCTGCAGGTGGAAGATGACGTGGATCGGATGGGACGGGATGATCCAGTGGATCAGCACGCCCGAGAAATAGAGCGCATGCTCGACCGGATGCATCGCCATTCCCGACCACGGTCCGGGATTGGCGTTCTTGTGATGCAGGGCATGGACCGTGCGGTAGAGCGGCGGCCAGTGGATCAGCCGGTGGACCAGATAGAAATGGACCTCGCGGAACAGCGGAATGAGCAGCAGGAGAATGATGCAATAGACCGGATGGGCAGCGAAATCGACATACGGGATGTAGCCGTTCGCCATCGCCCATAGCGACAACACCTCATAGGCCGACCAGATCGGCACCGCGCCGACGACGGTCCAGAACATGTTGTCGAGGACCTGGTTCCGGAACAGGAAGATCGGATTGTCGCGGGCGAGCCACTTGCCGTTGTACTTGTAGTCCGTGCCCTGCGCCCGCTGGACGTAGAGGCGAAGATGCCAGGCGCCGCAGACGAGGAAGATCAGGCCCATGTTGCGGAGGAGGATGACCGCGATCCAGCCGACCTCGAGGTTCCGCATGGTCTCGATGTCAGGCGTCAGCCAGAGCCACGTGACGGTCGCGATAGCGAGATAAAGCGCGTTCCACGGAAAGATATAGCCTTGCCAGCCGAAGAACCATTTCAGGGTCGGAATCGGCCGGATGGGCCATTCGAAGAGCGGCGGCGACTTGATGTTGTTCGGCGGACGCCAGTCACCACGCCGGTCACGGGTTCCAATATCGGTCGTTGTCACGTGACGCCCCTCCCCGACGGTCACCAACGGGCACCTGCCGTTTCGTTATCGAATCCGTTGGATCCGGGCGGACAGGCGATCCTGCTCACGCAAGAGCAATAAGACTAGCGCCGACACCTCTGATTGAGAAGGCCGGGAAATGAGTGCTTTTCATCACCGGGAACCGGAGAGGCGCGCCATCGGCGGATAAGGGCTCGTCACACCGGGTCACTGACCGGCGAGCAATCCATCGCAGAAGGCAATCCCGTTCCGCAGGATTTCGTCTTCGGTCTCGCGATATCCGTAGACCTGGGCCTCGTATTCGACCGATAGCGCGCCCTTGTAGCCGGCACCTTTCAGACCGGCGACGAGGGCCGGAAAGTCGATGCTGCCCTGCCCGAGTGGCGGGAACGCGAACTGCGGATAGACGCCCTTGCCGTCCTTGAGATGCACGTGGCCGACGAGGTCGGCCAGCTCATCGACGACGCGACGCGGGTCCTCCGCCTGAACCTCGAGATGGCTCGGGTCGAAATTGACCTTGAACGGGACGCCCGGAATGTCCCTCCGCATCGCGTGATAGTCGTCGACGCCGTGGAACAGATGCCCGGCGATCGCCTCGATGCCGAGATCGGCGTTGCGTGCGGCGGCATAGGCCACGGTTTGCTCCACCGCCTCCATGAACCATGCCCAAGCCGTGCTCCGATCGACGTTGTCGGGCTTCGGGCCGGAGAGGATATGGACGAAGGGCGAGCCGACATCGACGGCGATATCGGTACAGCCATTGACGAAGGCGATGGCGGCGGCCCGCGATGCGGGGTCCTCCTCGACCATGGCGACATGCGCACCGACGGCAGGGATCGCGAGGGCGCGCGACGCACATGCGGCCTTCACCGCCGCCCTCTCCGCGGCGCCGGTCTCCGGGGTGATATGGGGCGGCGCCCAGGGCAGCGTCTCGGCATTCAGCTCGATCGCCGTATAGCCCGCGCCGGCGACAAGATCGATGGCCTCGGTCAGGGATCGCGATGGAAGGCCGACGCTGTGGAAACAGGAATACATGCCGCGCCTCACCGGTATTCGGGAACGACGAAGGGGGCGTCTTCCG
>NZ_JAGRLA010000146.1 GCF_020442045.1 Bauldia sp. | reverse complement strand
GGTATGGCATCCTGGAAGCCGGGTCCCGTCATGAAGGCGATGAATTCCTTCGCGAGCGGATTTGCGGCGCCCTTTTCCGTGATGCCGGCGACCTCGATCTGCAGATAGTGGCCCTCGGCGAAGGCCGCGGCCGCGTAGCGGTCGTTGTCCTCGGCGATGCGGTGATAGGCCGGAGACGTGGTGTAGGAAAGCACCATCTGCGCCTCGCCACCGGTGAACAGCCCGTAGGCCTCCGACCAGCCCGGCGTCACCGTCAGCACGCGATCCTTGAGCTTCGCCCAGGCGTCGGCGGCATCGTCGCCATAGACGGCCTTCATCCACAGGAGCAGGCCGAGGCCAGGCGTCGAGGTGCGCGGGTCCTGGATGGCGATCTTGACCGCCGGGTCGCCCTCGACGAGGTCGCGGAGGCTCGCCGGCGGCTCGGAAACCGTCTCGGTGTCGTAGACCACGGCAAAGTATCCGTAATCGAAGGGTACGAACATGTCGTCGGACCAGCCGCCGGGAACATCGACCGAGGCCAGATCCACCCCGTGCGGCGCGAACAGGCCGGTCTGGCGCGCCTCGTAGGTCAGATTGGTGTCGAGGCCGAGCACGATGTCTGCCTCGGTTGCAGCACCTTCCAGCTTGAGGCGGTTGAGCAGGGCCACCCCGTCGGCGACGGACACGAACTCGATGTCGCAGCCGCAGGTTTCCTCGAAGGCCTTCTCGACGATCGGGCCGGGACCCCATTCGGCGGTGAAGCTCTCATAGGTGTAGACGGTCAGCTTCCCGGCCGCCTGGACGGGGCCGGCGAGCAGTGCGAGGGCGATCGAAGTCGTGAGTATCGTGCAGCGCATCAGCGCCTCCTTTCGGTTCGTGTTGAAAGGGAATGAGGCGCCTGGTCGTGAGCGTCTAATCCCTCCGCCGGTATGATCCGGATCAGGTTCAGCGGGTTGGCGCGGAATTCCGCTATGCCTCTCAGCCGGGCTACGTCTTCACGCAGCCGGCACCCCGTTAGAGCGCCTTGAGACTTAGAGCGGGCCGGGGCGCGAGGCAAGGGCAATGTTGGGCCCCGCCATGGGCGGAGCGCTGTTGCTTCCGAGGCCGCGCGTGCTAAAGGCCCCGTCATGAGCCACTTCGTCATTCTTCTCGGGGGCGACCTCTCGCCGACGCCACGGCTTCGCGACCAGGTCGCGGGCGCGCGGGCGATCGCGGCGGATTCGGGCATTCGCCACGCCGAAGCGCTCGGCCTCGACCCGGAGCTGTGGACCGGCGATTTCGATTCTGTCGATGAGGGGCTGCGCGGTCGGTTCGAGCGTATTCCAACGGAGATCTTTCCGGCGGAAAAGGACATGACGGATGGCGAGATCGCCGTCGAGGCTGCGCTGGCGCGCGGCGCGACCTCGCTGGTGCTGGCGGGCGCGTTCGGTGGCCGGCGCGCGGATCATGCGTTTCTGCATCTTGCCGCCGCCATCCGGCTTGCCGAAGGCGGCATGCCGGTGGTGCTGTCGAGCGGCGATCAGGAAGGCCGGCCGCTTCTCACCGGGGATGCCGCTTTCGACTTTCCCGATGGAACGCTGTTCAGCATCCTCGGCTTCACGCCGCTGACCGGGCTGACCGTGCGAGGCGCCAAGTGGCCGCTCGACGGCGCGGCCGTGCCGTTCGGGTCGTCGCTGACCATCTCGAACGAGGTTCGCGGCGCGCTGTCGATCACGCTGGGCGAGGGGCGCGCGCTGCTGGTGGCGCATTTTGCCGAACCGGCCGGGGCCTGACGATGGCGCCGCCGCTTCTCCAGCTCGACGACATCCGGCTGACCTTCGGCGGCACGCCGCTGCTCGATGGCGCAGCGCTGCAGGCGTCGGCGGGAGACCGGATCGCACTGGTGGGACGCAACGGGTCGGGCAAGTCCACCCTCCTGAAGATCGCCGCGGGTCAGGTCGAACCGCAGGACGGGACGGTGTTTCGCCAGCCCGACGCGACGGTTCGCTATCTGCCCCAGGTGCCGGACCTCGACGGGTTCGCGACCGTGCGCGCCTATGTCGAATCCGGGCTCGGGCCGGCCGATGATCCGCATCGCGCAAGCTACCTCCTCGAGCATCTCGGCCTGACCGGCGACGAGGCGCCGGCGACGCTTTCGGGCGGCGAGGCGCGGCGCGCGGCGCTGGCGCGGACACTCGCTCCGCAGCCCGACATCCTGCTCCTCGACGAGCCGACCAACCATCTCGACCTCCAGACAATCGAGTGGCTGGAAGGCGAGTTGTCGCGCTCGACCTCGGCGATCATCCTGATTTCGCACGACCGCCGCTTTCTCGAGCGCGTGTCGCGCGCCACCGTCTGGCTCGACCGCGGCACGACGCGGCGCCTCGACAAGGGCTTCGCGCATTTCGAGGAATGGCGCGACCAGGTGCTGGAGGAGGAAGAGCGCGAGCAGCACAAGCT
>NZ_JAGRLA010000145.1 GCF_020442045.1 Bauldia sp. | reverse complement strand
GGCGCGGTAGACGCGCTCCAGCATTTCCTTGCAGGCTTCGGCCTGGTCGAGGCCGGCGGGCTCTCCCCAGTGACGGATGATCTCGCGCAAGTCGCGGATCGCGACATCGACGGCGGTGTAGAGGTCGATGTCGGTATCGTCGTCCTCAGCGGTGAACTCGTCGCATTTCGGACGAAACGCAATCACTACGCCCATACCAGCCCCTGTCCCCGAATCAGGTGAATCGATTCGTCAGCATGGTCCGGCAACCGTTAATTTTGTCCGATCGGAGGAGCCACGCCGTCCGATCGGCATTGGACACCGCACCAACAAGGTGCATTAATCGCGACAGGCCGCCCCATCGAGGACCGCCATAAAAAGAAGATTGCAGGAGGAAGCGCCATGACCAGATCTGTTGCCCGCCGCGCCGCTTCGGTGGCCGCCGTGCTCGTCGCCGTCGGAGCGTTCAGCGCACCGGCCATGTCCTTCGATCCGGGAAACACGGAATGCATCGCCCCGGCCAATGCCGGCGGCGGCTGGGACTTCACCTGCCGGCAGGTGGGGAAGGCCCTCTATGATCTCAAGATCGTTCCGGGCCCGGTCCAGGTGACCAACCTGGCGGGCGGTGGCGGCGGCGTGGCCTATGCCGAGGTCGTCAACAAGCGCAACGACGACAACGACCTGATCGTTGCGGCGTCGTCGGCGACGTCGACCCGGCTTGCTCAGGGCGCTTTCCCGGGCAACACGATGGACCAGGTGCGCTGGGTGGGGGCTGTCGGTTCGGATTACGGGGTGATCGCCGTCGCCGCCGACTCCGACATCAACACGCTTCCCGAGCTGATGGACCGGATCAAGGCCGACCCGTCCTCGATCGCTGTCGCCGGCGGCTCGGCGGTCGGCGGCTGGGATCATCTCAAGGTGCTGATCGCCGCCAAGGCCGCCGGCATCGACGATGTCCGGAAGATCAAATACGTCGCCTTCGAAGGCGGCGGCGAGGCGGTGACCCAGCTGCTCGGTGGCCATGTGCAGGCATTCTCGGGCGACATTTCGGAGGCCAAGGGCTTTGCCGATTCCGGCGACATCAAGATCCTTGCGGTGCTGTCGTCGGATCGCCTGCCGGGCGAATTCTCGGACTACCCGACCGCCAAGGAGCAGGGCATTGACGCGGTCGGAGCCAACTGGCGCGGCTTCTACGCGCCGGCCGGCATGTCGGACGACGCCTATCAATTCTGGGTCGATGCGATTTCCAAGGTCTATGGCTCGGACGAGTGGAAGAAGATCATGGCGGATAACGGCCTCATGCCGCTCGATCTGTCCGGCGACGCTTTCCAGGCCTTTGTTGCCGACCAGGTCGCCAACACCCAGGCATTGTCGAAGGAAATCGGCCTGATCAAGTAGGCCGGTTCAGCCGGGGCCAGCCGACAATGGAGGACCGACGATGAGCGACCGGGTTTTCGGCGTCGTTTGCATTCTGCTTGCCGCGTTCTTCATCTGGCAGGCGACCGAGATCGAGACGGGGTTCATCGTCGATCCACTGGGGCCGAGCGCGTTTCCGATCATCGTCGGTGTCGTGCTTGGCGTCGGCGGGATCTATCCCATCGTCCGGCCCGACCCGGCGCCGGACTGGCCGGCGCCGGCCCGGCTGCTCGAGATCGTCTTCGCCGTGGCGGTGATGATCGCCTACGCGATGGTTCTGCCGCGGATCGGTTTCGTCGTCGCCACCGCGGTCGCCGCCGGATTGCTGGGCTGGCGACTGGGTTCGGGGCCGGTCGCGGCGGCGGTGGGCGGTGTCGCGATCGCGGTCGGCATCTATGTGGTCTTCCACCTTATTCTCGGGCTCTCGCTTGCCCGCGGTCCCTGGGGGTTCTGACATATGGACGCGATCAACTCGCTGCTCGACGGCTTCGCGGTCGCACTGACCCTCCAGAACCTTGGCCTGGCCGTGATCGGTTGCTTTCTGGGGACGATCATCGGCGCGCTGCCGGGGCTTGGGCCCGCCAATGGCGTCGCGATCCTCATCCCGCTCGCCTTCACGCTCGGGCTTCCGGCGACGCCGGCGCTGATCCTGCTGACCAGTGTCTATTACGGGGCGATGTATGGCGGGCGCATCTCGTCGATCCTGCTCAACATTCCCGGCGACGAGCCGGCGCTGATGACAACCCTCGACGGCTATCCGATGGCGCGCAAGGGGCAGGCGGGCGAGGCGCTGGCGCTGTCGGGGATCGCTTCCTTCGTCGGGGCCTTCATCGCCACGATCGGCCTCGTCTTTCTGGCGCCGCTGCTCGTCAAGGTCGCATTGCTGTTCGGGCCGGCGGAGTATTTCGCGCTCTATACGCTGGCTTTCGCCACCCTCGGCGGGGTCGCCAGCCGCAACCAGGCAAAGGCGGCGATCGCGGCGGCGATCGGGCTTGGCATCGCGATGATCGGCGTTGACCACCAGACTGGCGTGCCGCGCTTCACCTTCAATGACGTCTACCTCTATGACGGTATCCACTTCCTCGTAGCCATCGTCGGCTTGTTCGCCATCTCGGAAGTCTTTCTGTTCCTCGAGCACCGTGGCGAGGGAGAGGCGGGAGCAGGGCGGCTGACGCTCGGGCGAGTGACGGCCCCGCTCCGGATGATCAGGCAGACGATCGGCGCGATGTTGCGGAGTACCGTGCTCGGCTTCATTGCCGGCGTCCTCCCCGGAGCCGGAGCCTCGCTCGGCTCGTTCATCTCCTATACCTTCGAGAAGCGGCTGTCCGACAAGGACAATACGTTCGGCAAGGGCGACCCGCGCGGCGTCGCGGCTCCCGAGGCGGGCAACAACGCGGCGGCGGGAGGCGCGCTGGTGCCGATGCTGGCGCTCGGCGTTCCGGGATCCGGCACCACCGCGGTGCTGCTTGCCATGCTGCTCACCCTCAACGTGACGCCGGGACCACTGCTCTTCCAATCCAACCCGGACGTCGTGTGGGGGCTGATCGCGGCGCTGTTTCTCGCCAACGTCATGCTGCTGCTGATCAACATCCCGATGGTCAGCCTGTTCGTGCGTGTGCTCCTGGTTCCGCCCCGGTTCCTGATGCCGACAGTGGCGATGATCTCATTCGTCGGCATCTATGGCATATCGGGATCGAGCTTCGACCTGATCGTGATGATCGCCTTCGGTGTCCTCGGCTATCTGTTGAGGAAGCTCGACGTGCCGCTGGTGCCGATCATCCTCGGCGTGCTGCTCGGCAACGAGATGGAGAAGAACCTGCGGCGGGCGCTGACCATTTCGGATGGCGACTGGTCGATCCTCTGGTCGTCGCCGCTTGCGATCGGACTCTGGACCTTTGCCATCGTCGGCTTCCTCGCGCCCCTGATCGTCGGGCGCTACCTGCGTCCGAAGATCGCCGACGAAGAACTCGGGGAGGGGGCCGATCCGGACTGAGCCGGATCCTGCCGCCTTTTCAGCTGATCCGGATGAGGACCTTGTCGTCCTCGATTCTGACCGGATAGGTGCGGAGGTCGATGCAGACCGGCGCCCCCTTGGCCTCGCCGGTGCGATAGTCGAAGCGCCCGTTATGCTTCGGGCATTCGATGATCTCGTCCATCACCAGGCCGTCCGACAGGTGGGCGTGCTCGTGGGTGCAGATGCCGTCGGTGCAGTAGAAGTGGTCGTCCGGCGAGCGGTAGATCGCGTAGGTGTGGCCGTCATGGTCGAAGCGGATCACGTCCTCCGGCTCGATGTCGTCCCTGGCGCATGCCTCAACCCAGGTGGCTGTCGTCGTATCGGTCATTCCTGTTTCCTGAAATCCTGATGTGGTCCGGGGTGTCGGCCGGTCAGTAGACCACCACGCTGCGGATCGACTCGCCCGCATGCATGAGATCGAAGCCTTTGTTGATGTCGCCAAGCGGCAGGGTGTGGGTGATCATCGGATCGATCTCGATCTTGCCCTCCATGTACCAGTCGACGATCTTCGGCACGTCGGTGCGGCCGCGTGCGCCGCCGAAGGCGGTGCCTTTCCAGACCCGGCCGGTGACCAGCTGGAAGGGGCGGGTGGCGATCTCCGCGCCGGACGGCGCGACGCCGATGACGACCGAGACGCCCCAGCCGCGATGGCAGGATTCGAGCGCCTGGCGCATGACGGTGACGTTACCGGTGCAGTCGAAGGTATAGTCGGCGCCGCCGATCTGGTCGGCGCCCTTCCTGGTCATGTCGACCAGATAGGGAACGATATCGCCATCGATTTCCTTCGGATTGACGAAATGGGTCATGCCGAAGCGCTCGCCCCATTCCTTCTTGTCGTTGTTGATGTCGACGCCGATGATCATGTCGGCGCCGGCCAGCCGCAGGCCCTGGATGACGTTGAGTCCGATGCCGCCGAGGCCGAAGACGACGGCCTTGGCGCCGATCTCGACCTTGGCGGTGTTGATCACCGCGCCGATGCCGGTGGTGACGCCGCAGCCGATGTAGCAGACCTTGTCGAAGGGGGCGTCCTCGCGGATCCTGGCGACCGCGATCTCCGGCAGGACGGTGTAGTTGGCGAAGGTCGAGCAGCCCATGTAGTGGTGGAGCGGCTTGCCGTCGAGCGAGAAGCGCGACGACCCGTCCGGCATCAGGCCCTGTCCCTGGGTGGCGCGGATCGCGGTACAGAGGTTGGTCTTGCGCGACAGGCAGGACGGACACTGCCGGCATTCCGGCGTGTAGAGAGGGATGACGTGGTCGCCCGGCTTGACGCTGGTGACGCCTTCGCCGACCTCGACGACGACGCCGGCGCCCTCGTGGCCGAGGATGGCGGGGAAGAGGCCCTCGGGGTCGGCTCCGGAGAGGGTGAATTCGTCGGTGTGACAGATGCCGGTCGCCTTGATCTCGACCAGCACCTCGAAGGCTTTCGGCCCCTCGAGCTGGACCGTTGCGACCTCGAGCGGCTTGCCGGCCTCGAAGGCTACTGCTGCTTTCACGTCCACGTTCGGTTCTCCGTCAGTTCGCTGTTCGGGTGAGGGCGATCGGCACTCGCCTCAGACGATCATCTCGGTCATGTCGTCGACCGAGGTATCTTCCTTCCGCACGTCCATGATCTTGGCGCCGCGCGCCATCGCCACGATCCGGTCCGCGATCGGGTAGATGTGGTGGAGGTTGTGGCTGATGAAGATCGAGCCGATGCCCTGTTCCTTCAGCGACACCACATAGTCGAGCACCTTGTTGGTCTCCTTGACCGAGAGGTGGTTGGTCGGCTCGTCGAGGATCAGGAGCTTCGACTTGAAGTACATCGCGCGGGCGATGGCGACCGCCTGGCGCTGGCCGCCGGACAGCTCCTCGACTGTCGTGTTCGGCGAGCGCCGGGTCAGGTCGATGTTGGTCATCGACTTGGTGGCATGCGCCACCATCGACTTCTGGTCCATGATGCCGATACCGCCGATCTTCAGGCCGGTCAGCGGCTCGCGGCCGATGAACATGTTCCGCGCGATCGACATCGCCGGGACCATCGCCGTGTACTGGTAGATGGTCTCGATGCCGAGGGCCATCGCCTTCTTCGGCGAGGTCAGCTTCACCTCCTTGCCATCGAAGAAGATCTTGCCCTTGGTCTGCTGCTCGGCGCCCGACAGGATCTTGATCAGCGTCGACTTGCCGGCACCATTGTCGCCGACAAGCCCGACGATCTCGCCGGGCTCGGCGTGGAAGTCGACCCCGGTCAGCGCCTGGACGCTGCCGTACCATTTCTCCAGTCCCTCGCAGCGGACCAGCGCATTCGCCGTCGGCTTGACGAATTCCTGCTCCGACTGCGCGTGCTCGTGAAGGATCTCGGCCATCGCCCGCTCCTCACTTCATGGCCCTGGCGCGGCGACGCACCCAGGTGTTGAGAATGACGGCGAGGATGGTCAGCGCGCCGATCGCGAACTTGAACCAGTTCGCATCGATGCGGGACATGACCAGGCCGTTGTCGATGACGCGGATCAGGGTCGTGCCGACGATGAAGCCGATCATCGAGCCGATGCCGCCGGTCAGCGCCGTCCCGCCGATCACGGCCGCGGCGATCGCCTGAAGCTCGACGCCCTCGCCAAGCGAAGGCAGCGCCGACCTGAGGCGAAGCGTCGTCACCATGCCCGCGAAGCCGGCGAGGAAGGAACACAGCATGAAGCAGAGCATCTTCACGCGGCGGGTATTGATGCCCATGTCCGATGCCGCCTGGGGCTGGCCTCCGGTAGCGTAGATCCAGTTGCCGAGATTGGAGAAGTGAAGCATCACGCCGAGGATCACGGCGAAGCCCGCGAACCAGATCATCGTCGTGCGGAACAACCCGAGGTCGTCGACGAAGAGGTCGGTGGGAAAGTCCGAGGGAAAGGGCGGGGGAAAGCCACCCGAGAGGACCACCGCGGCCGAGCGCGCCATGAAAAGCATGCCGAGGGTGGTGACGAAGCTGGGGATGTTGAACTTCAGCGTGATCCAGCCGTTGAGGTAGCCGACCAGGACCGCGACGCCGAGGCCGATTACGATCGCGAGATAGGGATCGAAGCCCCAGCGGCCGGCGGCGAGCACCATGATCAGTGGCGAAAGCGCGAAGACCGAGCCGACCGAAAGATCGAACTCGCCGGCGATCATCAGGATACCCACGCCAAGCACGACGATGCCGAGTTCCGGCAGCGCGAAAAGCAGCACGCGCATGTTGGCGTAGGTCATGAACTGCGGCGCGTACAGGCTGAAGCCGACGACGACCACGATGAGCATGACCAGCGCGCTGATCTCGGGTCGAGACAGGAGCGCCTTGGTGATGGACTGCATTTTCCCCCCGAACAGTGTCCCGGACCGCGCCGAGCGCGGTCCGGGTTGGGCGTTGAGGCCGGTTCTGCCTAACGGATGCCCTTCTGCGACAGGTCGAGCAGGGCGTCGACATCGTCCGGCGTGATCAGCGCCTTGCCGGTGTTGATGTCGAATGGCGGGAACTTGTAGTTGTTCAGCAGGTAGAGCTGGTGGACCGGGTAGTAGCCCTGCAGGTAGGGCTGCTGGTCGACCGTCAGCTGGATATAGCCGCTCTTCATCTCGTCGAAGACCACCGGCACCAGGTCGAAGCCGGCGAGCAGGACCTCACCCGGCTTCTTGCCGAGATCGCGAAGCGTAACCGCGGCGCCGGCATGCCAGTAGCCGGTGTCGAAATAGGCGGTGGTCGGGGTGGCCTGGACGTAGGCGGCGACGCGCTGGCCGGTCGTCGACAGGTCGAGGCCGGAGTCGATCCGCTCGTAGGTGATCTCGCGGTCCGGATTGGCGGCGATGTATTCCTTCATGAAGCGCTCGACGCCGGCGGCGCGGGTCTCGGACCACACCTGGCCGGGGCCGCTGACGCCGATCAGGACATGGATCGGACCATCGGCCGGGAAGTTCTTCGACTGGGCTTCGGCCAGATCGTAGCCGGCCTGCTCGAGATCCTGGCCGACATAGGCGAGGCGGAACTTGCCGTCCGGATGATCGACGTTCGAGGCGATGATCGGAACGCCGGCATCCTGCGCCCGCTGCAGCGCCTCGTCGAAGATGTTGCCGCCGGCAAAGGTGGTGATGATGCCGGTCGGGTTGTTGGCGAGGGCCGCCTCAAGGTTGTTGAGCTGCTCCTGGAAATTGCCATCCTGTTGCAGGAAGACCATCTGGCAATCGGCCTGGATCTCGGCGCAGGCGTCGTCGAAGCCGAGCTTGACCGCCTGCCAGAACACGTTGGTCGGCGTCGAGTGCAGCAGGTAGGTGATGCGCTCCTGGGCCTGAAGGGCGGTCGCGCCCGTCAGCATGACCGCAGCGGCAATGCCGCCGATCAGATACTTCTTCATTCGGAATTTCCTCCCATTGAAATGCCCGGTCCGAGACCGAAGCCCTAGCAAGGCGGCGCAGCGGCCGCCTTCCGTCGATCACCATGGCGGATTGTTGGCGGACTGGAAACACCCGTGCCCAATCCGTTGGTGATGTTTTTCGATCAGGCGGATGCCACTCTATCTCACGCGGCTAGCGAATCCCATCGCGCCCTGACCAGATCCTTCATCATCAGCGCCTCGGCCCAGCGATCCGTGGTATCGTTGCCATCGGGACCGGTGATCGCGTAGGGCTTGGGGCCGAGTTCGCAGGTGAAGGCGAGCGTTTCGTCCGGCCCGGCGCGGCGCTTCCAGCTCCTGAAGCCGTATTCCCACCAGTCGAGGAAGAGATCGAGCCACATCTTGTGATGCGGGAAGGATATCTCGATCTGGACCTGCTCGCGGCTGGCGACGCGCCCGTGAAACGCCCAGGCGCTGTCGAGGACGCGGTGGATGTAGCCGTGATTGACCTCGTCGATCGGCCATTCGAACTCGCGCCCGACGAGGAAGTGCGAGATGTCGCCGAGCAGCTTGAGATCGGGGAAGCAGTCGAGCAGGTCGAGGGTGAAGAAGAGATCGGTCGTCATCCGGTCGCGGTGGGTCTCGACATAGACCGGGAAATCGACTTCCTCGGAGAGGCGTCGCCAGCCCTCGAGCAGCGGGATGCAGTCCTGCAGCCGACGCGGCCGGACATTCGGCTGGATGTCGAGATGGTGAAGCCCGGACTCCGTCGCGATCTCGAGCACCGGCTTGAGATCGTCGACAGTCGCCGGGAAGCACTGGCCTTCGGCGGTCAGGCCGTGTTGCTTGAGGAGGGCGGAAATCCGCCGGACCGTGTCGCGGTCCCGCCAGTCCGAGCTGATGCCGTCATAGCCGGCACCTGCGATCATCTCGATATTTTCCTCGAGGCTGCGCTCGATGCCGTCGGTGTGGCGCCGTTCCATTGCCCAGAGCGACTGGAAGATCAGGATTTTCTGCACGGACTGGACTCCTCCGAAGGGTTGGGTTTGTTTGGATTTGCCGCCGCGTCAGGCCGCTTGTTGCCGCATCAGGGCCTTGAGGTTCACCAGCGGGTCGGCGAGGGCGGCCGGATCGGGACAGAGGCCCCGTTCGATCATCATCTGACCGAGCCGGATGGCGCGGCCGATTTCGCCACTGGTGCCGTAGCCGCTGGCGCCGACCAGCCGTCCGTCCGCGGCGAGGTGGAAGACGACCACCGCCTTGTCGCCGAGCGGACGCTCGACTGCCCGGACGGCGCGATCCGGGAGGCCGGCGATCTGGATGGTCATGTCATATTGATCGGACCACATCCACGGAGCGGCGTCGCATTCCTCGCCGGCGCCCAGCATGTTATGCGCGGCGATCGGCCCCTGTTCCTCCGCGTTCTTCCAGCTTTCGAGGCGGATGCGGTCGCCGAAGAGCCGATGATCGAAGGCGCAGACGTCGCCGGCGGCGAAGATGTCGGGATCGGAGGTGCGCAAGGTGGCGTCGACGAGGATGCCGTTGTCGACCGCGAGGCCGGCGGCTTCGGCAAGCGCCACTCTCGGAACCGCGCCGATGCTGACGAGAACCGCGTCGCAGGCGATCTCCGATCCGTCGTCGAGCCTGACCGCTGTAACCTGGCTGTCACCGAGGATCCCGGTAACCTGGCGACCAAGGCGGATATCGACCCCCGCCACCGCGTGGCGCGCGCGCATCCGCTCGGATATCTCCGGCGGCACCGCCCGCATCAGCAGGCGCTTGCCGGTCTCGATCACCGTGACCTTGCAGCCGAGGGCGACGGCGTTCGACGCGACCTCGAGGCCGATGAAGCCGCCGCCGATGATGACGAGATGCGCGCCTCCGACAAGTCGGCCCTTGAGGGCGAGCGAGTCGGCGATGGTGCGGACGGTGTGCACGCCGTCGCGGGTCGCGCCGGGAACCGGAAGGCGGCGTGGCTCGGCGCCCGTCGCCAGCAGCAGCCGCTTGTAGGGAATGACGCTCTCGTCGCCGAGCCGGACCTCGCGGCGCCCGCGGTCGATCGCGATCGCCGTGGCGTCGAGGCGGAGATCGATGTCGTGCTCCCGGTAGAAGTCCCGGTCGAGGAGGGCGCAGTCTTCGGCGGTCTTGGTGCCGGCCAGCATCTCTTTCGACAGGGGCGGACGTTCGTGGGGCGGATGGCTTTCGGAGCCGATCACGGTGAGGGGTCCGGTCCAGCCGGACTCGCGCAGCGCCTGCGCGGCGCGCCCGCCCGCATGCCCGGCGCCGACGATCACCATGCCGACGGGCCGGGTCATGGGCAGCCTACTTCAAATGCCGGTGCGGTTCGTCTATTGCCGACAGTCGCGCAACGCAGATCCGCAAGGGGAGGAATCGCAAAATGGAACGCATGGGCCAGGTCCTGACCCTCAAGCCGGGAACGGTCGAGGAATACAAGCGGCTCCACGCCGATGTCTGGCCGTCGGTGCTCGAGATGATCGCCGAATGCAACATCCGCAACTACTCGATCTTCCTCAAGGAGCCGGAGAACCTGCTGTTTGCCTATTTCGAATATCATGGGACCGACTATGCCGCGGACATGGAGAAGATGGCTGCCTCGGAGGAGACCCAGCGCTGGTGGGATATCTGCGGCCCGCTGCAGGAGCCCTTTCCCACCCGCAAGGAAGGCGAGTGGTGGGCGCGGATGGAGCAGGTCTTCTTCACCGACTGAGCCGCTGGGATCACGCCGTCCGGCCGCGCAAGCGACCGGGACCGGCTGTCACTCGGCTGCGACGCTTGTTGGCGACGTGCCGGGCGGGGTGAAAGGCCGCGCCGTCGGCGGCAGTTCCCGTTTGGCGTAGTAGCCGGGCTCCTTCACCTGCCGCAGCACGGTCGGGACAATCTCGCTGTAGGCGTCCCAGAAGCCGGTATAGGGCTTCGGCGTGTCGTCCTTCATCTCCTCATGCAGGGCAGGGAGATTGTAATAGGGGATCATTGGGAACATGTGATGCTCAACGTGATAGTTCATGTTGAGATACAGGAACCGGGCGATCGGATTCATCATCACCGTCCGGCAGTTCAGCCGGTGATCGAGGACGTCCTCGCAGAGCCCGGCATGCTGCGTCAGCCCGGTGGTGAGATACCACCAGGCGCCGTAGAAGGACGGCAGTCCGATGAACATCAGCGGCATGATGCTCCAGGTGACGAGCGACAGGGCGACGACCGCGACATAGATGCCGAGGTGGATCCTGGCGGTGCGGCAGACCCTCGACCACTCCGTCTCCGGGATGAAGGTCTTTTCCTCGTCGGTCAGCTTGCCGGTCGCGTGCAGGGCGATCTTCTTGAAATAGACCCGCCCCTGGGGAATGCCGAGGAAGGACAGGCATATCTCCAGGACATTCGGTGGACGGGGAACGGCGATCTCGGGATCACGGCCGACGATGATCGTGTCGGTGTGGTGGCGGGTATGGCTCCAGCGCCAGACCTCGGGCTCGCGCAGCACCATGAAGGAGAAGATTTCGTAGAGGATGTCGTTCTTCCACTGGGTGCGGAAGGCGGTGCGGTGACCGTATTCGTGCCAGCGGGCGTCGGAGGACGATCCATAGAGCATGCCGTAGACGATGAAGAAGGGAACCGCCCACCACGTGCCCCAGGTGAGAAGCGCGCCAAGGCCCGCGATCGCGAAGGCCGCCGCCCAGATGGTGATGTCCTTGGTCGCCGGCCCGTCGGACCGCTGCATCAGTTCCTTCAGGCGCTTGCGTGGAATGGGCGAGTGATACCATTCGGCGGTTGCCAGCCCGCGCTCCTCGGCCCGCTTCGTATCGAGGCCGACGAGGCTGTAGTCTCTCTTGAGAGCGTCGGAATTCATCGTATCCGCGGTCATCGTGATCCCTCCCGGAGATCCGCTGCCTGATGCAACATTTGATTATGCCCAGATAGTGGGCGGACATTGATCCCTGTCAATCGTCTTACCGGCAGTTGGGGACCAAAAGCCGCAATTCCTGTGATGGTTTTTTATCACCGTATTCTTGCAAACTACTTGGCACATGAGCGACCAGACCGCGTCATTCAGTTGTGCTGGTCGTTCGGCGGAATATTTTCCGGACCAAATATCGTGAAGGGAATGTCATTCGGTTCCGGTGGCGTGTCGGTGTGGCCGAATCGCCGGAGCAGGACATGGACGGCCCGCCGGACCTGCTCTTCCGGGTTCTGATCGATGACGAGGGTCATGACGTTGGCAGACAGCATACGGGCGGTGTGGATCGACAATTCGTGGCCGATGAAGACCGGCTTCTCTGTCCAGGCGACGCGCCCGATGACATTGTCGATGGCCCGGTTCGCACCGCCCGTATTGTAGATGCCTCTGATCTCCTCAGGAGCGCGCTGGATCCGGTCGAAGACGAGCGCTTCGGACTCGGCCTGGCGGTCCTGGCCCTCGATGACTTCGAGAATGGTCATGTCGGGGGCGTGGTCGCGCAGTCCGTCACGGAAGCCACTGACGCGCTCGGCATGGGCCCGGTAGTCGAAACTGTTGCACAGGACGATGACCGGGCCCGGGCGTCGGGCCATCCGCGCCATGAAGAATGCGGCGGTCCGGCCGGCGCTGTAGTGGTCGATGCCGACATAGGCGAGGCGCGGCGAGGTCGGGATGTCGGAGATCATCGTCACCACCGGGATGCCGCGCGAGGTGAGGGACGTGACCGCGTCGATGATGGCGAGCTGTTCCCGGCCGTAGATGATCAGGGCGTCGGCATTGGTCGAAAGGATGTGGTCGGCGACTTCCTGCGGCTGGGTCTCGTCGACGAAACTGCGCTGGACGATCACCGAGCGGTCGAGGGTGGCGCTGACCCTGAGGAAGGCGGCGTTGACCCTTTCGGTGAAGGGGGTCTCGCGACGTGCCATGACGACGCCGAGCCGCACCCCGCGCCGATAGGGTCGCGGCAGGATCCGCGGGAGGCCGAGGTCTCGGGCGGCATCGATCACCTTCCGCGCAGTCGCGGGCGAGACGTTGCCGCGTTCGTTCAGCACCCGGTCGACCGTCGCGATGCCGACGCCGGCCAGTTTCGCGACGTCGGCCAGCCCGGGTTTCGCCGGACGTTCTCCCTGCGTTTCGCGCGGCTTCGGCCTGTTGTCGGTATCGTCGCTCAACCGTCTCCCCCCGGATCCCTTCAATAGCCGATCCGAAATCAGGTGCGCGATCTTTGTGATGGGATACCATCACCGACGGCCGGAAGCCACCGCATCGGCGATTGCGGCGGTCCGGCACTCGCCTGTACGCTGGCCCTTCCATGACAGGCATGACATCGGAGCGCATGGCCGGACAGCCGGAAAGAATCGTGATCGTGGGAGGCGGGCAGGCCGGTGGCCGGCTCGCGCAGGCGCTCGTCGCCGCGGCCAGGCCCTTTTCGATCACCCTGATCTGCCGGGAGCCGCACCCGCCCTATCAGCGTCCGCCGCTGTCCAAGGGCGTGCTGCTCGGCACGGCGTCGCTCGACGATTGCCTGATCTGGCCGCCCGACGACCGGGCGTGGAAGGCCGTCGACCTGCGTCTCGGGGTGAGCGCCACGTCGATCGACCGCGAAGCGCGACGCGTGCATCTGGAAGACGGGAAGTCGGTCGCCTATGACCGGCTGGTGCTGGCGACCGGCTCGCGGGTTCGCCGGCTCTCGGTGCCGGGATCGGACCGCGGCAATATTCACTGCCTCAGGAGCGTCGATCAGGCGCAGGAGATCGCCAAGCACTTCGCGCGTGGCAAGCGACTGATGATCGTCGGCGGTGGATTCATCGGCCTCGAGATCGCCGCCTCCGCGCGGCTGCGGCATCTCGATATCACGGTCGTCGAGGCATCCGACCGGTTGCTGGCGCGGGTGGTGCCGAACCGGATCGCGTCGATGCTGGCCAGCCGCCATCGGGCGGAGGGCGTCCGCCTGCACATGGGCGCGATGGTCGAGGAATTCGAGACGGACGTCCGCGGGGTGGCGAAGGCCGCGCGGCTTTCATCCGGCGAGATGCTGCCCTGCGACCTCGCCGTCGTCGGAGTCGGCGTGGCGGCGAATGTCGAACTTGCCGAGGCGGCGGGACTCGCGACCGAAGTCGGGGTCCGCGTCGATGCCAGCCTCAGGACGTCCGATCCGGCGATCTTCGCCTGCGGCGACGTCGCCACATTCTGGCATCCGGTATTCGATCGCTTCGTGCGCGTCGAAGCCTTCCAGAATGCCGAGGATCATGCCCGGGTGATCGCCGGGGTGCTGGAGGGCGGCGAGGCGGTCTGCGACACGGTGCCGTTCTTCTGGTCCGACCAGTACGACTTGTCGCTCCAGATCGTCGGCCTGCCGCATCTTGGTTCCTCGACCGTCACCCGACAGGACAATGACGGAGCTGTGATCCTCTTCCACTTGCGGGCCGACGGACGCATCGTCGGTGCGACCGGGCTCGGCACGGTCGGCGCCATCGGCCGCGACATCCGTCTTGCCCAGGCGCTGATCGCGGCGCGGAGCTACCCCGATCCGGCGGTGCTGTCGGATCCGGGTGCCCGCCTGAAGACCTTGCTCGATCGCGGCACGCCGGACGCGCCAGCCTTCGCGGTGACTCACCGCAGCCCGCGGCCGGCCGCGCCGGGGCTCTAGGACGGGTCCGTCCCATCCGGGACGATGGCGTTTGACGGCATGGTCCGGGATCGGCCGCTTCGTACCTGAAGTTCACCTGTTCGGATTCGATCGGTCGATGACAGGCTCATTCGATGAGCCATTGATTGCATCCATGCATTGCAGTACTGTACGTACAAGAGGTACAAGATGACAAGAACCTGTCGGACAGGGCGAGCGCGGAGAAGTTGCACCATCGTCCTGACGCGCGCGAGAGCAGGGGTGAATTCCCGAGGACGTGACGGTTCAATGCGTCGCGGTTCACCAAAACGGACTGTTGCGGCGGCGCTTGCCGGTCCCGCGAACCTTGCTCGCCCCGGACCAAACGTTTCCTAGACGATCGAATTTCCCTCGGATGTCCCAATTCATGCTCGCCGTTCAGATCCGATCCGACCATTCAGTAGCGGTGATCGAGACGGATGTGCCGTCGATCGCGCCGGACGAGGTGCTGGTGAAGCCCTGTTCCTGCGGGATCTGCGGGACGGACTTGCACATCCTGCATCACGGTTTCCCGGGCACGCGCTATCCCGTGATCCCCGGTCATGAATTTTCCGGGCACGTCGTCGAGGTTGGCCGCGACGTGAGCGGGCTCAGGGAGGGCGATTTCGTGGCCGTTGACCCCAACGTGACCTGCGGCGTCTGCCGGTGGTGCAAGATGGGCCGGCCGAATCTCTGTGAAAAGCTGGACCCGATCGGGGTCGGGCGCCCGGGCGCGGCGGCCGAGTACGTGGCGGCCCCGGCCCGCAACACGTTCATCGTAAGGGAAAGCCTTGGCGGCAACCTCGCGGCGATGATCGAGCCGCTCGCTTGCGTGCTCCATGCCGTGGAACGTTCGCAAGGGGTTCTGGCGAAGGACGTGCTTGTCTTTGGGGGCGGAACGATGGGCCTGCTCACAGCGATTGTGAGCCGGCTCCGGGGGGCCAACCGGGTGGTACTCGCCGACCCGATGCCGGGCAAACTCGCCGTCGCGAAGTCCGCCGGCGTGGCCGAGGCGATTGATCCCGGCCTGCTGGGCACCGAAGCGTTCGACGTCGTGTTCGAAGCCGCCGGGTCCCGCGCCGCGCTCGATCAAGCTCTCGACCTGGTGCAGAAGACAGGCGTCCTGGTGCAAGTGGGCGTGCACGGCGAGCACGATTCCGTGCCGTTTAATCCATTCCGCATCTATGAGCGCGAACTCCACATCATAGGGTCGAACTCGCTGGCCGATAAGTTTCCCGAGGCGGTCGACGTGATGTCCGAGATTGCCGACCAGGCGCGTGTCCTGATCGACGACCGCTTTGAAGTCTGGGATTTCGGCGCGGCCGTTGACGAGATGGCCAAGGGCCAAACCATCAAGACCCAACTCCGCTTTGGCGGTTAGCACACTCACCGGAGAGGACAATGGCGAACCGCTATTCCACCAACTATCGGATGAACCGCGTCCTGCGGGATGATCGCGCCGCTCTCGTTATCCCGATCGACCATGGCCTCGTGTGGGGGCGGGTCGAGGCGCTCGAGGCGCCGGTCAAGGTGATGCGCCGCTACATCGGCGAGGACATTACGGGCTTCATGGTGTCCTCGGGCATCGTCAAGCAGTCCGAGGTCGATCTGGCGCGGGCCTCCCACCTTGCCCGCGTGCTTGCCATCGACGCATTCTGGCCGACGCACGCGCCGGAGACCGGGACGGGCTGCATGGTCTCCACCGTCGAGGACGCCGTGCGTCTCGGAGTCGACTGCATCAAGATGCTGATGCCCTTCAACGTCACCGACGAGGAGAAGGTGCGCTATTTCAGCCGGGTTGGCGCTGCCGTCAATGCGGCAAGCTGCTGGAACATCCCGACCATGCTGGAGCCTGTGTTCCTCAATGCGCCCCGCACGCCGGAGATCATCGAGGCCGAGCTCGAGGTGGCGCGGGTCTGCTACGACCTCGGCGCCGACATTATCAAGATCACCTTCCCCGGCATCGACGCGACCGCGAAGCTTGTCGATGAGCTCGACATCCCGATCGTGGTGGCGGGGGGGCCGAAGGAGGGCGACGCCGCCTCTACGGTGCGCGCCATCAGGGAGTCGATCCAAGCCGGTGCCCAGGGGGTTGTCGTCGGCCGCAAGATCTGGCAGCGCGATCCTGGGGAGGCTTCCGACATGATCAAGGAAATCGCGGAGATCACGCGCACGTCCTTCACCCGACGCTGGTAGCGACCGCTCCCCATGCCGACGCTCGACTGCGGGATCGATATCGGCAGTACCAATCTCAAGGTCGTGCTGGTGGCGCCGGACGGGACGGTCGTCGACACCAGGACGGTCCCGTCGCCGCGGGGCGACGACGGCGTTGGACCGGTGACCGATGCGACGGCCCTGGTCGCGCTGCTCGAGGAATTGATCATCGCGGGATGGCGCGAGGCGGGCGGCGGCCCGCCGTTGCGCAGCATCGCCGCCTCGGGCGTTGGCGAGGACGGAGTCGGCGTCGACGCCGGCATGGTTCCGACCGGCTTTGCGATCCCCTGGTTCGATGTCCGCGCGCGGGACGAGGCGGCGCGCCTCGCGGGCCGGTTCGGCGCCTTGATCGCCCGGTCAGGCATCGCCATCGGGCCGGATCGCACGGCGGCGAAGTGGCTGTGGCTCGCCACCCATCGCCCGGACGAGCTGATGGAAGCCTCGTCCTGGGTCGCCCTGACCGACTATCCGGCGGCCTGGTGGTCCGGCCGCCCCTTCATGAGTGCCAGCCTTGCGCCGCGCACCGCCTGTTTCGATGTGTTCGAACGCGACTGGATCGGGCCGCTGCTCGTCGCGGCGCGGGCGCCGCCGCTGCCCCCGATCGTCCCCGCCGGCTACATCCTCGGCGGCGTCACGCGGGGCGCTCTGCTCGCAAGTGGCGCCGCCAGTGGCGAGACCCTGGTAGTCGCGGGCGGACATGATCATCCGATGGCGGCCGCTGCGGTTCGGCGCTACGACCCGGGCGCCATCGTCGATTCCCTCGGCACCGCCAATCTCATCTACGGCGAGACCGACGGCGTGCGGCCCGGCATGGTCGATCCTGCCATCGCGCTGTCGCTACCGCCGGCCGGAGGCGAGGCGATCGCCTGTCTCGGTGTGCTGGAGATGGACGTGGACCTGGCCGCTGCCGGAGCGCGCGAGGCCGATATCCGCGGTTTTCTCGCCCGCGACCGACTGGCCGGCGCGCCGCCGGCAAACCCCGGCGAGCTTGCCGCCATGCTGCCCGGCACACGTGGCATCCGCCGCGCCCTCGAACGGGAGAGCTTCGCCGCCCGCCGCCTGATCGAACGCATGACCGCTGTCGGCGTGCCGCCTGGGCCAATCTACGCCACCGGTGGTCGGGCGCGGTCGCGCGGCTTCATCGAAATGCGCGCGAGCGTCTTCGGGCGTGCGATAATGGTCGTCGAGGAGATGGAGCTCTCAGCGCTCGGGGCCGCGCAATACGCCGCGGGTGCGGCAACGGGCGAGCCAGCTTGTCTTTTGCGCGAAACCGATATCAAAAGCGTTGGACCCTTGCCAGAATGGATGCAGACGTACGACGCTCTTCGGGAGACGCAGGCAGCCGGAAGCGGAGGGACACCGACGGAATAGGAGGTGAGTATGGCGCAATCGACCCTGTTTGATCGAGACATCGACCGGTCTTCGCCTCAACCCTTCTACCTGCAGCTCTCGGACGCGATCGAGGCGGCAATCGACAGCGGCCTGTTCACGCCGGGAGAGCGGCTGCCATCCGAAAGCGAGCTCTGCAGAAAGTTCGACCTGGCGCGCTCGACGGTCCGCGAGACCCTTCGCACGCTCGAGGATCGCCGGCGCATCCGGGTTGTTCCGCGTCGCGGGGCCTTCGTCATCGATCCTTGGCAGGCCGGCTGGGGGTTGCAGGTCGCGACCGGGTTCTTCGAAGGCGAAGTCGATGCAAACCGCCGCAATGTCGAGACCGAGATCCTCGAAGCGGAGGTCAAGCCGTTCAAGGGCCATTGCGCCAAGGCCCTCGACCTCGCCGAGGGGAGCCCCGGCTTCCTGCTCCGGCGTCTCCGCAAGCTCGACGGCAAGGAGGCCGTCTATTCGAAGAATTATCTGCCAATCGGAATGCGCGACGCGGTGCTCGCCGGCGACGTGCTTTCAGGCGGGTCGCTCAACAAGTCGCTTGGGAAGGCGGGGCACCGCATCTACAGCGCGCGTCGATCGGTCGAGGCGGTTGCCGCCGCTGCCGACGTGGCCAAGCTGCTCGCCGTGCCGGTCGCGTCGCCGCTGCTGCTGGTGACTTCGGTGTCCTGGGGGCAGAACGGCCAGCCTATCGACTACTATAATTCCTGGGTTCGCACCGACGTGGTCAACGTAACGGTGGAAGCGTCGACGGGCCCGAAATAGGCTCGACGGCCCACCGCCCGCCGCAAAGCCATTTCGTCTTCGTCACACTGAAAAATACTTGCTTTCGACGCCCAATAGTGACACGGTTTGTACGTACAAACAGTACAGGCATTACATTGGTGCGCATGGGAGGATCGATCGCGCACCGGAACCTGCCTTACAGGGTGAGCGGAGGAACCCGGTCGACAGTCGAATGCCGGTTCGGCGCTGGCGAGCGAAAGCGCGTCGTTCGCCGTCTCCTGTGCCTCAATGCGTTCGGACCCGGCCCGGGATTCGCCGGACGTATGTCCAGTGACCAACTTCTGGGGGGAGAGATTCCTCCGGTTGAAGAACCACATCAAAGGAGGATGCAAATGCGTTTCTGGAAATTCATGGCAACCACGGCAGTCGGGGTGGTCGTCGGCCTTGGCGCGGCGCAAGCGGAGACGACGCTTACGATCGCCACCGTGAACAACCCGGACATGGTTGTGATGCAGAAATACTCGGCCGAGTACGAAGCTGAGAAGGGAGTGAAGCTGAACTGGCTTGTGCTTGACGAGAACACACTGCGCCAGCGCGTTACGACCGACATCGCCACCAACGGCGGCCAGTTCGACATCATCACCATTGGCGCCTACGAAACCCCGATCTGGGGGAAGGCGGGCTGGCTGGTGCCGTTCGACGACCTGCCTGCGGATTATGACGCCGAAGACATGCTGCCGACGGTTCGGGATGCCTTGTCCTACGAGGGCAAGCTGTATTCGGTGCCGTTCTACGCCGAGAGCGCAATGACGTTCTACCGCAAGGACCTGTTCGAGAAGGCGGGTCTGACGATGCCGGATCAGCCGACATGGCAGCAAATTGCCGATTTCGCGGCCAAGCTCGATGACAAGGACAATGACATTCACGGCATCTGCGTCCGCGGCCTGCCGGGCTGGGGCGAGAACCTGGCGCTGGTCGGCCTGATGGCCAACGTGTTCGGTGGTGTCCAGTTCGACATGGACTGGCATTCGGCCGTGAACAGCGACAACTGGAAGGAAGCCGTCCAGTTCTACGTCGATCTGGCCAACAATTATGGCCCGCCGGGCGTGGTCGGCAACGGCTTCAACGAAAACCTCGCGCTGATGTCGGAAGGCAAGTGCGCGATGTGGAATGATGCCACGGTGGCGGCCGGTTTCCTTTTCGATCCGAAGCGGTCGAAAGTGGCCGACAAGCTCGGTCTGGCGCAGATGCCGATCGAGAAGTGGAACAAGGGGGGCGCCTGGCTCTGGGCCTGGGCACTCGGTGTCCCGTCGTCGTCGCAGCAGGTCGATGAGGCCAAGGCCTTCATCGAGTGGGCGACCTCGAAGGGCTACATCGACATGATTGGCGAGAAGGAAGGCTGGGTGACGATTCCGCCCGGTACCCGCAAGTCGACCTACGAGAACCAGAACTACCTTGACGCGGCGCCGTTCGCCAAGCCCACCCTGGCGGCCATCGAGAACGCCAGCCTGGTCGACAACACCATGGAGCCGAAGCCCTATGCCGGTATCAACTTCCCGCTGATTCCGGAGATGCAGGCCATCAACAACTACCTTGGCCAGCAGGTCGCCGCCGCGCTCACCGGCAAGATGTCGGTGTCCGATGCGCTCGACGACGCCGCGGCCAACGCCGACCGCGTCCTGCAGAAGGCCGGCTACTACAAGTAGACGACAAGGGGCCGGGCCGCGCACTGCGGCCCGGCCCACGACGAAAGGACGATCGGGGGGCGGATGTCAGCGCGGGAAGTTAGAGGAAGGACGTTAGTCCCGTCGCGGCGGCGACGCGGCGGTGCGGCCTGGCCGCTTATGCTGCCAGCGATCATTCTCCTCGCGATCTGGATGATCGTGCCGCTGGCGCTGACCATCTGGTACTCGTTCCAGAACTACAATCTGCAGATCCCGCCGCCGGAATGGGGTGGCCTGATCAACTACGAATTCCTGCTGACCGATCCCGATCTGCCGCGGGTGCTCAAGAACACCCTTGTGCTCGTCTTCGCGCCGATCGGGGTGACGGTGGTCCTCGGTACGCTCCTCGCGCTCCTCTATGACGGGCCCTTTCCCGGCCGACCAATCGCACGGCTCCTGGTCATCGCGCCGTTCTTCGTTATGCCGACGGTGGCCGCTCTAGTCTGGAAGAACCTGATCCTCCACCCGGTCTGGGGGCTGGTGTCGTGGTTGATGAAGTCGGTTGGGCTGGCGCCCATCGACTGGTTCTCGACCTATCCGATGACCGCGATCGTCATCATAGTGAGCTGGATTTGGACGCCCTTCACCACGCTTATCCTGCTGACGTCCCTGCAATCGCTTGACCGGGAGCAGCTCGAAGCCGCGCGCATGGATGGCGCGCGGTCCCTGGCCACGTTCCGGTACGTCGTACTGCCGCACCTCTACCGGCCGATCTCGGTGGTCGTGATGCTCGAGACGATCTTCTTCCTTGCCATCTACGCGGAGATCTATGTGACGACGCAGGGCGGACCGGGTACTGAGACGACCAACATTCCCTTTTATATCTTCTCGCGCGCTCTGCAGGGATTCGACGTCGGGCTGGCGTCCGCTGGCGGGCTGCTTGCCGTGATACTCGCCAATATCGTGGCGTTCTTCTTCATTCGCGCGATCGCCAAGCAACTGTGATGTCCGCTACCAAAAAGAAACGTCAGAAGCTGTTGCGGGCCATCGTCGGCTGGCTCGTGGCGCTGATCATGTTCTTCCCGGTGTTCTGGATGGCCCTCGCGGCGTTCAAGACCGAGCAGGATGCTGCCGCGCTTCCCCCGCTGCTGTTCTTTCATCCAACGCTCGAGAATTTCGCGGAGATGAGCGAGCGCGTGGGCTATCTGCGTCACGCCTGGAACAGCATCAGCGTCAGTTTCATTTCCACCATATTCGCCCTCCTGCTGGCGGCTCCGGCCGCCTACGTGATGGCCTTCCATGGCACCAACCGCACGCGGGCCGTGATGCTGTGGATGCTGTCCATCCGCTTCATGCCGGCGGTCGGCGTGCTCATTCCCATCTACCTCATCCTGGTCTCGGTCCGCCTGCTCGACACCACCTTCGCGCTCACCGTCATCATCGGCCTGTCGAACCTGCCGCTGGTGGTGTGGATGCTCTACTCCTATTTCAAGGAGGTCCCGTCGGAGATCCTCGAAGCGGCGCGGATGGACGGGGCGAGGCCGCTCACGCAGCTTCGCTATCTGCTGGTGCCGCTGACTGCGCCGGGCATTGCCTCGACGGCGCTGCTTTCGATCATCCTTGCCTGGAACGAGTCGTTCTGGGCGATCAACATCACCGCTACCGACGCCGGAACGCTGGCCCTCGCGATCGCCAGCTTCGCCAATTCGGAGGGGCTGTTCTGGGCCAAACTTTCGGCCGCCTCCTTGGCATCAGTCGCCCCCATCCTGATCTTTGGCTGGATCATGCAACGCCAGCTCGTGCGCGGTCTGACATTCGGCGCCGTGAAATAGGGAAGAGACAAGGAATGTCGACGCTCGAATTGAAATCGGTCAGCAAGAGCTTCGGCTCGGTGCCCGTGGTCCGCGACGTGAATCTCGCCGTCAAGGACCGGGAATTTGTCGTTCTGGTCGGGCCCTCCGGCTGCGGCAAGTCCACGCTGCTGAGGATGATCGCCGGGCTCGAGGAGATCACCGAGGGCGAGGTCCTGATCGACGGCGAGGTGGTGAACGACGTCTCGGCCGATGCGCGCGGCCTCGCCATGGTGTTCCAGAGCTACGCCCTCTATCCGCACATGACGGTCGCCGACAACATGGGCTTCGCGCTGAAGCTCGCCGGCGTCGACAAGGCGACGCGCGCCGCCAAGGTGCTGGAGGCCGCAAAGATCCTGCAGCTCGAGCATCTCCTCGAGCGTCGTCCCAAGGAACTCTCGGGCGGGCAGCGGCAACGTGTTGCCATCGGCCGGGCTATCGTCCGAAACCCCAAGATTTTTCTCTTCGATGAGCCGCTGTCGAACCTCGACGCCGCGCTCCGCGTGCAGATGCGGATCGAGCTCGCCCGGCTGCACCGCAGCCTCGACGCGACCATGATCTATGTGACCCATGACCAGATCGAGGCGATGACCATGGCCGACCGGATCGTGGTGATGCGGGACGGCATCGTCGAGCAGGCCGGCGCACCGCTTGAACTCTACGAGCGGCCCGTCAATACGTTCGTCGCGGGGTTCATCGGCTCGCCCAAGATGAATCTGATCGGCGCCACCGTGCAGGCCATCGAGGGCAACAGGGCGCTTCTGGCGATGCCGGGTGGGTCGCGACTGTCCGTCGAGGCCGAGATGCCTCTGTCAGTCGGGCGTAAGGTCACAGTCGGAATCCGACCCGAGGCGCTGCACTTCGTCGACGAGGGCGAATTTGCCGGCGCGATCAACGTGATCGAGAGGCTCGGCAGCGAAACTCTATGCTACGTCGACATCGGCGCCGACGATCTCGTCACCGTGGAGGTCGCTCACGACGCGGAGGTCGCAATCAACGACCGGCGTCTGCTCGGCGTAGACAACAACCGTCTGCATCTGTTCGACGACAAAGGCCTGGCGCTGGTGCGGCGATAGGGACCGCATCGCCAAGGTCATGGCACTGAAGGTGCCGCAAGGGGACGCTCTACCTGCGCGGTGAGGGCGAGGAGGCGCCGTCGGCGATCGCCGATCCGGCCGATTTCGTGCGGCGCGATTTCGACGATTGAGGCGGAGACTGGACGACCCGTGATGCTGCTCTCGAATGCAACCCTTCCCGGTCTTGCCGACAACGTGCTTCGACCGACCTATGACCGCTCGAAGCTCACCCCCGGCATTGTGCATATCGGGCTCGGCAACTTCCATCGAGCGCACCAGTCCTGGTATCTGCACCGACTGATGGAACGCGGACTGGCCCATGACTGGGCCATCGTCGGTGCCGGCGTCCGCCCTTATGACGCGGTGCAGCGGGAGAAACTGAAGGCCCAGGACTATTTGACCACGCTGATCGAGCTCGACCCTTCGGGAAAGTCGGCCGAGGTGGTCGGCTCGATGATCGACTATGTCGAGGTCGTCGATGGCAACGGTCCGCTGATCGCGCGCATGGCGGAGCCCGCGATCCGGATCGTTGCGCTCACGGTCACCGAGGGCGGCTATTACATTGACCCGGCGACGAAGTCGTTTGATGAGAGCCATCCCGACATCGTCCACGATGCCGCCCATCCCGAGAGCCCCAGGACGGCCTTCGGAGCCATGGTGGCGGCGCTGAGGCTGCGGCGCGACCGCGGTGTCGGACCCTTCACCGGCCAGAGCTGTGACAATCTGCAAGGCAACGGCAACATCCTGCGCCAGACCATTGTCTCACTCGCCCGCCTCTCCGATCCGGCGCTGGCTGACTGGATCGACGCCAACTGCACCTTCCCCAATTCCATGGTCGACTGCATCGTGCCGGCCACCGGGCACCAGGAGCTGGCACTCGCGCGCGAGTTCGGCATCGACGACGCGGTGCCGGTGACGCACGAGAACTTCCGCCAATGGGTCATCGAAGATGCCTTCTGTCAGGGCCGCCCGCCGTGGGACAAGGTGGGAGCGCAGTTCTCCGATGACGTGCACGGCTACGAGATGCAGAAGATCCGCATCCTCAATGCCGGCCACCAGTGCTTCGCCAACGTGGCCGAGATCATGGACATCGCCGTGGTCTCGGACATCATGCGGCACCCGACGATCCGCGCGTTTTTCAGCAAGGTCGAGACCGAGGAGATCGTCCCGCTGGTGGTGCCGGTGCCCGGCAAGACGCCGATCGAATACTTCAGGCTGATCGAGGAGCGCTTCTCGAATCCCGCCATCGTCGATACCGCCCGGCGGATCGCCTTCGATGGCGCGTCGCGCCATCCCGGCATGGTCATTCCGACGGCCCGCGAAGCCCTGGCATCGGGTGCCCCGGTGGCAGGGCTGGCATTGGTCGAAGCCGCCTGGTGCCGGCAGTGCTACGGCACCCGCGAGAATGGTCATGTCATTGAGGCGAACGACCCGCACTGGGATGACCTCATGGCGGTGGCGAAGCAGGCGAAGCACGATCCGCGGGCGTGGCTCGGGATGCGTCAGTACTACGGCGACCTCGCCGACAAGCCGGTCTTTGCCGAGGCCTTCGACAGGTGGCTGCGGATGATCTGGGCTGAGGGCGTCGAGGCGACAATGAAGGCCTATCTGGCCTCGTGACGCGGCTTCGACCCACGGGCAGGTGAGGGGCAGGTGTCGCGGCCGTCGGACCGGTCGACGGCAATGCCTTCTTCCCGTTCAGACTGGAAGGGGCTCTCGCGCCGGCGTCCGGTCGGGTGGAAGCGATCGCGCCGCAAGGTCGCGGAGACGGGGACCCGTCCGCCCCATGCCGACGGAACACATCCGGAGACAAGACGAGCGTCGGCGTTCAGGCATTCGGAAATATTGGTACGCCCTACGGGAATCGAACCCGTGTTTCCGCCGTGAAAGGGCGGCGTCCTGGACCTCTAGACGAAGGGCGCAACGCGCTGCCTTATAAAGGCGATCCCCACCCGGAAACAAGAGGATACCGACGGCATCTTTTCGGGTCCGTCGATTTTCGTGTCTTCCGGCCGGAAACGACCGCGCCGGAGCGGAGTGTTACGCCGCCGCCGCGCGGTCCATGGTCACGATATCGGCTACCACTCGCCGGTATTCGGCATCGAGGCCCAGGGCTCCTGCGGGGCGAGAGAGGCGCCCTTCTGGAGGATTTCGAGAGAGATGTTGTCGGGCGAGCGGATGAAGGCCATGTGGCCGTCGCGTGGCGGGCGGTTCACCGTGACGCCAGCGTCCATCGCCTTCTGGCAGAAGGCGTAGATGTCGTCGACCTCATAGGCGAGGTGGCCGAAGTTGCGGCCGCCCGTATAGACCTCCGGGTCCCAGTTATAGGTCAGTTCGATCGGCGCCTCTTCCTGGCCTTCCGCCGCGAGGAAGACGAGGGTGAAGCGACCCTTCTCGTTCTCGATCCGGCGCGTCTCCCGGAGGCCGAGCAGATCGCGATAGAACCTGAGTGATTCGTCGAGGTCGGTGACCCGGACCATGGTGTGCAGGTATTTCATGAAGAACTCCTCCGGAAGTCTGGCGCGTTGCGGCGGCAGCATAAGGTCACGAAGGACAAAGGCAAATCGCGATCCCGATCGGCGACCGTTGCATAGAGTACACAGGGCGCGGAAACAGTGCCATTTTGGGCTGGTCTCTCGCCTAGCGGGTGTTATGCTCGAAAGAGATTCGGCGAAGGCTGCGCCGATTTGCGGCATCGTGTAGGGGCACCACGTCAATATGGGGGCGAAGGTCTCACCCGGACTTCCTCTCGGCGTCGAGGCGGGCGAGGAACGTTCAGTCGAACTGGTCGAGGTCTCGGGCGTCATCAAGTGGTTTGACGCGTCGAAGGGCTATGGCTTCATCGTCCCGGACGACGGCGCGCCCGACGTGCTGCTCCATGTCACCTGCCTGAGGCAGGATGGATTCCAGACCGCGCATGAAGGCGCGCGCATCGTCTGCGAGGCGGTCAGGCGCGAGAAGGGGATGCAGGCCTTCCGCATCCTCAGCATGGACGAGTCGACGGCGGTGCGTCCGCCGCAGACGGTCGCCTCGCGCACGCATACGACGGTGACGCCGACCAGTGGTCTCGAGCGCGCGACGGTGAAGTGGTTCAACCGGGTTCGCGGCTATGGCTTCCTGACCCGCGGCGAGGGCACCGAGGACATCTTCGTCCACATGGAGACGCTGCGGCAGTATGGCCTTGCCGAGTTGCGGCCGGGCCAAACCGTGCTGGTCCGCTACGGCGACGGCGCCAAGGGGCTGATGGCGGCGGAAGTGCTGCCGGATACGGGCAGCGGCGGGCTGTCGTCGCACTAGCTGCGCAATCCGGAATTCCAGAGTCCGATCAACGCCGGTAGGCGCGTTTTTTCGCGCGCTGGTTTAATTCGGCTGGCGGTAGACGGCGCGGGTGCTGAGCGACGCGAAGGCGGATGCCAGCAGGAAGGTCGCGAAGCCGGCGGTGATCGCCCGGGTGCCGATCGAGGGGATCAGGACGAAGGTCGTGATGATGATCCCGACGATGTTGCCGAAGGAGGAGATGGCGAACAGCCCTCCCGATATCCGCCCGGCGTCGCTCGGCTCGCGCAAGAGCAGCCGGACGGAGAGCGGCGAATACATGCCGAGGATGACCAGCGGCGGAAAGCAGACGACGAAGCCGCTGGTGAAGAGGGCGGTGAACTCGCCGTCGATCTGGTCGATCAGCGCTTCGAGTCCTCCCTGCGACAGCCAGTAGACGAAGAAGAGATAGGCCGACGACGCGAACTTGATCAGCGCGGCAAGTCCGAATCCGGGAAAGCGGTCGGCGACGAAGCCGCCCAGGAAATAGCCTGCCATCAGCCCGCCGACGACGATCGAGATGATCGTTGCCCAGGTGTAGATGCCGCTGCCGAAGAGGGGCGTCAGGATACGGCTCGCGACCATCTCGAAGCCGAGCGTCACGAAGCCGAGGGTCAGCACGTCGAGGACGACGAGGAATGCGGCGGCGGGGCCGACGGCCAGCCGGCGATGAAGGGGGAGCGCTATCGCTGTTGTCATGTGGCGGGGCCGGTCAGGTCTGTTTCCGGTTATGGCGGTCGATCGCCTTCAGATACTCGACCGGTGCGAAATCGTCGGTGAGCGGTTCGGCGGTGGCGTCGACGTCCGGTTGATAGCCGCGTGAGACGATCTCGGTGAGGTCGTAGCGGAAACCGTATTCGGCCTGACGCTCGGCAGCGATGCGCTTGAGCTCTTCCGGGTCGCGCTTCGGTCCGTCGTAGGCGACGATGACGATGTTGCCGTTGCCCCTGTAGAAATCGAGGTTGTCGAAGGCGGCGCCGATCGTCGCGACGGCGCTGTCGAAGAGCATCGTCGACGGCTCGACATTCTGGACGGCGACGCCGCCGGGCTTCAGGTGCCCGGCGACCTCCTGGTAGAATTCGGTCGTCAGCAGGTGGAAGGGCACGAAAGGCCCACGGTAAGCGTCGATCAGGATGAGGTCGAAGGCCTGGTCGGACTTCGTCAACCACACCCGCCCGTCGATGATCTCCAGGTCGAAATTCTTCTCCGGCTCGACCTTGAAGAACTGCTCGGCGACCTGCGCCACGGATGGGTCGAGCTCGACGGCGGTGAAACGGAGGTCCGGGACGCTCTTGTGATGGTACCAGGCGGTCCGGCCACCGCCGAGGCCGATGATCGCGGCATCCTCCAGCGCCGGGGCATAGGCGAGGCCGACCGTCATCGACTGGGTATAATAGACGGGGAGATCAAGCTCGTCGTCCGGATTGACCACCGATTCGGTGTATCGCAGCCGCTCGGCGCCGAAGGAGAGGACGTAATTCCCGTTGGCGCGCTTGTAGACGTAGATGTCGTTGTAGAGCGACTCGATCCGGGCGATCAGGCCGGGTTCGGTTCCGGCCTGGGCGACGAATTCCGACTTGGGCTGTGGCCACAGCAACAGGGCGAGGACGCCCGAGACGACGATCGCGCCGGCAATGCCGATCAGTATGGCGGCGCGCGAACCGGTGGCTTTCGGGGCCTGTCCCGGCGCGGGCCTCGGCCCGGCCTCCTTCGCAGTCTTCCCCTTGGCCATGATGATCCCGGTTACTCCTCGCGTCGCCGGCAGGGACTATAGCGGGAGCCCGTGGCAAGACAACGGCGGCCGGGTGTCGGATACCGTCATCCCGCCGTTCTTCCCCGTATCCGGGGCGAGGGCTCCGGGATAGAATGAGGGGCCTCATCATCGGGACGCCCTCACATGAGATTCCTCGCGATTGCCTTGCTGGTTCTCGCCTCGGTCGCTGCTGTCCAGCCCGAAGCGGTGAAAAACTATCTCGCCTCCCGCGACGCCTATATTGCCAGGTTCACCGCCGATACCGATGCCGGCGACTTCGGGGACGACGTCATGGCGGCGCACGACGCGGCGCTCGACGATCTCGAAGCGCAGTTGAAGCAGATCGTCGGCCCGGCCGCCCTTCAGGGGTTTCCTGCCGATGGTGCGATCAGCCTCGACACGCTTTTCGACACCGACGTCGGCTTCGGCTCCCTGGACGGGCTCCTCTTTTCGGCAGACGACATGGAGGCGGGCGCGCTGGTGACGACCGACGCTCTTGTCGAGGTGTGGCTCGCCGCCCACCGCGACTGGTGGGACACCTTCACCATGCCCGATAATCTTCCCGATGCGCTGAGGGAAGAGAGCTTCTACATCCAGGCGATCAGCGCCGATGCGGCGGTCGTCCGCTTCGCCGAGCTGCCGGTGACCGTGCCGACTGGAGCCGATCATGTTTACGCGATGCTCGACATGCGCACCCAGGATCTCGCGGTCGGCGTGCCGGATGAGATCATGGTCGCGGTGATCGGCGGGGGGAGGTTCTACCTGGCGACCGCGCCAGTGACCGCGCCCGTCCACGCCATCCCCGCGTGCGACGCGGTGTGGAAAGGCTATGAGGCACGGGCCGAGGCGCAGACGGGCAGCGACACCGACGATCCATACGCGCTCTATGCCGAGGGCGAGGAGGCCTATCGTCGCTGCTATGCGGAGCACGCTCCCGGCGAGGACGCCTATCCGGCGGTCGTCGCCGAGGCCCAGGCGCTCGCCGACCGGCTGCACTGATCCACGCAGGGATCGCGGCGGTGGCCGTCGCCGCCGCGATGCGGGGTGATGCTCCCGACATCCCCGGTCTGGTTGGCCAGCAGGCTCACGGTCCCGCCGTCGCGGCTCCGGTCGACCGGCCGCCGTGGCTCGAATCCCGGGCAGCCTGATGCGGGCGCCTGGCGCCGGAAGTGCGCCTTTCCCCGGTTGACGCATCAATTGCAGAAAAGACAAATAGACGGTATGAGAGTAATAATTGTCATTGCACGCTATAGGAGTTTTCAATGGCGGCCGGGCTCGAAGGATTGCTTGGAATTCCCGCTTCCGATCTGGCTTACGCCGCCAGTGCCGCGAGCGTCGTCGGAGCCGGAGCGACGGTCGTCGGTTTCTTTGCCGAGCGAGACGAGAACAGGCGGATCATCGATGCCCTGGCGGAGATCAAGGGTTACCTGGTGCGGATCGAGCAGGAGATCCGGCAGATCCAGCGGCAGAACGAGGCAATCCTGCGAAAACTGGACGAGCTTCCCGATCAAATTGAGGAGATCGTCACCGAAGTCGTCGAGGTCGCTCTCCTGGAGGAGCGGTATGCGACCCTGACGTCCATTCTCAGCAACTACTTCAATCTTGGAGAGGCGGAGCGACGGCGGTACCGGATCAACTCCGCCGGGTGGGATCGGGTCAGCGAAGCGTTGACCTACCTGGTGCTGCACGAGAACCGCATCAGCAGGCTTCTCGACCTCATCTTCTGGTGTGAATTCGCACTGGTCGCCAGCGAATATCGCGGGGCGCCGGTGATCAAGAGCCTGATCACCGGCAAGCACGGAATGATCATCCCGTTGTTCCTTGAGGTGAAGGAGAGGCTCGAGGATTCGCACAAGGATCTGTTGAAGCTGCTCGAATCGCGCTTCGTGCGACGACACAATCTCTCCGACGATCTGGCGGACCTGGATCAGCTCACCTTCAGGCTCGAGGACGACAAGGCCGAAACGATGCTCCGCGTGGTGATTGCCTGTCCGCCGGGACGAATCCCCAATGGTTGTCCGGAGCATGTCGTCTACGAACCAATACCGGCGAATATCGAGTTCAACCGGAGGAAGCGGAAGGTCCCTGCAAGGATAGAGGCGCAGAAGCGGATTGTGGCGCGGCGCAGGGACGAATACGCGGCCGTCCGCGATGCTCTCCTGATGTTGCTGCGTTATCTGGAAATCGTCACGGAGGACGAGGAGACGCTGGCCGAGCACCCGCTGAGCACCGCGGTCGAAGAGGGTTTTGTCATCCCGACCGACAGCGTCGCCTTCGTGCCGATGGCGGCGACACCCTAGCTGCGCCGGCGGCGGGCCGGTCCGCTTGAAGGTGCGTCAGCGAATGTGTATTGAGTGGCCGCGATCCAGCCGTGTCGGGGCGTAGCTCAGCCTGGTAGAGCACCTGCTTTGGGAGCAGGGGGTCGTAGGTTCGAATCCTGCTGCCCCGACCATTCTCATCGCGCCGTTGCGGGGCTTGATCGGCCGGTTCGGCTCGGCCTATTTATGCGGGTCGGCCGGCGCTTCGGATTTCCGTCGGCGTGTGAGGTCATCCAGCGTGGAAGGGCATCCGATGCTTGCGCGAATCTTCAAGCCTGCCAAGACCGCGATGCAGTCAGGCAATGCGCAGACCGAGTTCTGGGTCCTCGAATACGAGCCGGAGGTGCCGCTCAAGGTCGATCCGCTGATGGGCTATACGTCGTCGTCGGACATGCGGCGGCAGATCCACCTCGAATTCGAGACACGGGACGAGGCTGTCGCCTATGCCGAACGCAGCGGCATTCCCTATCGCGTCCTGGAAGCACAGGAACGGGACGTCAAGCTGCAGTCCTATTCCGACAATTTCAGATACGACCGGCCGCAGCCCTGGACGCACTGATACGGGCCGCAGACGGCCCCGTAGCTCAGTTGGATAGAGCAGTGGACTTCTAATCCACAGGTCGCAGGTTCGAATCCTGCCGGGGTCGCCAAAATTCCCTTCATAGTCGGTCCCTGGCCCCATTCGGTTCCTGTTTGTGGGGAACCTGTCAGGAAGAGGAAGGTACACCGGCGCCGTTGTGACCCATTCGAGCGAGTCAATCGGGATGGACGGTGTGACGGCGGTGGAACCTCGCCGGTTCACCGGTAATCTCGCGGTATTGAAGATGCGCCTGCGGCGGCGGAGGGTGCCGCGGCTGGCGCTGTCGGCCTATCCGCGCATCCGCATCGTGTGGGCGGGCGCGGCACTTCTCGCGATGCTGATAGCGCTTGCCCTAATCGCCGGTGATTCCGAGGCCCCGCGCTGGGCAAGGAAGCTGTCGCCGCTCGTGGCGAACCTGTTCCGGTTCGTTACCGACTTCGGAAAATCGGGATGGATGCTGATCCCCACGGGTGTCTTCGGGCTGATCCTGCTGTTCCTCGCCGACTGGAGCCGTATCGGCCGCCGCATGGCGGCGGCGTGGGTAGAGGTCGGCGAGATCTGCGGCTTCTTCTTCTTCAACCTCGCGGGCGCCGGGATGGTCACCAACATCATCAAGTGGACCTTGGGCCGTTCGCGTCCGATCCGCTTCAGGGAAGACGGAATCCTCAGCTTCCAGCCGATCTCCTTTGCCTATGAGCATGTGAGCTTTCCGTCCGGCCATGCGACGACGGCGGCCGCGGCTTTTGCCGCCTGCGCCTATATCTTCAGGGGGCAACCGCTTGTCGTCGGCCTTGTCGGTCTCATGGCCGGTGTCGTTGCCGTCAGCAGGGTGGCCGTGGGGGCGCATTTCCCGAGCGACGTCTGCGCCGGCGTCTTCATCGGCGCATCGTTCACGGTGATCTATGCCTATGCGCTCGGCCGCAGCGGCGTGGCCTTCCAATGCCTCGCGGACGGCACCCTGATGCCGAAGACCATCGCGATCCGGCGGATCGCCGACGAAGCCGGTCCGCGGGCAATGCTGTCCGGGCTGTGGCGCGCCCTGCCGGGTGGCAGCCGCCGCTAGCGCGACAGCTTGGCTTCGGCGACCCCGGCGAAGCTGGCATCAAGGTCGGCGATCAGGTCGTCCGGATCCTCGAGGCCGATGTGGAGCCGGATGAGCGGACCCTCGCCGGTCCAGGGAGCGGCGGTGCGGTACCGGCGCGGGTCGGCAAGGATGGCGAGGCTCTCGAAGCCTCCCCATGACGCGCCGATGCCGAACAGCTCCAGCCCGTCGACGAAAGCCTTGGCGTCGGCCAGCTCCCAGCCGGCGAGAACGATGCCGAACAGCCCGCAGGCGCCGGTCATGTCGCGCTTCCACAGCGCGTGGCCGGGATCGCTCGGCAGCGGCGGGTAGAGCACCCGCGCGATCTCGGGGCGCTGCTCCAGCCAGGTCGCGACCGTCAGCGCCGACCGCATCTGATGCTCCATGCGGACGGCCAGGGTGCGCAATCCCCTGAGGCCGAGATAGATGTCGTCCGGTCCGGCGCAGAGGCCAAGAGTTCCGTGGGTTTCCTTGAGGGCCGGCCAGTGCCGCTGGTTGGCGGCGACAAAGCCGAGATTCACGTCGGAATGGCCGCCGATATATTTCGTGCCGGCCTGGATCGACAGGTCGATTCCGGCTTCCAGAGGCCGGAAATAGAGCGGCGTCGCCCAGGTGTTGTCGAACAGCGTGACGGCGCCGCGTTCGCGGGCAATTGCCGCTATCGCGGGCACATCCTGCATCTCGAAGGTGAGCGAGCCCGGCGCCTCGAGATAGACAGCCCTGGTGCGCTCGGTGAACAGGGCGCCGATATCGGCGCCGACGGCAGGGTCGTAATAGACGGTGTCGATATTCATGCGCCTCAACACCGTATCGGCAAAGTGGCGGACCGGTCCGTAGACACAATCGACGATCAGCACCTCGTCGCCGGCCGAGAGGGCGCTAAGTAGCGCTGTGGATACGGCATTGAGGCCCGAGGGGCAGATCACCGCGCCGGCCGCCCCTTCGATATCGCTGATGGCGGTTTCGAGGGCTTCGCTGGTCGGTGTTCCACGGCGCCCGTAATGGTAGCGCTGCCGGCGGCCGAGCATCGTGTCGGTATCGGGAAAAAGGACGGTCGAGGCGTGGATCACCGGTGGATTGACGAAGGGACCGGTCAGGTCGGGATCGCGTCCGGCCCGCACCAGTCGGGAGGCGATCGCGCGCTTCTTTGTGTCTTTTTCGGAGGAATTCATTGGTTTGCGGTACCTGAGGAGGGAAAACTGGCCGCAGGTTTGCTTGGGAAGGGGCAGCGGCGGTCACTCTTGACCGTTGTCGCATAATCGCCTGTGATGCTCCGGTCAAATCGGGAATGGAGCTGACAGGGCCACGATCCAGGGGCGTCTGGCGCTTCGGATGCTCGGAAAAAGGGAGAGGATTTTGACCGTTCAGAACCAAAGTGAGGGAGTTTCGAAAATGAAGTCGCTTCTGATACCGACGGTTGCCGGCGTGGCGTTCTCGCTGCTTGCCGGCAGCGCGGGCGCCACGTCGCTCGAAGACGTCAAGGCAAAGGGATTCATCCAGTGCGGTGTTAATACCGGCCTCCTCGGATTTTCCGCCCCGGATGATGCCGGCAACTGGAAGGGATTCGATGTTGACTTCTGCCGCGCCGTCGCGGCGGCCATCTTCAACGACGCCGATGCGGTCAAGTTTACGCCTCTGAGCGCCAAGGACCGGTTCACGGCATTGCAGTCGGGCGAGATCGATCTTCTGTCGCGCAACACGACCTGGACGATGTCCCGCGATACCGCCCTCGGCCTCGCCTTTGGGGTCGTCACCTACTATGACGGCCAGGGATTCCTGATCCGTAGCGAAGACGGTATCACCTCGGCACTCGAGCTCTCCGGCGCCGCCGTCTGCGTCCAGCAGGGTACGACCACCGAACTCAACCTCGCGGACTATTTCTCCCGCAACAACATGGAGCTGAATCCGGTTGTTTTCGAAAAGCTGGATGAAGCCATCGCCGCCTATGACTCCGGACGTTGCGACGCGTATACAAGCGACGCCTCCCAGCTCTATTCCGTGCGGTTAACGCTCAAGAATCCGGACGACAGCATTATTCTGCCCGAGATCATCTCAAAGGAGCCGCTCGGACCGGTGGTCCGCCAGGGTGACGAAGAGTGGTTCAACATCATGAAGTGGGTTGGCTTTGCCTTGCTGGATGCCGAGGAGCTCGGGATCAACCAGGCAAATGTCGAGGAGATGAAGTCGAGCGATAATCCGGAAATCCGCCGCATCCTCGGCGTCGACGGGACGTTCGGTGAAGACATCGGGCTGTCCAACGACTGGGTGGTCAATATCATCTCGAAAGTGGGCAACTACGGCGAGATCTTCGAGCGCAACGTCGGTTCGGGTTCGCCTCTTCAGATTGCCCGTGGCCTGAACGCCCTGTGGACAAAGGGCGGCATCCAGTACGCGCCTCCGATCCGCTAGGCGGCTCATATCTGCGGATCCCGGCCGGGACGCCTCGGCCGGGATCCCGTCCGTCACTCCATACAGGACCGGTCGATGGCGATCCAAGACATGGCGCCCGAAAGCGGCGTGCGCGGTCCGGTTCGGAATTCACTGCTCTACGATCCGAAGGTTCGCGGCGTTGTCGTCCAGGTGCTTCTTGCCGTCGGGCTGGTCGTCTTCTTCTGGTGGGTGATCGACAACGCAAGGGAGAATCTCGAGCGCGCCAATATTGCTTCCGGCTTCGATTTCCTCTGGAGCCGGGCAGGTTTCGCCATCTCGCAGTCGCTGATCTCCTACACGTCGGACGACAGCTATGCCCGCGCTTTCGTCGTCGGGTTGCTCAACACGCTGCTGGTCGGCCTGCTCGGGGTCGTCCTGGCGACGATCCTCGGTGTTCTCGCGGGTGTCGCGCGTCTGTCCCGAAACTGGCTGATCGCCGGGATTGCCGCCGTCTATGTCGAGACGTTCCGCAATGTTCCGGTGCTGCTCCAGCTCCTCTTCTGGTACAAGGCGGTGCTGGCGGTGCTGCCCGGTCCGCGCCAGGCGATCGCGCTGCCGGTCGGTTCCAACCTCAGCAACCGCGGGCTGCTGCTGCCGTGGCCGATTGCCGAACCGGGATTCTCCGACACGCTCATGGCACTGCTGGTGGCGATCGTCCTGGCGGTCGGGGTCGGCATCTGGGCCCGCCGGCGGCAACTGGCGACGGGCAGGCCGTTTCCGGCCTTCTGGACCGGGCTCGGGCTGATAATCCTGCTGCCGATCGTGGTTTTCCTCGTCACCGGCGCCCCCCTGACGCTCAGCTACCCCGAGCTCAAGGGGTTCAACTTCGTCGGTGGTTTGCATATCCAGCCTGAATTCGTGGCGCTGTTGCTCGGGCTCAGCATCTATACCGCGACCTTCATCGCCGAGATCGTCCGGGCCGGCATTCTCGCCGTGGCGCGCGGCCAGAGCGAAGCCGCCCATGCGCTTGGCCTGCGGTCGGGTCCGACACTCAGGCTGGTGATCATCCCGCAGGCCATGCGGGTCATCATTCCGCCGCTGACCAACCAGTATCTGAACCTCATCAAGAACTCGTCCCTGGCGGTCGCAGTCGGCTATCCCGACCTCGTGTCGGTCTTTGCCGGAACGGTCCTCAACCAGACCGGCCAGGCGGTCGAGGCAATCCTGCTGACCATGCTGGTCTACCTGACGATCAGCATAGCGACGTCGCTGTTCATGAACTGGTTTAACAACCGCGTCGCCCTGGTGGAGCGATGACGCCATGACGCGGATCGCCATTTCGTACCGGAGGCAGGATTCGGCGGCTATTGCGGGCCGGATATTCGATCGGCTGGTCGCGCGGTACGGCGACCACTCCGTCTTCATGGACGTCGAGAGCATTCCATTCGGTGTCGATTTCCGCGCCCATCTCGAAGAGGAGTTGGGGAAGGTCGACCTGCTGCTGGTGATCATTGGAAACGACTGGCTCGGGGCTCGCGCTGATGGCGGAAGCCGCCTTCGGAACCCCGCCGATCCGACGCGGCTGGAGGTCGAAGCCGCGTTGAAGACCGGCGTTTCCATCATTCCGGTTCTGGTCGATAGCGCATCCATGCCCGACGCGACCGCGCTTCCGGAACCGGTTGCCGCGCTCGCCCGCCTGAATCCCGTCGCGATCGACGGCGGCGATGGCTTCGAAAACGACATGGAGCGCCTTGTCGGCGCCATCGATGCGCTGGCCGGGGCATCGGCGCCGGGCGCGGCGGATGCCGTCGTGGAGACCGGGTCCGACGTGCCGGCCGATCCCGGCTTCGATCCCGCCGAAGAGGCAGAATATTTCTCGCACAGGGGTGACCGGGACGACGGCCACACGCCCGGAGAGGCGGCGGAGGTCGAGCCCGGCTTCGCCGGCACGATGATGTATGTGCGGCGCGAGGAAGAACCCGTCCTGCCGCCGCCGCGGAGCAGCGTCGGTGCGGTCGGCTGGGCCCGACAGAACCTCTTCTCCTCGGTCGGCAACACGATCCTGACCATCGTCGGCATCGTGCTGATCGCACTCATTCTGCCGCCGATCATCCGCTGGGCCTTCATCGACGCGGTCTGGGTGGGCGACGGCCGCGAGGACTGCGTCGTTCCGGGTGCCGGGGCCTGCTGGGCATTCGTCGAGGCGAAGTTCGGCCAGTTCATCTATGGCCGCTATCCCTTAGGGGAGCGCTGGCGGGTCGACCTCACCGCCATCCTGCTGATCATCGGTATCGTCCTGATGGCGGTGCCGCGGATCCCCTACAAACGGGAGAGCGCGATCTATCTCTTCGCCATCTTCCCGATCATCGCGCTGGTGCTCCTGACCGGGGGAAATTTCGATATCTCGATCTGGACCGTGATTGCGTTCATCGTCCTGGGCTGCCTGCTGACCGCGCTGGTCGCGGCGGTGGTGAGCAATGCGGCGCGTTCCCTCGGTCGGGGAACCATCGCCCTCGCGGCCGTCGTCCTTGCCATCGCAGTGTGGGTCGGAACGCTCTTCCTCGGGAACCCGGCGCTGAACGTCGGAAGTGTCGCGGTGTCGCTTTCGACGCTCGTCTTCATCATCTGCGGCGGCGTCGGCTTCATCGCCGGATTGATGGCGATTGCCGGCCGCTCGGACCTGCCAGGGGGCCGGGCCATTCTCGGCCTGTGGCTGGGGATCGGCACGGTCACCGTCCTGCTCGGCATATTCGCGATCGACTTCGGCCTTACCCACGTCGAAACCCCGCTCTGGGGCGGCCTCCTGGTGACCCTTGTGGTGGCGTTGAGCGGAATGGGCGCGTCGATGCCGCTCGGGATCGCGCTCGCGCTCGGACGGCGGTCGCAGCTCCCCGTGATCCGTTTCGCCTCGATCGCCTTCATCGAGTTCGTGCGCGGCGTTCCCTTGATCACCGTGCTGTTCATGGCGAGCGTCATGTTGCCCCTGTTCCTGCCGCCTGGCGTGAACTTCGACAAGCTGCTCCGCGCGCTGATCGGCGTGGCGTTGTTCGAGGCCGCCTATATGGCGGAGGTCGTGCGCGGCGGATTGCAGGCGATTCCGGCCGGACAATACGAAGCGGCCCGCGCGGTCGGCCTCAAATACTGGCAGTCGATGCGGCTGATCATCCTGCCTCAGGCGCTCAAGATCGTCATCCCGGGGATCGTCAACAGCTTCATCAGCCTGTTCAAGGACACGAGCCTGGTCCTGATCATCGGCATCTTCGACCTGCTTGGCATCGTCCAGGCCAACTTCACCGATTCCAATTGGGCGTCGCCGGCCACGCCGGCGACGGGGTATGTCTTCGCTGCCGTGATATTCTGGATATTCTGCTTCGGGATGTCGCGCTACTCGATCTACACTGAACGCCGCCTCGATACCGGCTACAGGAATTAGTCAGGAGCACGGGAATGCAGCAGCAAGTCGCCGCCGACGCCGCTTCGCAGGACGCCAATGCCGAGGTCGCGATCAACATCGCCGACATGAACAAGTGGTATGGCGACTTCCATGTCCTGAAGAATATCAACCTGCAGGTCGGGCGCGGCGAGCGGATCGTCATCTGCGGGCCCTCGGGCTCCGGCAAGTCGACGATGATCCGCTGCATCAACCGTCTCGAAGAGCACCAGACCGGCAGCATCGTGGTCGAGAATATCGAGCTGACCAGCGACCTGAAACGGATCGACGAGATTCGGCGGGAGGTCGGCATGGTGTTCCAGCATTTCAATCTCTTTCCGCATCTCACCATTCTCCAGAACTGCACGCTGGCGCCGATCTGGGTCCGGCGCATGCCGAAGCGCGAGGCCGAGGATGTCGCCATGCGCTACCTCGAGCGGGTCAAGATTCCGGAGCAGGCCAACAAGTATCCGGGGCAGCTCTCCGGCGGACAGCAGCAGCGCGTCGCCATCGCCAGGGCACTGTGCATGAACCCGCGGATCATGCTGTTCGACGAGCCGACCTCGGCGCTCGATCCGGAGATGATCAAGGAGGTGCTCGACGTGATGGTCGACCTCGCCAACGAGGGCATGACCATGATCGTGGTCACGCACGAGATGGGCTTTGCCCGCCAGGTCGCCAATCGCGTCATCTTCATGGACGCCGGCCAGATCGTCGAACAGAATGATCCGGAAGAATTCTTCAACAATCCGCAGCACGAGCGGACCAAGCTGTTTCTCAGCCAGATCCTGCATTAGGCGGAGCGCCGACGCGGCCGGCGCTCGCGATGACCGGGGACGCGATCGACAGCGTCACCTGACCTCCCGGTCCCGCGGCCGCGCGTCAGTCGCCATTGTCGTCTCCGACCGCGACCGGCGTGTCGTCGCGGCCACCCCATTCGGTCCAGGAACCGTCGTAGAGCCCGCTTTTTTCGACGCCGATCATCTCGAGCGCCAGGGTGAGGATCGCGGCATTGACCCCCGAGCCGCAGCTCGTGACGACCGGCCTCGACAGGTCGACGCCTCCCTTGGCGAAGGCGGCGGCGATTGCCTCCGGCGTAGCCATTGTTCCGTCGGCGATCACGTCGGAGGAGGGGACGCTGAGGCTGCCGGGGATCCGTCCCGCTTTCACCCATGACCGGGGTTCCGGTGCCTCGCCGAGGAAACGCGGCCGAGGCCGGGCATCGACGAGCTGGATGGCGCCATCCGCAACCCCGTCACGCACGCCGACGAGGTCGAAGACCGCCGTGGCGTCGAACCGCGGCCTGAAGACGCGCGGTTTGCGGCTGGCCGGCGCGCCGGTCACCGGACGCCCCTCGGCCAGCCATTCCGGCAGGCCGCCGTCGAGCAGGACGACGTCGGTGGCGCCCATTGTCCTGAAGGTCCACCATACGCGCGGCGCCGACGACAGGCCGACCGAGTCATAGACGACGATCCGCTGGCGCTCGTCGATGCCGAGCGCGCCCGCCGCGGCGGCGAAAGCCTCCGGCGTCGGCAGCATATGGGGCAGGGGATTCCCGGTATCGGCGACGGCGTCGATGTCGAAGAAGATCGCACCGGGGATATGCGCCTTGTCGTATTCGGCACGCGCGTCACGACCCTGTCCGGGGAGATGCCAGCTCCCGTCGATCACGACGATATCCGGATCGTCCAGCCTCCCGGCCAGCCATTCGGTGGGAACGAACCAGCGGGAACGGTCGCTCATGACGGATCGGCGAAGTGGATGCGGACGCGGCGGTTCTGGCGCCCCTTGCTCTGGATCTTGCCGACGGCGAGCGGGCCGATCTCGGCCGTCGACCTTACGTGAGTGCCGCCGCAGGGTTGGAGGTCGATGCCACCGATGCGGACGAGGCGGACCTTGCCGGTGCCGATCGGCGGCTTGACCTTCATGGTCTTCACCATGTCGGGATTGGCGAGCAGTTCCTCATCGGTGATCCATTCGTCGCTGACCGGATAGCCGGCGGCGACAAGCGCGTTCAGCTTCTCCTCGATCTCTTCCTTCGGCGGGACGTCGCCGTCGATGTCGAAGTCGAGGCGGCCTTCCTCGGCGCCGATCTGGCCGCCGGTCACCGGGTAGGGGAGGACGACGGACAGGAGGTGAAGGGCGGTATGGATGCGCATGTGGCGGTGACGGCGCGCCCAGTCGAGGGACGCCGTCAGCGCCTCGCCCGGTTCGGGGAGCGGCTCGGCCTCGCCCGGAACGTGAACGACCTCGCTCTTGTCGTCGCCGTAGACGGTCGCCGCTATCGCGATCCCGGGTCCGCCGGCGCGCTTGAGGATACCGGTATCGCCGGGCTGGCCCCCGCCGGTCGCGAAGAAGACGGTGCGGTCGAGGATGATCCCGCGTCGGTCCGTCACGTCGAGCACCGTGGCATCGGTCTCGGGCAGGTAGGCATCTTCACGGAATAGAAGTGTGGTCGACACGACGAGGCTCCCTTCTCGGGCGCGATCTTAGCCCTCCGGAACCCCGCTTGGGTAGGTGGAACGGCGACGCGGTCAGGCGGCCTCGAAGGGAACCGCGATATCGGGCCGGTCTTCGAGCCAGGCCGGGACGGGAAGATCCCTGGCGCGAAGGAAATCCGGATTGAAGAGTTTCGACTGGTAGCGTGTGCCGAGGTCGCAGAGGATGGTGACGATCGTATGGCCGGGCCCGAGGTCCTTCGCCAGGCGAACGGCACCGGCGACATTGATCCCGGACGAGCCGCCGAGCACCAGGCCCTCATGCTGGACGAGGTCGAAGATCACCGGCAGGGCCTCGGTATCGGGGACGATGTAGGGCTTCTCGACCGTGATGTCGCCGACGATCGGGGTCGATCGGCCGAGGCCGATGCCCTCGGTGATGGAGTTGCCCGGGCTCGCCTTGGCCTCGCCGGTCGAGAAAAGGCTGTACATGGCGGCGCCTTGCGGGTCGGCGCATCCGATCGTGATCCCGGGCTTCCTGCTCTTCAGGTAGGTCGAGGTGCCGGCGAGCGTGCCGCCTGTGCCGACCGAGCAGATGAAGCCGTCGATGGCACCGCCGGTCGCCTCCCAGATTTCGGGGCCCGTCGTCAGGAAATGGGCGTTGCGGTTGTCGAGGTTGTTCCACTGATCGGCGAAGAGAACGCCGTTGGGTTCCGTCTCGCGGAGGGAATCCGCGAGACGCCGCGCGACCTTCTGGTAGTTGTCCGGGTCGCGGAACGGTTTCGCCGGAACCTCGATCAACGTCGCGCCAGCGAGCCGCAGCATGTCCTTCTTTTCCTGGCTCTGCGTCTCGGGGATGACGATGACGACGCGATAGCCGCGCGCCTTGCCAACGAGCGCCAGTCCGATGCCGGTATTGCCGGCGGTCCCCTCGACGATCAGCCCGCCCGGCTTGAGGTCGCCGCGCTTTTCCGCCTCGAGGATGATGTGGCGGGCGGCGCGGTCCTTCACCGACTGGCCCGGATTCATGAACTCCGCCTTGCCGTAGATATCGCAGCCGGTTTCCTCTGACGCGCGACGCAGGCGGATGAGCGGCGTATTGCCGATGGCTTCGACGACGGAGGGATTTGCGTTCATGACCGGGGTTCTTGCGGATGGCGGCAGCGTGGCGCGGAAGCTAATGGCTGGCACCCTGAGCTTCAAGTGCGGCTCCTTGGCGGGTGGCGCATTCCATAGAAAGTTTGCCCAGAGCTGCCGGTTTCCGCAAAATCGGTTTGCCCGGAGCGGTCAATTCCCCTGGCGCATTGCCTGATGGGCGGCGAGCGCACGGGCGCGCGCCTGGCCGTGATCGACAATCGGTTCCGGATAGTCATCGCCGAGTGTCATGCCAGCGGCCTGGAGCTCGATCGGCGATGCCGCCCAGGGCTCGTGGAGGAAGCGATCCGGCATCTTCGCGAGCTCCGGGACATAGTGCCGGACATAGGCGCCGTCCGGATCGAACTTCTTGCCCTGGAGGACGGGGTTGAAGATGCGGAAATAGGGCTGGGCATCGAAGCCCGAACCGGCGACCCATTGCCAGCCGAAGGGGTTGTTGGCGGGATCGGCATCGACGAGCGTATCCCAGAACCATTCTTCGCCCCGCCGCCAATCGGTCAGCAGGTGCCTGGTGAGGAACGAGGCGACCACCATGCGCACCCGATTGTGCATCCAGCCGGTCTGCCAGAGCTGGCGCATGCCGGCATCGACGATCGGATAGCCGGTCAGGCCCTTCCGCCAGGCATGGAGCAGGGCTTTGTCCGGCGCCGCCCACGGGAAGCGGTCGAAATCCGCGACAAGGTTTCCGGTCGCGAGGTCCGGCGCCTCGTCGAGGACGTGCCAGGCGAATTCCCGCCAGCCGAGCTCCGATCTGAACTTGTCGGCGGTGTCGTTGCCGGCCAGCGTCCGCCATATCTGCGCCGGGCCGATCTCTCCGAAACGGAGATGCGGCGACAGCATCGACGTGACGGGCTCCGCCGGAAAGTCACGACGGTCCGCGTAATCGGCGAGGCGCCCATCGACGAAGGCCATGAGCCTGGCCTTCGCACCGTCCTCTCCCGGCTGCCATGCTTCGCGGAGGCCGCCGGCCCAGTCAGGCGCGGTCGGGAGGAGGCCGAGGTGCTCGATCGATGCGCCGGATATGCCGGGGAATGGCGGAGGGATCGTCCGCGGACGCTCGATCGCCGGGCGGATATCGCGCTCCCTCCGGCGCGCGGCGCGCCAGAAGGCGGAGAAGACCTTGAATGGCTTGTCGTCCGCGTTGCGTATGGTCCCGGGCTCGAAGAGATGATTGGCGGCGAAGGCCGTCGTCTCGCAACCATGCTTTGCGAGCGCCGTCTCGATCCCGGCGTCGAGGGCGCGGGCATGGCCGTAGCGCCGGCTCCAGAAAGCGCGGCGCGCCCCCGTCTGGCGGACGATCTCCGGAACGACGTCGCGCGCCTGGCCCTGTCGGAGGATCAGCGTCTGACCGGCTTCGGCGAGATCGGCGGAAAGGCTTTTCAGCGAATGGTGAAGCCACCAGCGGCTGGCGCCGCCGAGCGGCCTCGTGCCGTCGCCGCTGTCGTCGAGGACGTGGAGCAGAATGAGATGTCTGCCCGCCTCGCAGGCAGCGGCAAGGCCGGGATTGTCGGCCAGCCGCAGGTCGTCCCGGAACCAGAACAGGGCGGGGCTATCGGAAACCATGACACCATGGTCGCCTGCCGGAAGCCGCCCGGCAACCGGCTATTTCCAGGGGACTCGCCGGGCTATTCGGCGGGGACGAGGGTCCGCTGCGCCGGGCGCAGGTGCGCCCAGTCGGGCCTTTCGAACAGGAAGCGGAACCACGTGCCGCGCACGATCCAGTAAAGGACCAGCGGCCCGATCACCCCGGCGGCCGTGACGATCAGCGACATCGTTCCGATGTCGTCGACGATGCCGAGCTTCAGGAGCGCGGTACGCGTCGCTGCCATCGGCAGGAAGAAGGCGAGGTAGATGACGATCGAATTGCGCCCGCAGTAGCGAACGGGTTCCATCAGGTTCGACTTGGACAGGAGCGCGGAGACACTGACCACCGCGACGGCGCCGATGAGGCCGAGGCCGAGACTGATGCCGGGCAGATCGGCGATGCCGGCGAAGACCGCGGCGCCGTTGACCAGCGCCCAGGCGACGAGATAGGCGCCGGCCAGCCAGCCATGGGCGATGACCGCGTCGGCGACCCGGAAGATGTGCGGCGCGAAGATGTAGCCGGTGTAGAAATAGACGAAGCGGGAGGCGAATTCGTCGATCAGCACCGAACCGGTATGGATCGGCGCTGCCTCGAGCAGGGCTCCGGCGATCCATATCAGCCACCAGGGGAGGCCGCGGCTCGCCTTGGCGACGACGAAGAAGATCGGCAGGAGGTAAATGAACCAGATCGTGCCGAAGGGCTGGATGAAGGCGATCGCATAGGCTTCCAGCGTGCCCGCGATGCCCACATCGGCGGCGATGCCGGGTGCCTTGAAGGCAAACTGGATGGTCAGCCAGAGAACGTAGAAATAGGCGAAATGGACTACCTTTTTGTCGAGGTAGGTGCGCCAGTCGCGATCGATCACGCGGGCAAGGAACAGCCCGGCGATCATGAAGAAATCGGGCATCCGGAACGGCCGCGCGAATTCGACCAGGTAATGCATCCAGCCTTCGCCGCCGGCCGCTTTCTCGACACCCAGCGTCGAATGCATCATCACCACCATGATGATGCAGAATCCCTTGGCGTAGTCGACCCACGCAACGCGATGTCCGTCAGCCTGCATGATCCCGGCTCTTGAGAATGGTCGGGCTCAAGATAGAACGCGCCGGCGAAAACGGAGCTAATTCGCGTCGGATTTCCGGGGTTAGGGTTAAGCCGTCGACAAAGGACCGACGCCCCGAGGGAGCGTCGGTCCTGTTCGGCAAACGAGCGTCCGGGCCTTTCGGCCCGAAGGCGTCGCGATGTTACTGCGCCGGGGCCGGTTCGGCCGGCTCGGCAGGTGCCGGCGTAGTGGGCTCCGCGGGCGCCGGTTCAGCCGGCTCGGCCGGCGCGGGTTCGGCAGGCTCCGCCGGTGCCGCGGGCTCTGCCGGTTCGGCTGGCGCCGGCTCAGCCGGTTCCGCCGGTGCCGGTTCAGCCGGCTCCGCAGGCGTTGCAGGCTCGGCTGGCGGGGCCGGTTCGTCCTTCATGTAGGTGGTCGCGGCATAGTAGATGATCGCCAGAACGATGACCGCGACAATGATGTAGATGATCGAGCGGCCGCCGCCGCCACTTCCGGACGTGTTGTCGTTGTTTGTCACCTGCGACCTCCTTTTGGTCGGTTGAGTGGATATCCGGTCCCCGCCGAATCGCCCGGATTGCGAGCAGATCGGCGACGGACCGCCGTCGCCCCGTAACCCCTTGACCTACCAACAAGTATCAAGCTGCATCAAAGGTATCACCGCGCAACGCACCCGGCTGCCCGGATCCGCCATGCGAGCCCTTCATTCGCCACGCCGCAGGCCAAGTCAATACCATTGACTGGCCTGCATGCGGTCCTCGGACGGACTTTTGCCTTGGAGAAAACTGGCTCCCCGGGCCGGACTCGAACCAGCGACCCAGCGGTTAACAGCCGCTTGCTCTACCAACTGAGCTACCGGGGATCGGCATTCGTCCTGCCGAGTGGCAAGCCGTATAGCAAAGGGTTGGCGGCGTTGCAAAGGGCGAATTGCGCTGTTCCGGACTTGTCGCACGTGCGGTTTCCCTCCATTTGTAATCACGCGTCCCGAATGAGGGCGTCCAGGACAGGAGATATTGCGGGCGTGTCGAAAATTCGGCTGGCCAATCGCACCTTCAATCTGCCGGAGAGCCGGGTCCACAGGCTGACCATCGGGGGATTGCTGATCCTCGGCGGCCTGCTTGGCTTTCTTCCGGTCCTCGGCTTCTGGATGCTGCCGCTCGGCTTTATCGTTCTGGCGACCGATATTCCGGCGGTTCGGAGGATGAACCGCCGCACCAGCGTCGCGGTCAAGCGGTGGTGGACGGGCACCAAGCGCGGCGCCAAGTCTGAATCGACATAGCTTGCGCCGGCGGTGATCCGCCGATACTCCCGAATCATGGGAAAAGACCTGATTCCACCGCCGGGCTCGATCGAGCCGATCAATCTGCGGGAAGCGCTCGAGGAGCGCTATCTCGCCTATGCGCTCTCGACGATCATGCATCGGGCGCTGCCCGATGTTCGCGACGGCCTGAAACCGGTCCACCGCCGAATCCTCCACGGCATGCGGCTGCTCCGGCTCGACCCGCGGGCCGCGTTCAAGAAGTCGGCGAAGATCGTCGGCGACGTGATGGGTAACTTCCATCCGCATGGCGACCAGGCGATCTATGACGCCCTGGTCCGTCTCGCCCAGGATTTCGCTGTCCGCTATCCGCTGATCGAGGGACAGGGCAACTTCGGCAATATCGACGGCGATAGCGCGGCCGCCATGCGCTACACCGAGGCACGGATGACCGAGGTGGCGCGGCTGCTGCTCGACGGCATCGACGAGGACGCCGTCGACTTCCGGCCGACCTATGACGATTCGGATTCCGAGCCGGTGGTCCTGCCGGGTGCCTTTCCGAACCTGCTCGCCAACGGCGCCTCGGGGATCGCCGTCGGCATGGCGACGAACATCCCGCCGCATAACGCGGCCGAGCTCTGCGACGCGGCGCTGCATCTGATCAAGACGCCGAACGCGCGGGTCGAGACGCTGGTCAACAACCATGTGCCGGGACCGGACCTGCCGACGGGCGGTGTCATCGTCGAGGACCGCGCCAGCATCGTCGAGGCTTATGCCACCGGACGCGGCGGCTTCCGCGTCCGCGCTCGCTGGAACACGGAAGACCAGGGGCGCGGCACCTACGTGGTGGTGGTGACCGAGATCCCGTATCAGGTCCAGAAGGCCCGCCTGATCGAGAAGATCGCCGAATTGATGGAGGCCAAGCGGCTTCCGCTGGTCGCCGATATCCGAGACGAATCCGCCGAGGATATCCGCCTCGTCATCGAGCCGCGGAGCCGCACGGTCGAGCCGGCGGTGATGATGGAGTCGCTGTTCAAGCTGACCGACCTCGAAAGCCGCATCCCGCTGAACCTCAACGTGCTGTCGCGCGGGGTGGTGCCTCGGGTGATGGGGCTGGGCGAGGTCCTCAACGAATGGCTGGCCCATCGTCGCGATGTGCTGATCCGCCGATCGAAATACCGCCTGGCCCAGATCGAGCATCGGCTGGAAGTGCTCGACGGCTACCTGATCGCCTACCTGAATCTCGACGAGGTGATCCGGATCATCCGCAACGAGGACGAGCCGAAGCCGGTGCTGATGGAGACCTTCAAGCTCTCCGACGTCCAGGCGGAGGCGATCCTCAACATGCGGCTCCGCAGCCTTCGCAAGCTCGAGGAGATGGAGATCCGGGGCGAGCATGGCGACCTGACCGGGGAAGGCAAGTCGCTGCAGGCGCTGCTGAAGTCCGAGGAACAGCAATGGTCCGCCGTGGCGGACCAGATTCGCGCGGTCCGCAAGACCTTCGGGCCCGACACGCCGCTCGGCAGGCGCCGGACGAGCTTCGCCGATGCCCCGGCGGCGGAGATCGAGGAGGCGATGCTCGAAGCGACGGTGGAGCGCGAGCCGATCACCGTCGTCGTCTCGCAGAAGGGCTGGATACGGGCGCTCAAGGGCCATGTCGCCGATACCGGCGGGCTTGCCTTCAAGAGCGACGACAAGTTGAATTTCGCCTTTCCGGCCGAGACCACCGACCGCGTCATCATCGCCACCACCGGCGGGCGGTTCTTCACGCTGCAGGGCGACAGGCTCCCGGGCGGTCGCGGCCACGGCGAACCGATCCGCGTGCTGATCGACATGGATGCCGCGGACGATATCGTCGCCGTCTTCGTCCATGATCCGGAGCGCAAGCTGCTTGTCGTATCGACGGACGGGCGGGGCTTCGTCGTTCCCGAATCGGAGATCTTCGCCAATACCCGCAAGGGCAAGCAGGTGATGTCCGTCTCCGGCGGCGAGGAGATGCGGCTCTGCGTCGGCGTCATGGGCGACACCGTCGCGATCCTCGGCGAGAACCGGAAGATGCTGCTCTTCCCGCTCCAGCAGGTGCCGGAGATGAACCGCGGCAAGGGCGTGCGCCTCCAGAAATACAAGGACGGTGGCGTGTCCGACGCGCGGGTCTTCGTGGCGGCCGACGGCCTGACCTGGATGGATTCGTCCGGGCGGAGCTTCAACCGGTCGATGAAGGAGCTGAAGGACTGGGCCGGCGAACGCGCCCAGGCCGGCCGCCTGCCGCCGCAGGGTTTCCCGCGATCGAACAAGTTCGGGACGCCGACGCTCGCTTGACGTGCGTTGGCGCTGCGGACGGCAGCGCTGGTCCGGAAATCGCCGAGAGCAATTGCGGGGCTTGAGCGTCCCCGATGAGCGGGTGGATTCCCGGATTCCCCGGTTGACCACGGCTGGTGCGGAGGCTTCCGCCCACGATCATGACCTGATAAAACTGGATGGAGCTGACCAGTTACACGAAGACGGGCTTTCGAAGTGTGCCCGCTAGGAAAGGGACGGAGACATTGTAATTGAGACGGAAATTCAATTTTTCCGGGTCCAGTTATGTCAACTTGAACGCGAACCATCCGCACAATCTGGCCCGGCGACACGCGCTGACAATCTATCAGGCAAACGCAATCTATAGTTTCATACCGAAAAATGCCTGTTCGACCATGCGATATTCGCTGGCGATCGACAACGGTTTTATCGAGGGCCCGTCTCAGATTAACTGGATCCATCAGAACAACGACGCGTTCGTCGCCAACAACCGCGAAGCCATGCTGGCGTCTTTTTCTTTCATCATCTTGCGCTGCCCATATAGGCGAATATACAGTGCTTATATGGATAAACTGGTGGATATGGATATCCAGTCTTGGGAGTTACATAGGATCAGTCAATACCTGGTTCATCCCCATGAATTGAGTTTCGTGGATTTTGTCTCGATGCTGCGGAAGCCGGGCATCCTCAATGCGAATGTTCATTGGAGACCGCAGTCGGCGTTCCAGTTATTTAAGGAGTACGACGTCTATTACTCAGTGGAGGACTTCGGTGCCTGCGTGCGCGACTTGAAAGAGCGAATCGGCTTTGTGGTGCACGACGCCCGGCCGCTGACCGCACATTCCATTAGTGAACTTGAAAAAATCGATGATGGCGCTGGTTACGCCAACATGACTGCCTTCGAGATTCTTCGTATGAAAAAAGAGGGCAGGATCCCTTCCGAGAAGGCGGTCTATTCGGATGAAATGATAGCCGCCGTTTCTGAGATTTACCGCCAGGATATTGAGCTCTACAAGTCTCGCATCGACCCAGGCAAGCTGTTGTTCGAATACTATAAATGAAGCGCTTGCACCTGCATTTTGGAACGCACAAGACGGGTTCCACGTCGATCCAGGCCTATCTGGCGACGAATCAGGATTTCTTCGCGTCAGCGGGGTTTGCCGTCGTCCGCGATTTCGATCCGCTGGACGATCCTGATGCGCAAAAAAAGTTCGGCGCGAATTGTTTTCGAATTTCACATCTCGTTGTTCGCCCTTCGCTGTACACACCGATACGGATCGCCGGCGTTTGCCCGCCTTTGTCCGGCGAGCAACTGGGTTTGGCGATTCGGTCGGTGAACAAGTCACTCCGGGCCGAAGTGCACGACGACATCATCCTGTCCGCGGAGGCATTCTCCTTCCTGCGAACCGGGCAGGAACGCGAAGACCTCGACCGAATGTTCGATGGAATAAGCGAGCATCCGATCGGGTTCCTCCGTGAAAGCACGGCTTGGCTTCGGAGTTGGGCGGCGCAATTGAACAGAGCCGGGCTGTCACACAATCCGAACGAGGGGACCGCCGGAAGCATCTTCGATTTTTCGCCGGAGTCCTGGCTCGTTCAGCACGAAGAAATACGTTCCTTTTTTGGCCCGCGAGGCTCTTATTTGCGATACGAAGAGGAGGTTGCCCGCATGGGAAGCGTTATCCCCGCCTTTCTGGAGTCGCTGGGCCTCGACCCCTGCGATTGCCCCGAATGGCGCTCGCTACGCCTGAATCGCTCCGATAGCGACGCCGAGTGAAACAGGTCGCGTTTTTCTCGGGCCCCGTCTTGGGACATCTCGCCAGGGTATTCCAGATCGCATGGAATTTGGAGCGCCTGGGCGATTTCGACATCACGATCTTCACGCCGAAGAAAAGCGTTCATCTGGAGCGTCTCCACAGAGGCAAGCTTACGGTACAGGACCTGCAGGTCGATTTGAGCCGGGGCCGGCCGCGCAATGTCGCGATGGCCGAAAGGCTCGACGGTCTGTTTGAGGAACGCAAGTTCGACGCGATCGTTACCGACATATGCCCGGTTCAATGGCTCTCGGCGGTCCGGTTTCCCGATTGCCCGCGCGTCAACGTCACCAATGTGTTTCTGACAGGATACGGCCGGGCGGAGACTTTCCAGACCGAGTTGTTTGCGAGCGGACGCGACGCGATAAATGACATCAGGGCCGCCAGAGGCCTCTCGGCGGCAGAAAGCGCGTTCGCATTCTACGAGGCGGATCGGGTGCTGCTTGCCGACCCGCCAGCATTGGTCGAACAATTCGGCGACCTGGCGCCGAACCATGTGGTCTGCGGCCCGATCACATTGCCGGAAATGTCGCCGCTTCCAGGGGAGCTAGCCCATCTCGAATCCGTGCTGTTGTTGTCGATGGGATCGACCGGCACGAGCGACATTCCGCCCGGCATACTGTCCGCCGTCTATGACGTGACGGGATCGAACGCGACTGTCTATGCCGGCGTCAATGCGGACCGGTTCCGGTCCGACCCGTCCGTTGACTACGCTTTCGACTGGATGCCGATCGAGACGATCCTGGGCCGGACGAACGCCGTCATCACGCAAGGCGGCACCGGTGCCACCTATCAGGCCTTGATGGTCGGCAAGCCTGTATTCGTCTGGCCGACGCATCGCAATCATGCGGTGCTTGGCGATCTTCTTGAACAGTACGGCGCTGCGCTGAATCTCGACAAGCCTGACTGGCGCGCCAAACTGAACGCTACCGAATTCGCAAAAATGCGACGGCGTGCGGCGGATTTCGCCGCTACTGATAGTTCCGCCGGGGACGGCGCGGCCAAAGCCGCGAAGATTGTCGCTGACCTGATCGACCGGGTTTGACGGCGACGGCGAAACACGCTCGGCCCCGCAAGCGCGCCGATTCCCGTCCGTCCGCGAAGCGGCGAGATTCCTGGATGTCGATTGGTCCTAGTCGACCCGGACCCAGCCGCGGGCCATCAGGTGCTCCTGCGGCTTGAAGCGGCGCTTGTAGCCCATCTTGGGCGAATCCTCGACCCAGTAGCCGAGATAGACGTAGGGCAGGCCCATCTTCCGGGCGCGGTTGATGTGGTCGAGGATCATGTAGGTCCCGAGCCCGCGGTCGGTGTGGTCCGGATCGTAGAAGGAATAGACCATCGACAGTCCGTCGGCGAGGACGTCGGTCAGGGCGGCGGCGACCAGCGGGCCTTCGCCGCGTCCCGTGAAGGCGGTGTCGGGACCGCGAAAGCGGTATTCGATCATCTCGGTCGTCACATAGGATTCGCCGACCATCATCGCATAGTCGAGGACCGACATGTCCGCCATGCCACCCTCCGCGTGGCGGGAATCGAGATAGCGGCGGAACAGCGAATACTGGTCGGAGGAGGGGCTCGCCGCGGTGCTCGTGCCGACGATGTCGCGATTGCGGCGGGTGACGCGGTTCATGCTCCTGGTCGGGACGAAGGCGTCGACGACCGTGCGGACCGAGATGCAGGCGCGACAGCCTTCGCAGGCCGGCCGGTAGGCGATGTTCTGGCTCCGGCGGAAGCCGCCTTGCGTCAGGATGTCGTTCAGCGCAACCGCCCGTTCTCCGACGAGGTGGGTGAAGACCTTGCGCTCCAGACGGTCGCGCAGATAGGGGCAGGGCGCCGGAGCGGTCAGGTAGAATTGCGGTGTGTCGGTCGGCTGGTGGGTCATGCCGTCAGGTGGATCGAAGCTGCGCTACCACAAACCATAATACCAAGGGCCGACGACGGAATAGACCAACCACATGAGAAGAACCAACGGCGACCCCCCGATAAGATAGTCGCGGAACCGGTAATGGCCGGGTCCCATTATCAGCATGTTGGTCTGGTATCCGATGGGAGTCGCGAAGGCGCAGCTCGCCGCCAGGATCACCGCGACGACGAAGGGCATCGGATCGTTGCCGGTCTTGAGGGCGAGCTGGACGGCAATCGGCGTGAACAGCACGGCCGTGGCGTTGTTGCTGAGGAAATTCGTCAGGACCGCGACGATCAGGAACATCACCGAGAGGGTGACGCTGACGGGATATGCCGATACCGCCTCGATGGCGGAATTGGCGATGAACACGGCGCCTCCCGTCGCTTCCAGCGCCGCCGCGGCCGCGAGGGAAGCGCCGACCATCAGGTAGATGCGATGGTCGAAGGAGCGGATCGCCTGGCGGATATTGAGGCACCCGGCGGCGATCATGGCGAAGGCGCCGGCCAGCGCGCCGATGACGATCGGGCCGATGCCGCTCGCCGCGTACAGCACCATCAGCGAGAAGATGACCAGTGCCCGCTTGGCGTAACGGCGCGTCGGCAGGTCGGCTGCCGACCATTCGAGAAGCAGGAGGTCGCGATTGAGCCGCAGCCCCTCGATCGCCTCCCGCGTCCCGCCGACCAGAAGCACGTCGCCGGCCTCGAGCCGGATGTCGCTGAGCGGCATCCTCGGCATCCGGCTGCGCCGCTCGACGCCGAGCACGACGGTGCCGGTGTCGAGATGGATGGCGGCCTGCTCGATCGTCCGGCCGATCAGACGCGAGCCCGGGGCGACGACCGCCTCGGCAAGGGTCACGTCCTTGGTCGGCATGGTCGGCGCGGCTTCGTTCGCCGCGTCGCCCGATTCGTGGGCGGCGGCCGCCGCGCCTTCCGATATCGCGCGGGTGATCGCGCTCCGGGTCGCGGCGACGATCACCGTGTCGCCCGGTCTCAATGTCAGGTTCTCGAACGGCGGCAGGAAGGGATGCTCGCCGCGCTGGACCAGCCGGACGGTCATGTCCTTGAGCGCCGGGAACATGCCGGAGACCGACGCGATACCCGCCAGCGGATGGCCGTAGGTGACGTCGATCTGGGCGATGAACTGCTTGCCGCTGCCGCCGGTCATCTGGTCGGCCATGCCGGCGCGCGCCGGCAGGAAGCGCGGCAGGACCAGCGCCACATAGGCGAAGCCGAACACCGCCATGATCGCGGCCGGGATTGTGAACTCGAAGAAGCCGATCGCCAGGCCGTCTATCTTTTCCGCGACGCCGGCGGCGAGCAGGTTGGTCGAGGTGCCGATAAGGGTCGTCTTGCCGCCGAGCAGCGCCGCGAAGCTGAGGGGCATCAGCACCTTCGACGTGGCGATTCCCCGGGTCGCTGCGATCGCCGTGACGATCGGCAGGAACATCACCACCACGGGCGTATCGTTGACCACCGCGCTCGTCACCATGGCAACGAAGAGGATGAGGATGACCGCGCCCTGGCCGGTGCCGCCGCCGGCGCGGGCGAGCAGCGCCGCCGGTCGTTCGAGCGCATCGGTCTGGAACAGGCCCTGGCCCACCACGAGCATGGCGAGCACGGTGATCAGGGCCTGGTTGGAGAAGCCGGCAAGGAGGTCGTCCGGGCCGAGCGGGCTGTCGACGCCGAGCAGCATCGGTCCCGCCCAGAACAGAACCAGCCAGGCGACGACGGAGGCTATGGAAACGAGTTCGATCGACCAGCGCTCGAGCGCATAGGCCACCACCATCGCGATGATCATCGCGAAGGTCAGCCACATCAGGATGGTCTGTGCCGCCATGATCCGCTACCGGCTCAGTCCGGGTCCGAAAGGCCCGATGCGCCCGCCAGGACGTCCGTCGGCCACCTTTCCGCGAGCACGATTCTCATCTTTCGCGTGCGCGAAGCGGCCCGGAGTTGAGAACCAGCGTGCCGAGCAGCAGGTCGTGCAGCAACTGCCGACGCCGGGTAAAGAGCCCGACGAGGAGGATCAGGGGCGTCAGAAGACCGACCGAGAACCAGAAGATCAGCGCGTGCATCACGGCGAGAAGCGGAAAACAGCGGCCGCCATTCCACGTCCGCATCTCGATCGCGGTCCAACGCATGCCGATCGTCGCCGATTGCGGGCCGCCGAGCGTCAGCCCGACATAGCCCAGCGCGACGATGGCGAAGAGCGCTCCGTACAGAACCCATCCGATTCCGAAGGTCACCACACCGACGATGAAAACCACAAGGGCCGCCGGAACCATCAGCAGGACGACGATGATGGCGTCGACCACAAAAGCGACGATGCGCTTTGAGAGGATGGCATCGTAAAGCTCCGGCTGGTCGTCCGGATCGTATAACCCCGGTGCCGCCCGCATCGGCGTTTCGTCGCTCATTCGGTTTCCCCCGGGCCGGCCGGTTCCCGGCGCAGCCGCGGCAAGCATCGTCGCTTCGGCGTCGAGAAGCAAGACGCGACAGCGCGCGTTTCGTCGCCCTCGGATGTCGGGATCGACCGGCGCGGCTATCCGCCCAGCTGCTCGGCCACGCGCGGCGCGAAATAGGTCAGGATGCCGTTCGCGCCGGCTCTCTTGAAGGCGAGCAGGCTTTCCAGCATCGCGCGGTCGCCGTCGATCCAGCCGTTGCCGGCGGCGGCTTGTATCATCGCGTATTCGCCCGACACCTGATAGGCGAAAGTCGGCACCTGGAAGGTGTCTCGAATCCGCCAGATGATGTCGAGATAGGGCAGGCCGGGCTTGACCATCACCATGTCGGCGCCCTCGGCGAGGTCGAGTTCGGCCTCGCGAAGCGCCTCGTCGGTGTTGCCGGGGTCCATCTGGTAGGTGCGCTTGTCGCCTTTCAGCGTCGCCGAGGTGCCGATCGCGTCGCGGAACGGACCATAGAAGGCGGAGGCGTATTTGGCCGAATAGGCCATGATCTGGGTGTTGGCGTGGCCGGCGGCGTCGAGCGCGCGGCGGATCGCTCCGACCCGGCCGTCCATCATGTCGGACGGCGCGATGATGTCGGCTCCGGCTTCCGCCTGGATCAGCGACTGCGAGGTCAGGACGGCGATCGTCTCGTCGTTGACGATCTCGTCGCCCATCATCAGACCGTCATGGCCGTGGCTCGTATAGGGATCGAGCGCGACGTCGGTGATCAGCCCGATCTCGGGCACCCGCGCCTTGATCGCGCGGCAGGCCGTGCAGACGAGGTTTTCCGGATTGAGGGCCTCGGAGCCGGTTTCGTCGCGAAGCGCCGGGTCGGTGTAGGGAAACAGCGCGATGGCCGGAATCCCGAGCGTTGCAGCGCGTTCGGCCGCGGCGACCGCCTTGTCGACCGAATAGCGCTCGACGCCCGGCATCGATTCGACCGGCTGCGTGACGCCTTTCCCCTCTACGAGGAAGAGCGGCCAGATCAGATCGTCGATGGAAAGGGCGTTTTCGCGCACCATCCGGCGCGACCATTCCGTCCGTCGATTGCGGCGCATACGCCGGCCGGCGAGGATTTCGGCCATGTCGGGCGCGGCGATCGGCCTGGAAGGGGCGAGGGGGCGAGGATGGGTCATGACTTGCTTCGATCGATTTCGATACGTCCTGGCGGCTCGGGTCGCCTGCCTGCAGGGGCGGGGGCTTCGACGCTGGTCACAGCGGCTTTGACGGTGTAAGGGCGTCGATGAGCTAATCCCTGCCCAATAGCGGATTTGAAGCCGTCCGGAAATGTCCGCCACCGAAAAAGATCAGAGTCCACCGCCTTCGCTCGCCGAGCGGCTTCCCGTCATCATGAGTATCTACGGCCGGATCCTGGCCGGCGTGATGATGCTGCTCGGGCTCTATCAATGGGCGATCATCGTCGGAGTCGCCGCCGGGCCGGGCGGCATGTTCGAGACGATGTCCACGCCGTGGAAGCTCGCCACGATGCATCTCGCGGTCGTCGATCTCGTCGCGGCTGTCGGGCTGTGGCAGCGCGTCGCCTGGGGCAACGTCGTGTGGATCTATGCCGCCCTTGCCCAGATCGCGATGCATACGGTCTTCGTCGGCACCTATGGCAGCGAGATCCCGATCGTCGCCTTCCATACGGTGACGCTGGTCGTATACCTCGCGTTATACATGATTGAGAGACGTGCCGAGGGCCGGTGATCCGGCTGGCCTGTCAAATCATTGAAAACGCTAGGAGAAATCCGGACAATTTGAGGCAAACCCGCGATGCCGGGGTAAGGCCCGATTAATCTTGAAGTTTAAGCGGATTTTCAGTGCCGGGGCATAATCTGCCCGCTGACTCAGGTGGGAGCATACCTGCCGGGAAAACAGCGAGGCGAAGAGAAATGGCAAATTCAAAAGGGGCTGCAGAGGCGATTTCCACCGACAAGGAAGGCGTGGATATCAAGCCTCTGTATCTTGAAGCTCTCACGCTCGTGGAGCGCCTGCACCGGCGGCTGCTCGACGTCATCAAGGACGAGTTCGAACGGTCGGGCCGGTCGGACGTCAACGCCGTCCAGGCGCTGCTGCTCTTCAACATCGGGGAATCGGAGCTCACCGCCGGCGAGTTGCGGACCCGCGGTTACTACCTCGGCTCGAACGTCTCCTACAATCTGAAGAAGCTGGTCGAGATGGGCTATATCCATCACCAGCGCTCGCGGATGGACCGCCGGTCGGTGCGCGTCAGCCTGACCGACAAGGGCCACGAGGTGGCGAATATCGTCAATGCGCTCTACGAGCGTCATATCCGCTCGATCCATCAGGTCGGCGGTATCGCGATCGAGGATTTCCAGGAGCTCAACCGCTCGCTGCAGCGGCTGGAGCGCTTCTGGACCGACCAGATCCTCTATCGGCTCTGATCAGCCGACCGCTGTCCGGGGACGAGCCAGCCGTGGGGGATGTGCTCGTCTCCATGACCCTTCCTGTTGCCTCGCTGCAACAGTGTGGTTCTCCACGCCGTCAGCCATCGACCCGGGACACGAAAGCGCCATATTAACCGGGCGAAAGGGAAATCCTGTAGAGATGTGCATTGGCCATGCGCGTCGCGGGATAGCCGCGACGTCGAGGTGGCATGCCATTTGGGGTCTTGGGACGGGTGGTCGAGAATGAGTTTCGCGAAGTCTGCATCTAGGGTGTCCCTGCCGACGGTCGCCGGCGCGGTCGTTGCCTTGGGCTGCCTTGTCGGGACGACGATGGCGGACCCGATCGACGACGTCCTGCGTCAACGGGCCACCGAGTGGTCGGACGGATTCGATGCCGCCGTGGTCAGCGCACCGGAAGTGCGCACCAACGTGCCGATCCTCTCGCCCGACATCGTGTCCGCGGTCGAGGGCGCCATCCAGCAATATTCGGCAATCGTCGCGCGTGGCGGCTGGCCGATGGTGCCGGCTGACCAGACGCTGCGCATCGCGGCTCGGGGGCCGGCGGTGCTGGCGCTTCGCCAGCGGCTGATCATTTCCGGCGACCTCGATCCGGCCTACGGCATGTCCGACGCCTTCGACACGTATGTCGACGCCGCGGTGAAGCGCTTCCAGGCCCGTCACGGCATACCGGCGGACGGCGTGGTCGGCAAAACCACCTTCGCCGCCCTGAATGTCCCGGCCGAGGTCCGGCTCAACCAGCTTGGCAAGAACCTCGAGCGGCTGCAGAAGCTGACCCGGAAGATTCCGGACCGCTTCGTGATGGTGAATATCCCTGCCGCCCAGGTGGAGGCCGTGGAGGGCGGATACGTGGCGCAGCGTCACACCGCCATCGTCGGCAAGGTCGACCGCCCGTCGCCGCTGGTCAATTCGAAGATCACCCAGATCAATTTCCACCCCTTCTGGACGGTGCCCGCCAGCATCATCAAGAAGGACCTGATCCCGACGATGCAGAAGCGGCCGGACTACCTGACGGAGTACCGGATCAGGATCTACGACGGGCAGGGCAACGAGATTCAGCCGAACCAGATCGACTGGTATTCGGACCAAGCGACCAAATACATGTTCCGGCAGGATCCCTTCGAGGAGAACTCGCTGGGGATCGTGAAGATCAACTTCCCGAGCCCGGACGGCGTCTATATGCACGACACGCCGCACAAGGGGCTGTTCTACGACGAATACCGCTTCGACTCGTCGGGCTGCGTTCGCGTCCAGGGCATCCGGGACCTTATCGTCTGGCTGCTGAAGGACACGCCCGGCCAGACGCGCGAGGTTATCGACCAGCAATTCGCCGACGGCCAGAGGCTCGATGTCCAGGTGGCCAGGCCCGTGCCGCTGTTCTGGACCTACCTCACCGCCTGGGCGATGCCCGACGGCGTCGTTCACTTCCGGAACGACATCTACGGTCTCGACGGACTGGATCAGTACGCGCTGCAAGCCTCCGCCCCGCTCTGATCGGGGGCGGTTGCAGGCGCCGCGCCACCCCGGCCGGCCTCATCCCGCACTGACCGGGCAAATCGCCGTGCCGTGTCGTGCCGCAATTTGCGTTCCGCTCCGGCATCCCTGGCTTGTCCCACGGGCGGGGAAGGGGGCGTGTCCGGTCCTTGGCGCGTCCCGAGCCATATGTTAAGCCGGGCGGCAAGCGTGATCGTTTCGCGGAAGACGCGTTCGAGGCGGTCGGGTCCTCCTTCTTCACTGGGGTCGATTGATGTCGTTGACCGATTCACTCGCCGCCGGCGCGCCGCCGGCTTTCTTTGCTGCCGGGCTCGCCGAGAGCGATTCCGAGATCGCCGATGTCATCGGCAAGGAGCTGAAGCGGCAGCAGGACGATATCGAGCTGATTGCGTCCGAGAACATCGTGTCGCGCGCTGTGCTCGAGGCGCAGGGCTCGGTCCTCACCAACAAATATGCCGAGGGATACCCGGGCAAGCGCTATTACGGCGGCTGCGAATTCGTCGATATCGCCGAATCGCTTGCGATCGAGCGGGCGAAGAAGCTGTTCGGATGCGCCTTCGCCAACGTCCAGCCGAATTCCGGCAGCCAGATGAACCAGGCGGTCTTCCTGGCACTGCTTGAGCCGGGCGACACTTTCATGGGGCTCGATCTCGCCGCTGGCGGCCACCTGACCCACGGATCGTCGGTCAATCTCTCCGGCAAGTGGTTCAAGGTCGCGCCATACGGTGTCCGGCCGGACGATCACCTGATCGACTATGACGAGGTCCAGCGGATCGCCGAGGAAGCAAAGCCGAAGCTGATCATCGCCGGCGGGACCGCCTATTCGCGCATCTGGGACTTCAAGCGCTTCCGGGAGATCGCCGATTCGGTCGGCGCCTACCTGATGGTCGACATGGCCCATTTTGCCGGCCTCGTCGCCGGCGGGGCGCATCCGTCACCGTTCCCGCATGCCCATGTCGTGACCTCGACGACGCACAAGTCGCTCAGGGGCCCGCGTGGCGGACTGATCCTGACCAACGACGAGGCGCTGGCCAAGAAGTTCAATTCGGCGGTGTTCCCCGGGCTCCAGGGCGGGCCGCTGATGCACGTCATCGCCGCCAAGGCGGTTGCCTTCGGCGAGGCACTTCGCCCGGACTTCAAGGTCTACGCGAAGAATGTCGTCGACAATGCGAGGGCGCTTGCGGAAACGCTGCGCAGCGCGGGCTTCGAAATCGTCTCCGGCGGTACCGACAACCATCTGATGCTGGTCGATCTGCGGCCGAAGCAGCTGAAGGGCAACGTTTCGGAGAAGGCGCTGGTTCGCGCGGGCCTCACCTGCAACAAGAACGGCATTCCCTTCGATCCGCAGAAACCCTTCGTGACGTCGGGCATCCGGCTCGGTACGCCGGCCTGCACGACGCGTGGATTTGGCATTGCCGAATTCCGTCAGGTCGGTGAATTGATCGCCGAGGTCCTCGATGCGGTCGCGCAGTCGGAGGATGGCGCCGCCCCGCTGGTCGAGGCTTCGGTGAAGCAGAAGGTTCATGCGCTGACCGCCCGGTTCCCGATCTATTCGGACTGAGCAAAGCGCGGATTACGGCCAAAACGCATGCGCTGTCCGTTCTGCGGCAACCCCGATACCCAGGTGAAGGACTCGCGTCCTTCCCAGGACAATACTGCGATCCGGCGGCGGCGCGTATGCCCTGATTGCGGCGGCCGTTTCACCACCTTCGAGCGGGTGCAGCTCCGCGAGCTGATGGTCGTCAAGAAGAACAACCGCCGTGTGCCCTTCGATCGCGACAAGCTGATGCGGTCGGTGCAGGTGGCGTTGCGCAAGCGTCAGGTCGATCCGGACCGCGTCGAGAGGATGGTCAACGGCATCGTCCGGCAGCTCGAAAGCTCGGGCGAGAGCGACATTCCCTCCGAGACGATCGGCCATCTTGTCATGGAAGGCCTTCGCGGGCTCGATACGGTGGCGTTCGTCCGCTTCGCATCGGTCTACAAGAATTTCCGCGAGGCCAAGGATTTCGAAGCTTTTGTCGGCGAGCTCTCGGAAGAGCAGCGGGTCGGCATCGGGGGAGGCAACGAGTGATGGGCGCCGGCGCTGGCGTTTCGGCCGAGCTCGACCGGCGGCTGATGGCGGCGGCGCTGCGGATCGGCCGGCGTAATCTTGGCCGTACCCATCCCAACCCGGCCGTCGGCGCCATCGTCGCGCGGGTGGAGGACGGAAACGCCATCGTGGTCGGTCGTGGCTGGACCGCTCCTGGCGGTCGGCCCCATGCGGAGACGGTGGCGCTCGAACAGGCGGGCGAGGCGGCGCGCGGCGCGACGGTCTATGTCACGCTCGAACCCTGCGCCCATGACGGCAAGACCCCGCCATGCGCCTCGGCGCTGAAATCGGCCGGGGTCGCCCGCGTTGTGATGGCGATCGAGGATCCCGACCCGCGGGTCGCCGGAAAGGGCCGGGCGATGCTGGAGGAAGCCGGGATCACGGTCGATTCCGGCGTCCTTGCCGATGTCGCGCGGCGCGACCATGCCGGCCACATCTCCCGGGTGACCCGTGGACGGCCCCAGGTCACGCTGAAGCTCGCGGTCTCCGCCGACGGCATGATCGGCCGCCGCGAGGGCGAGCGGATGATGATCACCGGCAAGCCGGCACTGACCGCGGTACAGACGATGCGGGCCGAGTCGGACGCCGTGATGATCGGCATCGGGACGGTCCTGGTCGACGATCCGCGGTTGACCGTCCGCTTGCCCGGTCTCGAGCCACGCTCTCCGATGCGTATCGTCCTCGATCCGTCGGCGCGGCTGCCGCTCGACACCAAGCTCGTGACGACGGCCGGGGACGTGCCGGTCCTCGTCGTCGTGGGCCCCGCGGCCGGCGCCGACGCCAAGGCGGCGCTCACGGCAGCCGGGGTCAAGGTCATCGAGACGACGGACGGGCCGAACGGGCTCAACCTGCCGGAAGCCCTGGCGGAGCTCGCACGGGAGGGGCTGACGCGAATTCTGGTCGAGGGAGGTGCGCGGGTGGCGGCATCGCTGCTTGCCGACGACCTGCTCGACGAGATCATCCTTTTCCGCGCCCCGGTCGTGGTCGGGCCCGACGGGGTTCGCGCCCTGGAGGGCTATGCCTTGTCGGCGATCGAGCGCAGTCCGCGGTTTCGCCAAATCGACGCCGCAATCGTCGGGGACGACCAGATGCGACGCTACGTGAGAGCCTGAGCGGGGGGCGATGTTTACAGGAATCGTCTCGGACATCGGAACTGTCATCGGCAACGGTCAGCGCAACGATGTCCAACGCATCGCGATTGCCTGCAAGTTCAAGCCGGAGGACCTGGTCATCGGTGGGTCGATGGCCTGCAGCGGCATCTGCCTGACCGTCGTTTCCTGCGACAGCGGTGACGATGGCGATACCGTCTTCGAGGTCGATGCGGCGCCGGAAACGCTGGAGGTTACAACGGCTTCCGACTGGGATATCGGCCGGCGCGTCAACCTCGAACGACCGCTCAAGGTCGGTGACGAATTGTCCGGCCACTTGGTCAGCGGCCATGTCGACGCCGTGGTCTCCGTCGTCGAGCGCGAGGATCTCGGGGAGACGACGCGTTTCTGGTTCGACATGCCCGAGAAGATCGGCCGGCTGGTCGCTCCCAAGGGGTCGGTGGCGCTCGACGGGACGTCGCTGACGGTGAACTCGGTCAAGGAGGACCGATTCGACTGCCTGCTGATCCCGCACACCCTCCAGGTCACCAACTGGAACGAGCGGAAGAAAGGCGATCGGATCAATCTCGAGGTCGATCTGATCGCCCGATATGTTGCACGGCTGGCGGAAACGGCCTAAGTCGCGACCTGCATCACGAAACAGGTCGAACGGCCATGGCGACTTCGCCGCATCTTCTGATCATCGACGCCCGCTTCTACCAGGACATTGCCGAAGAGCTGGTCCGCGGAGCCGACGCGGCACTCTCGGCCGCGGGGGCCACCTACGACCATATTTCGGTGCCGGGAGCCTTCGAGATCCCGGCGGCGATGGCGATGGCCGCGGCGGCCATGGCGAATGGCGGAACCCGTTACGACGGCTTCGTGCTGCTCGGCTGCGTCATCCGGGGCGAGACAAGCCACTATGACATCGTTGCGGGCGAATCCGGGCGGGCGATCATGGACCTCGCGGTTGCCGGTCCGCTCGCTGTGGGCAACGGCATCCTGACCGTCGACAGTCGCGACCAGGCCATGGTCCGGGCGCGGGTCGACGGCAAGAACAAGGGCGGTGCCGCCGCCGAGGCGGCGCTTGCCATGATCGCGATCCGGCAACGACTTGGCGCCGGGCAATGAACGCCGTCCGATCGGCAAGACCCGCGAACCAGCGCGGCGCGGCGCGCCTTGCCGCGGTCCAGGCGCTCTACCAGATGGACCTGGCGGGGGCGACGCTTCCCGACGTTCTGGCTGAATTCGAGGCATTCCGGCTCGGTCGGGTCGTTGATGGCGAGCAATATCGCGACGCCGACGAAGCTTTCTTCCGCGATCTCGTTTCCGGCGTCGTGCGCGACCAGAGGACGCTCGATCCGGAAATCCACCGGGCGCTGACCCCGGGCTGGCCGCTGACCCGGATCGACGCGACGCTGCGGGCGATCCTCCGCTCCGGCGCCTATGAACTGGCAAGCCGCTCGGACGTGCCGGGTCGGGTCGTGATCACCGAGTATGTCGATGTGGCGCGCGCCTTCTTCGACGCGGATGCCGCCGGCATGGTCAATGCCGTCCTCGACAAGCTCGCCCGATCCAGCCGTCCCGCCGAATTTGCAGCCGCGCCCGAACGGACGTGACCGGAGATGGCTGAGCGTCCCGGCGAATTCGAGCTGATCGCGCGCTATTTCCGTCCGCTTGCTTCCGATCCGGGTGCCTTCGGCCTCGTCGACGACGTCGCGGTCTATGCGCCGCCCCACGGCGAGGATCTCGTCCTCAAGGCCGACCTGATCGCCGAGGGCATCCATTTCCTCCCGGAGGATCCGCCCGAGGCGATCGCCGCCAAGGCGCTGAGGGTCAATCTGTCCGATCTTGCCGGCAAGGGAGCGACGCCGGTCGGCTATCTGATGTCGATCGCCTTGCGGGAGGACTGGACCGAGGACTGGATCCGGGCATTCGCGGACGGGCTCGCGGCCGATCAGCAGCGCTTCGGCGTCACCCTCTTTGGCGGTGACACCAACCGGGCCGCGGGCGGGCTGACGGTCTCGATCTCCGCCTTCGGCCTCGTGCCGGCGGGCGGCGTCATACGCCGCTCGGGCGCGGCGCCGGGCGACGTGGTGTTCGTTTCGGGGACCGTCGGCGATTCGGCGCTCGGCTTGCGTGTCCGGCTCGGGACGATCGACGCCATGCCGGCGGGCAAGGCGACGGACCATCTCCTCGACCGGTATCTCTATCCCCAGCCGCGCACGGAACTCGCGCCGGTCCTGCGGCGCTTTGCGACCGCTTCGCTCGACGTCTCAGACGGCCTGGTCGGCGATTTCGCCCATCTTTGCCGGGCATCGCGGGTCGGCGGCGAGATCGACGCGGCCGCGGTGCCGCTTTCGGCCGGCGCCCGCGCCCTGGTCGCGAACGACCGGACGGCGATGGCGACGATCCTCGCCGGGGGCGACGACTACGAGATCCTCGCGGCGGTGCCGGAGCCGGATGCGGAGCAATATGCGGAGGAAGCAGCCGAGGCGGGCGTTCCGGTGACCCGGATCGGGCGCATTGTCGAGGGCGAGGGGCCGCCGGTCGTCCGCGATGCCGAGGGCGACGTATTGACGCTACAGGGGACGAGCCACGTACATTTCTAGCCGCGGAACGATAGAAGCGGACCAGATACCCGCCATACGGGAGACGTCTCTTGACCGAACAGGCCCTTGAAATCTCTTCCGCGTCGGAAGACTCCCACGCACGCCGCAACGCCTTCATCCTGTCGGCCGCTTCCGCCATCAACGGCGGCATCCCGCCGATCGGGATCACGCTCGGCGGCCTGGCGGGGATCTATCTGCTTGGTCCCGACAAGTCGCTCGCGACGCTGCCGGTCAGCGGCTTCAACCTCGGCGTGGCCGCGGGGGCGATACCGGCCGCCCTGCTCATGCGCCGGATCGGGCGGCGCTACGGGTTCATGACGGGTACGCTGTTCGCGATGATCGGCGGGATCGTTGCAGGGATGGCCGTGATCCTCGGTCAGTTCTGGATCCTGTTTGCCGGATTCCTGACCGTCGGCCTGTCGACTTCCTTCGTCCAGCAATACCGCTTCGCGGCCGCCGACAGCGGCGACGCGGCGTTTCGGGCCAAGGCGATTTCCTGGGTGATGATGGGCGGCATCGCGGCGGCGATAATCGGTCCGCAGACGGTCATCTTCACCCGAAACCTCCTCGACCCGATCCCCTTCGCCGGCTCCTTCTTCGCCATGTCGGCGTTGGCGGTGATCGGCTTCCTCGTGCTGACGCTCCTTGGTGGCGGCGCGCGGGAGGCGCCGAAGGTCGAAGCGATGTCCGGCGGGCGGCCGCTTTCGGAGATCGCCCGCCAGCCGCGGTTCATCGTCGCCGTCGTCTGCGCGATGGGATCCTACGCGCTGATGGCCTTGGTGATGACCGCCGCGCCGCTCGCCATGGTCGCCTGCGGCCTCGGCGAGGACAATGCGGCGCTCGGCATCCAGTGGCATGTCCTGGCGATGTTCGGGCCGAGTTTCATCACCGGGCGGTTGATTGCGCGCTTCAGTGCCGAAACGATCATCACCGTCGGCCTCGCCCTGCTCGCCGGTTGCGGTGCCGTGGCGCTCGCCGGAATCGACCTGGCCAATTTCTGGCTGGCGCTGATTCTGCTCGGGGTCGGCTGGAATTTCGGCTTCATCGGCGCGACCGCGATGCTGACCCAGACCTATCGCCCCGAAGAGCGCGGCAAGGTGCAGGGTCTCAACGATTTCCTGGTCTTCGGAACCGTCGCGGTCGCGTCTTTCAGCTCCGGGACGCTGTTCAGCACCCTGGGATGGGACTGGATCAACATCGTGGTCTTCCCGGTGGTCGGGCTTTGCCTGCTCGGCGTGATGGTCGCGGTTTTCGCCAGGCGGCGGATGCCTGTCTGATCGATACCCGCACCGCCTTGTAAGGACTGAATCGATTTGCTACATCACCCCGCGATTTTCCCGCGGTCGTGGCGGAATTGGTAGACGCGCAGCGTTGAGGTCGCTGTGGGGTAAAACCCGTGGAAGTTCGAGTCTTCTCGACCGCACCAGACTATTGAGAACGATTGGATGATCGGCGGCCCCCGCGGGCCGCCGTTCGCCTTTTCGGGTTCCGGGCGACGGCGTCGGATGCCAGCGCGTCCGGCATGCCTGCGGCAGTCGAGGAAGATCATGGCCGAACCATCTGCCAGCGTGGACGAATCGCTTGCCGAAGGTGCGTCCTCCCCGATCCGCAACGAGCGGGGCGATCTCTCGCCCCGGTTCGTCGCCTCGATCCGGCCGGCGATCGAAACCGGCGATGTCGCCGAGCTGAAAAGCCTTGTCGCGCCGCTCCACGAGGCGGATGTCGGCGACCTCCTCGAAGCCCTGAGCCCCGACGAGCGGACCGGCCTGGTGCGGTCGCTCGGCGATGACTTCGATTTCGCCGTCCTCACCGAACTGGACGACAAGCTCCGCGCCCGCCTGATCGAGGCCTTGCCTCCCGACCAGATCGTCGAGGGGGTCAAACGCCTCGATTCGGACGACGCGGTGACGATCCTCGAGGATATTCCGGAGGAAGAGCGGCAGATCATCCTCGGCCGGCTGCCGCATCCGGACCGTGCCGCGGTTTCGCGAAGCCTGGAATATCCGGAGGATTCGGCCGGCCGTCTGATGCAGACGGAATTCATCGCCGTGCCGCCGTTCTGGGACGTCGGGCGGACCATCGACTACTTGCGCGAGGAGGAGGACCTCCCCGACGAATTCCACCGGCTCATCGTCATCGATGCCGGCTTCCATCCAATCGGCATGGTGGCGCTCGACCGGCTGCTGAGGAGCAAGCGGCCGACCGCGATCAGCGACATCACCGATTCGGACATACACGCCGTCAAGGCGGCCGACGACCAGGAGCACGTGGCGCGGCTCTTCGAGCTTTACAATCTGGTGACGGCGCCGGTGGTCGACGATGACGGGCGCCTGGTCGGCGTCATTACGGTCGACGACATCGTCGACGTCATCGAGGAGGAGGCGGAGGAGGACATCCGCCGCCTTGCCGGTATCGGCAACGAGGAGACCACCGACGCCGTGGCGCATGTGGCGCGGAGCCGCGTTCCGTGGCTGCTGGTCAACGTCCTGACGGGGTTCCTCGCCGCGGCGGTCATCGGCCTTTTCGACGGGACGATCGAGCAGATGGTCGCGCTCGCCGTCCTGATGCCGATCGTGGCGTCGATGGGCGGCAATGCCGGGACCCAGGCGATGACCGTCACCGTCCGGGCCATCGCCACCCGCGACATCGCGGCGCGGGCGGCCTATCGGGTGATTGGCCGCGAAGCGATGGTGGGCCTGATCAACGGGCTCGTCGTTGCCCTCTGCGTCGGGCTCGGGGCGGGGCTCTGGTTCGCGTCGCCGGCATTGGGCACGGTCATCGCCGTCGCGCTGATCGTCAATATTGTCGTTGCCGGGCTCGTCGGTGCCATGATTCCGCTTGCACTCGACCGTCTCGGCATTGATCCGGCGGTGGCGTCCGGCGTCATCCTGACCGCCGTGACCGACGTCACCGGCTTCTTCGTTTTCCTCGGGCTTGCCGGCTGGTGGTTCGGATTCCTCTAGCGGGACCGGGAATTGGCCGCTCGCGTGATGTTTCACCGGTGAGCAATTGTTTATTCGCTCCGTCGACGCCGCCGTCTAAATTCGCAGCCGATTCGATGACATGCACTGGTTTGCAAGGGGTGGCCTCCGGTAATGCCGGCGGGAAGTGAAGTTAAGGTCGGCGTTGTCGGGCTCGGCTATTTCGGTTCGCACCATGCGCGGCACTATGCGGCGCATCCGGAGGCCAGGCTGGTCGCCGTGGTCGATTCCGACCCGGAACGATCTGGTCCCGCGGCGCGACGCTTCGGCGCCGCCGCGCTTGACGATCACCGCGCCCTGATCGGGCAGGTCGAGGCGGCCTCGGTGGCGGTGCCGACCTCGCTTCACCATCGCGTCGCGGGCGATCTGATCGACGCCGGCATCCATGTCTTCGTCGAGAAGCCGATCGCGATCGATGCACGGGAAGCCGCTGACCTCGTCGAACGCGCGCGGGGGGCGGGGGTTATCCTCCAGGTCGGCCATATCGAGCGCTATGCGCCCGCGTTTCGCGCATTGCTGGACCGGGTCGAGGCGCCGCGGCTGATCGAATGCGTGCGGCACACGACATGGACCGGTCGCGCCACCGACGTCGATGTGGTGCTCGATCTCATGATCCACGACATCGATCTCGCCCTGACCGTTGCCGGTTCGACGGTCGTTTCGGCCGAGGCATCGGGAGCGCGCATCGCGACGGATTCGAACGATGTCGCGGAGGCGCGCCTGGTTTTCGCGAATGGCGTGGTGGCGACGCTCGCGGCAAGCCGCGTCGCGGCCGTCGCGGAACGTTCCGTCAGCGTCTCGGAGATCGGGCGCAATCTTGCCGCCGATCTCTCCGGCCAGACGCTGTCGATCGTCACCGGAGTCGACGGGACCGCGAGCTCCGAAACGATGACCCTGGCCGCCGCCGACAATCTCGGTTCGGAAATCTCCGCGTTCCTGGAGAGCGTCCGCAACGGAGCGCCGCCGCCGGTGGACGGGATGGCCGGACTCGACGCCATGAAAGTCGCTGATATGATCCTCGCCGCAATCTCGAGGGGGCAGATTTCGTCCCCCGATCTCACCAACGGAGTTCCTGCGTAATGGCGCCGGTCGGTACCGCAACAGTGCTCCCGGCCGCGAATGACGACCGGATCGCCCTTTTCGATCTCCAGCGCCAGAAGGCGCGGCTCGAGGGAGAGATCAAGGCCAGGATCGACGCGGTCCTCAACCACGGCCAGTTCATCCTCGGTCCGGAAGTAACGTTGCTCGAGGAGCGGCTGGCCCGTTTCGCCGGCGCGAGACATGCGATCGCGGTCTCCAGCGGTCGCGATGCCCTGATGATCGCGCTGATGGCGATGGGCGTGAAGCCCGGCGATGCGGTCTTCGTGCCGGCTTTCACCTTCGCGGCGACCGCGGGGTCGGTTGCGTCGATCGGGGCAACCCCGATCTTCGTCGATGTCGACGAGGACAGCTTCAACATGGACGCGGCGGCGCTCGATGAGGCGATCGTCTCCGTCAGCAAGGCTGGGAAGCTCGTGCCCCGCGTGGTCATGCCGGTCGATCTCTACGGGCTGCCGGCCGACTATCCGGCGATCGGTGCGGTGGCGGGTCGCCATGGTTTGACGGTGCTCGCCGATGCGGCGCAGAGTTTCGGCGGCGAGCTCGGTGGGCGCAGGTCCGGTGCGCTGGCGCCGATCTCGGCGACCAGCTTCTATCCGACGAAGCCGCTCGGCTGCTACGGCGACGGTGGCGCGATCCTCACCGAGGATGAGGGGCTGGCCGAGGCGGTTCGCAGGATCCGCTCCCATGGCCGCACCGGCACCGGCGACGAAGCGACCGAGCTCGGATTGACCGGCCGTCTCGACACCATCCAGGCGGCGGTCCTCCTCGCCAAGCTCGAGGTTTTCGAGCGGGAACTGGCTCGTCGGAGGGCGATCGCCGCGCGCTATGACAAGGCGCTTGCGGCGGCGGTGACCGTGCCGACGATCGGCGAGGACGCGGAAAGCGCATTTGCCCTCTATACGATCCGCGTCCGCGATCGCGACGGCGTCAAGGCGCGCCTCGACGAGGCGGGCATCGGCACCGGCCTGTTCTACCGTCTGGCGCTCCACCAGCATCCCGCCTTCCGCGACTATGTCGGCGACGAGCTCCCTGTCTCGGAGCGGCTGACCGGCGAGGTGCTGAGCCTGCCGCTGCACCCCGACCTGACCGATCCGGAGGCGGACAGGGTGATCGAGGCGGTGCTGGCTGCCGTCCGCGACGCCTGAGGATATCCACAGCCTCCGGCGATGTGTGAAGCCGGTCACAGACCGGCGCTCGGGCTTTGCCTATTGACGCATTCGACAATCAGATCGAGAGCGGCGGGGCCCTTCGGCACGTCGCAAGGAGGTACGGAATGGTCGGATTCGAGCGGATTCGCGACATGGCGGAACGAGTGAACGAGGCTCGCCGGCGGCGCCACACGCGACGCGTGGTCGAGGCTCTCCCCCCGGAGATCCGCAAGGACATCGGCTGGATCGGCTAGCAGGCCGTCGACGGTCGATGGAGATGCGGCGGACCACGGCACGCCGAGCCACCGGCAGGACGTGGACGCAGGAGAGGGCAGTCGCTTAAGGCGGCTGCCCTTTTTGATGGCGCTTGACCGTGTCCGGTTGGAGGACAACCTTTATTCCTCCGGGAGGAAGCGAGATGGAAGCGATCCGTTCCTACGACACCGCGATCCCTTCGGTCGGGATCGGCACCTGGACGCTTGGCGGCGAGGATTGCGCGCGACTGGTGCATGACGCGATCGCCGCCGGCTACCGCCATATCGACACCGCGTCCGCCTACGGCAACGAGGAGCGGGTGGGAGAGGGCGTCCGGGCATCGGGCATCCCGCGGGGCGAGCTCTTCATGACCACCAAGGTGGGTCCCCGCGACCTCGCCGACGGCGATTTCCAGCGATCGCTCGAGGCGAGCCTCGAGCGGCTCGGGATGGATCATGTCGATCTCGTCCTGATCCATTGGCCCAGTCCCACTCTCAGCGTTGCCGAGATGATGCGCCCCCTGAACGACGTTCGCCGCCGCGGGCTGACGCTTCATATCGGCGTGTCCAACTTCACCCCGCGTCGCCTCCACGAGGCGTGGGTCAGCACCGAATTCCCGATCATCGCGAACCAGTGCGAGTATCATCCCTATCTCAACCAGGATCGGCTGATCGCTGCCTGCGAGGACAAGGGGACGGTGCTCGTCGCCTATTGTCCGCTGGGTCGGGGGCGGTCGTTCGACGAGCCGGCGATCGTGGAGATTGCCACCCGGCACGCGGTGTCGCCGGCCCAGGTCGTCCTGCGCTGGGAGAACCAGCAGGGAGCCGTCGTCATTCCCAGGACGACCCGCGCCGACCGGCTGCGGACCAATCTCGATATCTTTGGCTTTCGCCTCGACGACGCCGAAATGGCGGCGATTTCCGCTCTCAGCCGGACCCGGAACGAGCGGATTTGCGGCTCGTCGCTGATCGCCGACTGGAATGACTGACTGTTTTCAACCCGTCTTCGGTTCCTGACGGCCGCAACGGCTGACAACTGCCCGCCCGGACGCTATATGCTCGGACATGAGCGACGGGCCGGACAGGGCTCGGCGCAGGTCTTCTATTGGCAGGTCGATATCGTGGAACAGGTCCGGGCGGCTCTGGATACGCGTCGGAAGCGGCTGGCGTTCCGTGCCTGGCATCGCGGCACCCGCGAGACGGACCTGATTCTCGGGCGCTTCGCCGATGCCCACCTGGCATCATTTTCCGAAAGCGAGGTGGCGGCGTTCGAGAGGCTTCTCGATATGCCCGATCCCGACATCCTCAATTGGGTGACCGGCGCCGAGCCGGTGCCGGAAGAATGCGCTTCACCGGTGCTTGACCGTCTCGTCGCCTTTCACAACCAGGTTCGCTGACCCGACATGTCCGAAACGCTTTCCCGGCCGTATGCCAGACCGTCGATCAAGGCCGCGCTGGCGGCTTCGGCGCCGGTCACCCTGACCTCCGTCCCGGACGGGATGGTCGGCAAGGCGCTCGCCGAGGTCGCCGCGGTCGCCGACCGCCGGGTCGTCTTCGTCGCGCGGGATGGCCAGCGGCTGGCCGAAGTCGAGCGGACGATCCGCTTCTTCGCGCCGGCGACCGGGATCATCGACTTTCCGGCCTGGGACTGCCTGCCCTATGACCGGGCATCGCCGCATTCGGCGGTCGTGGCGCGGCGGATGGCGGCGTTGGCCGCGCTGACGGTGCCGCCGTCGGGTCCCTCGATCGTCCTCACCACCGTGAACGCGGTCCTCCAGAAGGTGCCGACCCGCGCCTTCGTTTCCCGCGGCTCGATGTCGCTCGCCGTCGGCAACCAGAAGCCGATGGATGCGATTGTCGGATGGCTCGAGGATAACGGCTTCCTGCGCAGTCCGACCGTCCGCGAGCCGGGCGAATATGCCGTCAGGGGCGGCATTGTCGATCTCTTCGCGGCGGGCGCGGGCGAACCGGTCCGGCTCGATTTCTTCGGCGACACGCTCGAATCGATCAGGACCTTCGATCCCGAAAGCCAGCGGACGGTGGCGGCGCGGAAGCGGATCGACCTCGTACCGGCGAACGAACTCCACCTCTCGCCCGAGACCATCGCCCGCTTCCGCCGGAATTACGTCGCCGCGTTCGGCGCACCGAGCCGGGAAGATCTGCTCTACCAGTCGGTCAGCGAGGGCAGGCGCTATGTCGGCATGGAGCACTGGCTGCCGCTCTTCGCCGAGAGCATGGAAACCCTGTTCGACCACGCCGGCGGGGCGGCCGTGGTGCTCGACCACCTCGACGACGAGGCGACCGGCGAGCGGCTCGCCCAGATCGAGGATCACTATCGCGCCCGGCTCCAGGTCATGGAGGTCGGCGACACGGGGCATGTTCCGTATAACGCGCTGTCGCCGGACAGCCTCTACCTGACCCGGCAGACCTGGGACGAGGCGCTCTCGGGCCACACGCTGGTGCGGCTGTCGCCCTTCGCGCAGCCGGCCCGCGCCGATGTCATGGACCTCGAGGCGCGCCGCGGCCGTGATTTCGCGGCGGAACGGCAGGCCGCCGAGGTCAATATCTTCGACGCGGTCATCGCCCATGTCGCGGCGCTGCAGTCGGCCGGCAAGCGCGCCATCGTCGCCTGCTGGAGCGAGGGCTCGCGCGACCGGATGGGGCAGGTCCTCGCCGACCACGGCCTGACCGGGATCCAGGCGGTTTCCGACTGGGCCGAAGCGGCGGCGCTGCCGAAGGATGTCGTCGGGCTGGCGGTGCTCGGCATCGAGGATGGCTTCGAGACCCCCGATTTCGCGATCATCGGCGAGCAGGACATCCTCGGCGACCGGCTGGTGCGGCCGCATGCCAAGCGCCGTCCGGCGGATTTCCTCACCGACGTCACCAGCCTCGCCGAGGGCGATCTGGTCGTCCATGCCGACCACGGCATCGGCCGTTTCGTCGGGCTGAAGACGATCGAGGCGGCCGGCGCCCCGCATGACTGCCTCGAGCTCGTCTATGCCGGCAACGACCGGGTCTATCTCCCGGTCGAGAATATCGAGCTTCTCTCCCGCTACGGCTCCGACCAGGCCGACGCGCCGCTCGACAAGCTCGGCGGCACCGCCTGGCAGGCCCGCAAGGCGCGGCTCAAGAAGCGCATCCGCGACATGGCGGAGGCGCTGATGAAGGTCGCGGCCGAGCGCGCCATGCGGGCCGCCCCGGTGATGACGCCGCCCGAGGGCGCCTATGACGAATTCGCCGCGCGTTTCCCCTACGAGGAGACCGAGGACCAGGATACCGCGATCGGCGCCGTCTTCGACGATCTCGCCGCCGGCAAGCCGATGGACCGGCTGATCTGCGGCGACGTCGGCTTCGGCAAGACCGAGGTGGCGCTGCGCG
>NZ_JAGRLA010000144.1 GCF_020442045.1 Bauldia sp. | reverse complement strand
TGGCATCGCGCCGATCGGCGGATCACGTTGCTCGAGGCGTCCGGTCCCCACCGGATGATGCACGGAGCCAGGGCCATGGCGCATTGTGCCGGCAACTCTCGCAGGATACGAGGATCCAAGGCGTGACCCGGAGATCGGCGAACGTCAGGATCGGACCAGGAGCGTCGCGCGTCGTTCGTGGTGGTGGATCGTCTCGGGGATCGCTGTGGGCGCGCATCCGGCGAGGATGGCGTAGGAATGGACAAGACTGATCGCGGTGCCGCCTTCGACGAGGCCATCGCCACCTTGAACGATGGCACCGCCGCCCTCGGCGGGACCGTCGTCGAAGTAGTCGTCCACGACACCCTCGAAGAGGCGGTGGCCGACCTGCAGAAGAAGAGCATGACCCGGTCGGCCGCGATGTCCGCCGCCGCCCGTGCCATCCCCAGCTTGTCTAGAAGTACAACGCCGCCGGCGACGAGGCGCGCGCCAAGGCCACCCAGCCGCGCACGGTGAACATGGCCACCGTCCTGGCCTTCGAGGATCGCGTAGACGAGATCGCGAAGCGGCACGGGCTACCCCGGTTGCAGGCGATGTCCAAGGCGCGCGAGCGTTTCCCCGCCGAGTTCAAGGCGTATCAGGAGGCGTGAGACGATTTCCCCGGCGGCTCGTCTTCCCGCCGGGTGGCAGGCCGCGACCGGTCCCCCCGACCGGTGCGCGGGCGAGAAGCCTGTCAAATCTCGTGCATACCAAGCCGGTCGGACAAGCTGGACAGTGTCCGCAACAACGCCAGCAGCGCGGACGCGAAGCCTTCTCTCTCGCGGTCCGCGCAACTCAGGACGGCGGGTCTCTTGGTGGACCCGCCGCCCGAAGTCTACATGAATTTCCGACGCTTGAAGGCGCGTACGTCATCTCGGGAGAGTGAGAACCACTCGCCCTTGGTATTCTTCGAGGCGAAGCGCTTGTGCCAATACGCCTCGATGCCGAAGGCATCATCGGTCGTAATTTGGTGAACGAGTCTCAGTTCTTCGGGAAGCTGAATTGAGATTTGATCGACACGACGCGCCGTGAGAACGGCCTTTCCAATCTTGTATCGCTTCTGATTCCCAACCTGCATCAGAGCCAGATAGACGAACCCCTCAGCGAGGCCGTCAGGTTGAGGACTCGCGGTGCCTTCTTCTGCTTCAAATTCCGCCTCGGGCAGGAAGTCGAGAAGCCCGGAAAACTCGGCATTCTTCTTGGCGTAGTCGCGTAGTAGCCCGACGCGGACATCGTGCCTGCCCAGGCGGTTGAAGACTTGATGGGTTGGGAAGGTGTCATCTGCTTGGCGTTCCAAGCGTAGATCGGCGTAGGTGGGGAACGAACCCAGCTTCAACGTCAGAGCTGCCAATCTCTGAATTAGATATTCGTCGTCAGTACGGTCTTTCGGCTTGTTGGGTTCAAAGCCAGCTTCGCTCAGTGCGTCGCTCCAATTCCGCCAGTAGCGGCCCCGCCATCTAGAAATCGCAATCCCTGTTTCTTCTTCGAAGCGTCTCTGGCCCAGAGGTGTGCCGCTGTTCTCGTTGGCGGTTTTCTGAATCTCCGAAATGATGAACTCTCGCTCGGCAGGGGTGTTCATTTTCGACTGGCCTCACATTGCCTAGAGCATTGCTTATGAGTGACGGCTGATGAGGAGGCCTCCAGCTAAACCTTTGAGATCATTGGTGCCGGCAACAGGATTCGAACCCGTGGCCCCCTGATTACAAATCAGGTGCTCTACCAGCTGAGCTATGCCGGCACGCCCGGACTCCGTAGCAGCGCAACGGAATCGCTGCAAGGGATCGCGGTGGGCGGAGAGGCGGCCGCGATGATGGTGGCGTCACGCCAGGCTGTCGAGATGGCGGCGGGCGACATAGAGACCGAGCGCGGCTGCGTTCGATACGTTCAGGCTCGCCAGCGATCCGCTGGTGGGCAGGCGTGCGATGCGGTCGCATTTCTCCCGGGTGAGCCGCCTGAGGCCCTTGCCCTCCGCGCCGAGGACGAGGGCGATCCTGGCGCCGGTGAAGGCCGCCTCGATCGTCGATTCCGCCGCTTCGTCGAAGCCGATGCGGACGAAGCCATCATAGCCGAGATCGTCGAGGGCGCGGGCGAGGTTGCCGACCGTCACCAGCGGTATGAGGTCGAGCGCGCCGGACGCCGACTTGGCGAGGACGCCGGTCTCGGTCGGCGCATGGCGGGCGGTGGAAAGCACCGCGTCCGCGCCGAAAGCAGCGGCCGAGCGGAGAATGGCGCCGACGTTGTGCGGATCGCTGACCTGGTCGAGACAGACGACGAGGCGCTTGTCGTGGAGCGCCCCGATCTCGACCGGATCGAGCGGCGCGACCTCGAGCACGACGCCCTGATGCACGGTATCGCCGCCGAGCAGGCGGTCGAGGTCGCGGGGACTGGTCTCCTCGGGCTCGGCCGGCAGCGAAACACCCGCGGCCTTCAGGCGGGCAAGCGCGTTCGGGGTCGCCAGGACGCGATTCACCCGGCGCGCCGGATTGGAAAGCGCGGCGATGGCGGGATGCAGACCGTACAGGAAAAGCGTCTCCGGACGGCGTTCCGCCGGCGATCGCGGGCCATGCGGTGCGCGGCGCCTGCCTTGCGGGCGGGGAGGGCGGTGTCGACTGGTCATCGCCGGCGCTTATAGGCGCGCCGGCCGGCCGGCTCAATCAATTGTCGGCGACGCTTCCGTAACCGCGTGCAAAGCACCGGCCGGTCGTTGACACGACACATTGTCGTCGCCATAACACGCGCCGCGGGCCAACATGGCGGCCGGCCGGATCGGCCGCCATGTTCCATGCGACCGGATGGGGGAGTGTCCCGAGCGGCAAAGGGGGCGGACTGTAAATCCGCTGGCGTACGCCTTCGTAGGTTCGAGTCCTACCTCCCCCACCATCCTTTCCGCGTCGATGGCCCGTCGGCCGACGCGGGCGCGGGTGTAGCTCAATGGTAGAGCAACAGCCTTCCAAGCTGATGACGAGGGTTCGATTCCCTTCACCCGCTCCAGTCATTTCCACGCCGAGCGAATGCCGTGCGCCGGGGGCTTCGGGCCGCTGATTGAGCCAGGCGACCAGACGCGGCGCGGGAGGCATGTCCGGACAATCTATTGATGTGGGCCGACAATCCCGGCTACCCTCGCGGAGGGCGCGAAGACATGGGGGATGACATGGCCGAATCGGACTTCAACCTGTTTCTCGTAAATTCCGTTTCGGCCGACGACCAAAGGCGGCCATCCGTCGCCCAGCTTGCCAATGGCAACATCTTGGTCGTCTGGGATTCGGGGAAGCCGGTGGTCGTCGGTGGGCCGGATTACCCGGAAGTCGACATCAAGGCCCGCATATTCGACCCGGATGGCAATGAGGTCGTCCCGGAGTTTCGCGTCAACCCGGTGCCCGGTCTTTCCGCGAACGGATCCGGCAGCGACATCTACCAGATCTCTCCGGTTGTGACGGCCCTCGCGAATGGAAACGCCGTTGTCACCTACGCCACCGATGAATCGCTGGCAGTGGCGCGTATCATCAGCCCGACGGGCAGTCCCGTTACCGGTGAGATAGCGCTCGATCAGGACAGCCCGAGCATCGATCGCGACGTCGATGTGGTCGCTCTCGACAGCGGTGGATTCGTGGCGACCTGGATATCGTCGCCAAACGGCGCCAATACCTATTTCGAGATATCGGCCCGTATCTTTGACGCCAACGGGTCTCCCGCCACCGGCGAGTTCCAGGTGAGCCAGATCAATCTGGATCACCAGCAGTTTCCGACCGTAACGCAATTCGCCAACGGCAACATCGGGTTCGCCTGGCAGACCGACGGCACCTACCACATCAAGGGCCGGGTCTTCGACACGTCGGGGACCCCGGTGACCGATGAGTACCAGGTCAGCACCGGCGTCAGCGGCGACCTCAACAACAGCCGGTGGAACGCCAAGATCGCCGGCCTCGACAATGGCAACCAGGCGGTCGTGTGGGGCGAGGCGAACGATATCAAGGTTCGCGTCCTGGGGCCGGACGGAAGCGCGGTTTCCGCCGTCTTCAACGCCAATACCTACGACCCGACCGACCCCACGGCCATCGACGGCTGGCAGCCCGACGTGATCGTCCTTGACGATGGCCGTTTCCTTGTCGCCTGGGCAAACGGCTATGCCGGCATTCGGGCTCGCGTCTTCAATGCCGATGGTAGCGAGGCGGTGCCGGAATTCGATATCTCGCCGGCAGCGGATTTCAACGCGCAGCAGGAAGGCGAGGTCGAGGTTGTCCAGCTCGCCGACGGTCGGCTGATGTTCACCTGGGAGGAATTCACCGACGAGGCCGACGGCAACGGCCGCGGCATCGAGGCCGTCGTCATGAAGCTTCCGACCTACGACTACGACACCGGCCAGTTCGTTTCGGTCGGCTCGGCGGCGGTCGATGACATCAACGGCATCCTCGTCCAGGATACCGGCCAGGACGACCTCGTCGTCGCCCTCGACGGCAACGATATCGTCGATGCGGGCGACGGCGACGACACCATCTACGGCGACAGCGCGCCGGCCGGTGCCGCGGCCAACCTCTCCCTGTCATTCGCCGACGAAATCGCTGCCTCGACCGGCAAGGGCAAGGACAGGCTCTACGGCGGCAGCGGCAAGGATTCGATCTACGGTGGCGGCGGCAGGGACAAGCTGAAGGGCGAGGACGGCAAGGACAAGCTCTATGGCGGCAAGGGCAAGGACACGCTGGTCGGCGGCAAGGACGGCGACAAGTTCGTCTTCGCGCCACACGAGGGTAAGGACAAGGTGCTCGATTTCGGCAACGACAAGGGGAAAGGCAAGGACAAGCTCAACCTCAAGGCTTTCGACTTCGATTCCAAGGCGGACGCCCTCGATGCCTTCCATGGCTCGGGCAAGCATACCTATTTCAAGGCTGAGGGTACCAAGATCATCCTCAAGGGCTTCGACCACGACGATCTCGGCGGCGGCGACCTGATCGTGTGACCGGCCTCGATTCCCTCCATACGCTCCTGTCCGGATCGCTTCCGGATTCGAAATCCGGGACGTCGGCGAAAAGCGCTGGTCTTCGAACCCGGAAGTCTGGTAATTGGTGCGCCGAATGTGCCTAGGGGTATAGCTCAGCTGGTAGAGCGACGGTCTCCAAAACCGTAGGCCGGGGGTTCGAGTCCCTCTGCCCCTGCCATTCCGGCATGTCGTGAACGGGTGCCTGGTCGTTGCGGCCGCCTTTCCGGTCGTTGCGGAATTGCCCCGGCCAAGGCTTGAGTATCCTGTCGCGAAGCCTTATGTAACCGATCCCAAGCGCGGCGGGCGAGCCGAGACGGTTCGCGCGCCATTAGCTATGTGAGATTCTATGGCCGAGAGAACAAATCCCTTCACGTTCCTCCAGCAGGTGCGAACGGAAGCTTCCAAAGTCGTTTGGCCGAGCCGCCGCGAGACAGCGATCTCGACGGTGATGGTTCTGGTCATGGCGATCCTGGCGAGCCTCTTCTTCCTGGTCGCGGATCAGGTCATGAGCTTCGGGGTCAGCTATCTTCTCGGCGTTGGTGGGTGAGAGAGGCGCACGATGTCGGCAGTCGCGGCGGATACGATGGAAAAGAAGTGGTACATCGTCCACGCCTATTCGAATTTCGAGCGCAAGGTCGCCGAATCGATCGTCGAGAAGGCCCAGGCGACCGGTCTCGAGGATCTGTTCGAGGAAGTTCTTGTCCCGACGGAGAAGGTCGTGGAGGTCCGTCGCGGGCGCAAGGTCGATGCCGAGCGGAAATTTTTTCCGGGCTACGTGCTGGTCAAGATGGCGATGACCGACGAGGCCTATCACCTGATCAAGAATACCCCGAAGGTGACGGGCTTCCTCGGTGCCGACAAGAAGCCGATCCCGATCACCGAGGCCGAGGCGCACCGCATCCTGCAGCAGGTGCAGGAAGGCGTGGACCGTCCGAAGCCGTCGGTCAGCTTCGAGGTCGGCGAGCAGGTCCGCGTCGCCGATGGTCCTTTCGCTTCCTTCAACGGCCAGATCGAGGAAGTCGACGAGGTCCGGGCGCGACTCAAGGTTGCCGTGTCGATTTTCGGCCGTGCGACGCCGGTCGAGCTCGAATACGGGCAAGTGGAAAAGATCTGAGGCCGGTTTCCGGGTGCGACCGGTCCTTGCGATATCGGGCTTGCCCGCTGTCGGCATGAAGAAAGCCGTCTCATAGTGCGAAACGGCGGTGTACCCGGATACGGGGAGATCCAGGCGATCTGACCGTGAAAGCGGGTGTGGGAGGTGAGGGCGCTTGCCAGGCGCCTTATCCGGACCACGCCATTCCTGCCGGCCTGGCCGGCGTCAAGGGGAACAGACGATGGCAAAGAAAGTTGCAGGTTTTCTGAAGTTGCAGGTGCCCGCCGGTGCCGCCAACCCGTCGCCGCCGATCGGGCCGGCGCTGGGTCAGCGCGGTATCAACATCATGGAGTTCTGCAAGGCGTTCAACGCGCAGACCCAGGAGATGGAGAAGAACGCGCCGATCCCGGTGGTGATCACCTACTATCAGGACAAATCCTTCACCTTCCAGATGAAGACCCCGCCGGTGAGTTTCTTCCTCAAGAAGGCGGCAAAACTGAAGAAGGGCGGCTCGACGGCGGGCCGTGGCGCCGCCGCTGGCCAGGTGACGCGTGATCAGGTTCGCGAGATCGCGGCGCAGAAGATGACCGACCTGAATGCGGTCGACGTCGAGGGCGCGATGAAGATGGTTGAAGGCTCGGCCCGGTCGATGGGCCTGCAGGTGGTGGACTGAGATCATGGCACATCATGGAAAACGGGTCAGGGCTGCCCGCGAAGGAATCGAGCCGCTGAAGCTTTATCCGGTCGATGAGGCGGTCAAGCTGGTGAAGTCGCGCGCCGGTGCCAAGTTCGACGAGACCGTCGAGGTGGCGATGAATCTCGGCGTCGATCCGCGTCACGCCGACCAGATGGTGCGTGGCGTCTGCCAGTTGCCGAATGGTTCGGGCCGGACGCTCCGCGTAGGTGTATTCGCCAAGGGAGCCAAGGCCGACGAGGCCAAGGCCGCCGGAGCCGATGTCGTCGGTGCCGAGGATCTGGTCGAGATCGTCCAGAAGGGGACGATCGATTTCGACCGCTGCATCGCGACCCCGGACATGATGCCGCTGGTCGGACGGCTCGGCAAGATTCTGGGGCCGCGCGGCATGATGCCAAATCCGAAGGTCGGCACCGTGACGCAGGACGTGACGGCCGCGGTCGCGGCGGCGAAGGGCGGCGCGGTCGAGTTCCGTGTCGAGAAGGCCGGCATCATCCACGCCGGCGTCGGCAAGGCCAGTTTCGACGATGCGAAGCTCGTCGAGAATATCAAGGCCTTCGCCGATGCGGTGCAGAAGGCACGGCCGTCGGGCGCCAAGGGGACCTTCGTCCAGCGCGTCGCGATTTCCTCGACCATGGGCCCCGGCGTGAAGGTCGATCCGGCCACGCTGAGCGCCTGAATTCAGGGGCCCGGTGAACGATTTCCTTCATCGGGTCCGCTGATCTAGAAAAAGAGACTTGGCAACAGGCTTGAGAGTCTCTAAATACCCCTTCTGGGCGCGTCGGCCCTTTGGACGGCGTGCCTTTGTGCGTCCCTCTAAATCACGGTGGTGAGACCCTTTCTTGAATATCCTACGGATTAATTCAAGGGAGGCAACGACTTACACAGCGTTTTGTCGAGTGCGCACCGTCGATCCGGCTGGAAACCGGGTTGGCGATCCTGTCCGAGACTGCGGGTGCCGGCTGCCGGCTTAATCGAATGAGACCTGCAATAGACGGGAGGGAACCGGGGTTTCCGGTTCGAACCTCTTCGTGGCTCAGCCCGGCGTTTCTCCACGCCGGCTGGGGGACAGGCTGGAATGTCGTGCCGGTTTCGACCGGCGGGACAGGTGAAACCGGCGGTCCCCAAGTGGCCGCCAAGTGGAGTGAGGCAAGTGGATAGAGCGGAAAAAAGCCAGCTCGTGGAGGACCTTGGGTCGGTATTCAAGGATACCGGCGTCGTGGTCGTCGCCCACTATACCGGCCTTTCGGTCGCGGAGATGACGTCCCTCAGGGCGCAGATGCGCGAAGCGGGGGCCGGTATGCGTGTTGCCAAGAATCGTCTTGTCAAACTCGCCCTCAAAGGTACTGACGTCGAGCATGTATCGGACCTGTTCCAGGGTCCGACGGTGATCGCCTATTCGGACGATCCGGTTGCTGCGCCCAAGATTGCCGTCGAATTTGCCAAGGGGAACGAGAAGCTCGTGATCCTTGGCGGCGCGATGGGCGTGACCAACCTCGATCCGGAGGGCGTGAAAGCGCTTGCGGCGCTGCCGTCGCTCGATGAGCTCAGGGGCAAGCTGGTGGGGCTGCTGGCCGCACCGGCGACGAAGGTCGCCCAGGTTCTCGGCGCGCCGGCCGGTCAGGTCGCGCGGGTTGTTGGTGCCTATGCCGAGCAGGGTGAGGCGGCATAAGCCGGCTCTTGGATATCCAGAGGTTCGAATCGTAAAGGAATCAATGAAATGGCTGATCTTTCCAAGATTGTAGACGAGCTTTCGCAGCTCACGGTCCTCGAGGCCGCCGAACTATCGAAGCTGCTCGAAGAGAAGTGGGGTGTCTCCGCAGCGGCTCCGGTCGCGATGATGGCCGCCGGCGGTGCCGCGGGCGGTGGCGAGGCCGCCGCGGAAGAGAAGACCGACTTTGACGTCGTTCTCGCCGAAGTCGGCCCGAACAAGATCAACGTCATCAAGGAAGTCCGGGCGATCACTTCGCTTGGTCTGAAGGAGGCGAAGGATCTGGTCGAGGCCGCTCCGAAGGCCGTCAAGGAAGCCGTTGCCAAGGACGAGGCCGAGAAGCTGAAGGCTCAGCTCGAGGCCGCCGGCGCCAAGGTCGAGCTGAAGTAGACGGGAATTTCACTTGGCGGCGGGCTCCGGCTCGCCGCCAAGCGATCGAAGACGGAAGGCGGCGGGCCGTCGGCGCGTTCCGTCCGTGGTGTCAGACAAGGGGACTGCTGTCCCGAAGGCCGTTTCCTCGACCTTCCGGACAGCCGTTTACATCGAACCAGGAGTGGACATGACTCAGACGTTCACCGGCCGCAGGCGAGTGCGCAAATTTTTCGGCTCGATCCGGGAGGTGGCCGAGATGCCGAACCTCATCGAGGTTCAGAAGGCGTCCTACGACCAGTTCCTTCTCGTCGACGAGCCGGATGGCGGCCGGGGCGACGACGGACTCCAGGCGGTCTTCAAGTCCGTCTTCCCGATTTCCGACTTCTCGAATACCGCCTTGCTCGAGTTCGTCCGCTACGACTTCGAGCCGCCGAAATACGACGTTGACGAGTGCCGCCAGCGCGGCATGACCTTCTCGGCTCCGCTCAAGGTGACGCTTCGCCTGATCGTGTTCGATGTCGATCAGGACACCGGCGCCAAGTCGGTGAAGGACATCAAGGAGCAGGAAGTCTACATGGGCGAAATGCCGTTGATGACCAACAACGGCACGTTCATCGTCAATGGCACCGAGCGGGTCATCGTCTCCCAGATGCACCGGTCGCCCGGCGTGTTCTTCGATCACGACAAGGGCAAGACCCATTCATCGGGCAAGCTGTTGTTTGCCGCGCGGATCATTCCGTATCGCGGTTCCTGGCTCGATATCGAGTTCGACGCCAAGGACATCGTGCATGCGCGTATCGACCGTCGCCGGAAGATCCCGATCACGTCCCTGCTTTTCGCCCTCGGCCTCGATGGCGAGGAGATTCTCAGCACCTTCTACGACAACATCACCTACACCCGTATGGAAGGCGGATGGCGGCTTCCGTTCAACGCGCAGCGGATGCGCGGGTTCAAGGCCGTCAACGACCTGATCGATGCCGATAGCGGCGAGGTGATCGTCGAGGCCGGCCACAAGATCACGGCCCGCGGCGCCCGCCAGCTGGCGGAGAAGAACGTCAAGGCGCTCAAGGTCGCCGACGAGGATCTCTACGGCCATTATGTCGCCGAGGAGCTGGTCAATCCGGAGACCGGCGAGATCTATGCCGAGGCCGGTGACGAGATCACCGAGAAGCTCCTGACCGCGCTTGTCGAAGCCGGTTACGACGAGCTCAAGATTCTCGATATCGACCACATCCACACCGGCGCCTATATCCGCAACACCCTCGCGGCCGACAAGAACGAGTCGCGCGAGGACGCGCTGTTCGACATCTATCGCGTCATGCGTCCGGGCGAGCCGCCGACGATCGACACCGCGGAGGCGATGTTCACGTCGCTGTTCTTCGATCCCGAGCGCTACGACCTCTCGGCGGTCGGCCGGGTGAAGATGAACATGCGGCTTGACCTCGATACCGACGATACGGTCCGCGTGCTGCGCAAGGAGGACATCCTTGCCGTCATCAAGACCCTGCTCGAGCTCCGCGACGGCAAGGGCGAGATCGACGACATCGACAATCTCGGCAACCGCCGCGTCCGTTCGGTCGGCGAGTTGATGGAGAACCAGTATCGCATCGGCCTGCTGCGCATGGAGCGGGCGATCAAGGAGCGGATGTCGTCGGTCGAGATCGGCAACGTCATGCCGCAGGACCTGATCAACGCCAAGCCGGCGGCCGCTGCGGTGCGCGAGTTCTTCGGTTCGTCGCAGCTTTCGCAGTTCATGGACCAGACCAACCCGCTGTCGGAGATCACCCACAAGCG
>NZ_JAGRLA010000143.1 GCF_020442045.1 Bauldia sp. | reverse complement strand
CTTCTCGATCGACGTGATCGTCGATCCGGTGAAGTCCGCGTCGCCGGTGACCTGCAGCGTGTCGGTATTGCCACCGCCGTCATAGGTCTCGCCGGCAACCGCGTCGCCCGCATCCCCATCGACAACCAGGATGTCGTCGCCGTCACCGCCATAGATCTCGTCGACGCCGAGGCCGCCCGTGATCGTGTCGCCGGCATCACCGCCGGTGATCGTCTCGTCGTTGTTGCTGCCGGTTATGTCGAGCGAAGTGAGGAAGCCTGCCCCGTCAACGATGATCGCGTTGCCGCTGGTCCAGGTCTGAAACTGGATGGTGCCGGTATCGGAAAGGTCAAAGGTCTCACCACCGGCGACCACCGTGATGGTGAGTATGACGTCATCCGAGGTGCCGTCGACCGGACTGACCGTGCCAAGGGCGTTCGAATTGACATTGATAAGTGTTGCCACGCTACACGCCTCTTTTCATGACAACTCGCAGCAGTCGCCAAGCGCGAGCGGAAACTGTTTCCCGTGTGATCTTCCCCTATTGCGGCGGCGGAGGCGGAGGCGGCTCCGGGCTCTGCTCGCGGATCGTCTGGTCGATGGTTCCCTTTCCATTGAACTTGGCCGCCTGGTTGGCGCCCTTGCGCATCACGATGCCGCCGCTGCCGCCCTTGGCCACGTCGTTGAGCGACACCGAGGTCACGTTGAACTCGATCGCGCCCACCGCGCCGATTTCCACCGCCTGATTGATCCTCAGCTGGAAGGATCGCGCATCGACGCGCGACCTCACCGTGCAGGCCCCGCCGGTGCAAACCACCTTGGTACAGGTCTTGCCGGTCTTGGATTTGGCATTCAGGGCCTGGCAGGCGGCATCGTGGGTGACGAAAGCGGCGCCGCCGCGCACCACGAGCGTCGCGACGGGCGTATTGATCTTGGCGCCGTTGCCGTGACTGATCTGACCGCCGACGAAACGGAGCGCGCCCTTCGTCAGGCTCGTTGCGAAAGAGCCTCCTCCCCCGCCGGGCTTATAGACGAACTCGTCGATGACCAGATCGCTGTTCGGGCCGATCGTCATCGTCGACTTGTCGTTGAACATGACCTGGAGCGAACCCGACCCGGTGGTCTTGATACGCTCCTTCGAAACGATGTTGGTGCCGGCCTTGAGCTGCCGGGCGCTGCCGCCGGGCGGTGTTCCTGTCGACGAAGGCCTGACGGCCGCTGCCGAGCCGACCGTCTCGCCATAGGCGATGCCACCCGTACCAAGCGCCAGCGCGGCGCACATCGCAGCCAGGGCAAATCGCGTCTTCATGCCTACCTCCCGAATCGTCAGAACCGGCCCTGCGGACCGATTACCACCTTCAGGTCCTCGTAGTCGTCCCGGTCGAGATTAGAAATATTCTTAGAATACTCAATCGCAAGGCCCAGGGCGATTTTCTCGCGCAACGGAATCTCGAGGTTGGCGCCGACGATCCAGAGCCTGTCGTTACGCCTGGTATCGAGGGAAGCATATTTTTCGGGCGGCGCGATGCCCTTGAAATCGGTGTAGGAATAGCTGGCAAAGGGCGAAACCGACCAGTCCTCGATCCCGAACAGATCGAAACCGATGTCGAAGGCGATCGTCGCCACATACTGGTCGTAGCTCTGGTAGCTGGCTGCCGCGTCATTCTGGTGGAACGCGAAACGGCCCGACCAGACGATCTGGTCGGTGACCTGGCCATTCATGTTGACGGCGTAGGTGTTGAAGATACCGGTCTGGTCCGTCGCCTCCGGATAGTCGTCCGTGTTGTAGTAGGTACGGTCCTTGTATTCGTATTGAGGCTCGATCCACCAGCCGTCGGCGAAAGTCCATCGAACCAGCGCGCCGCCGCCATAGGCAAACTGATACGGGGCTTCACCGAGCGAAATGCCCTGCACGAGACCGTATGGCTTGAGCGACAGGGTCCCGTCGTCGTTCGTGATCCGGGGACCGACGATCCCCTCCGCGAAGCCGAGGTCGAGCCGATCGACGATCTGCTGGTCGGCATAGTATCCGGAGACCGACGCCTCGATGCTCAGGTTGTCGTCCACCGGCTCGGCGAGGCCGAGCGTCCCGAGCGCGAAGGTGTTCCAATCCGCCGTCGGCTTCTCGAACGGAAAGGGTTCCGAGAGCCCGAGCGCCACCGAACCGTGGTTGGCGTTGGTCTGATAGCGCATGCCGACCTGACCGAATCCCGACCATGGCGACGGCCTGGTCGCGCGGTTGGCCTTGGCCAGAAGCGTTGTCGCATCGGCGCGCTGCTCGGCGGTCAGCCCGGGAAGGGCGACCGCCTCCTTCAGATAGCCGGCGGCGGCGGCATAGGACTCGATCTGCATGTAGAGCCGCGCCGCCTCAAGCTGGAGCGCGGCATTCGTTGGATCGTAGAAGATCAGCCGCTCGACCGCGCCGATCGCCGCATCGTAATCCTGCAGCTGAACGGCGATGTCGATCATCCGGCGGTTCAGCTTGGCGTCGGACGGATCGACGAGCAGGCTCTGGTAGATCTTGTCGAGCTCAGCCTGCAGCGACGCGGAATCGCCTACCGCTCCCTGCGCCAGCCCCGGTGACAGCCCGGCTGCCACCACAATGCATGCAAGGATACGCGACACTGATAAAGGGCGAAATTCCGACCCCAACGCTGCCCCTGCTCTTCGATATCATTATCATTGCGGCGGCTCCGCGCCGACCGTTAACACATTCTCCATCTATTGTTGGCGCATAACGGGCCATAAATAAAGAGCCATTTGTCAGGCACAGAAGTCCGCTGGAATGGTCAACTTCGCGACAGTCTCGCCATCCGGATCGACATAGGCCATGTGGAAGGCGACGCCATTGTCGTTGAGATAGCGAAGCTCTCGCGATTCCTTACCGCAAAACAATGACTTGACCGCCCGCATCACATAGGCGTCGAAGGCCGCGACCTCGACCTTGGGTACCGGCCTGCCCACCGCGTAGCTCAGGTTAACCGTCATGCCGGATGTTTCGACGCCGGTTAGGACGAGTTCGGGGCCCGCGTCCCTGGGGAGTGTCTGCTTGAGCCGGTCCGCGAAAGCGGCAAGCCGCGCCGCCACCTCGCGCTTTTCGGCATCGAACGAGGGAAGCGGCGGCGCCGGATCGGCCTTGTCCGCCTCCGGCACGGCTACGACCTGCTCCGCCCGGGGCGCGGCCCCTGGGGCGTCCGCCTCCTCGTCTTGTGGCAAGACGGTCTCGGCGAGCGCAACGAAGCTCCGAAGCGCCGAGCGCAACTGGCCGGAGGAGGACAGGGTCATTGTCCCGACCCCGGCCACCAGCCCGGTCAGGAAGGCCATGGACAGGGCGGCAAAGCCGAATCGGCCGCGGCGCGGACGCTCCGGATGCTCCTGCAGCGGCGGCCGATAGGGCTCGGCTTCCGTATAGGTTATCCTTTCCGGTGGCCGTTCCGCCTGCGGCTCGCCCTCTTCTCCAACGAAGACGGGCTCACGTCGAACCGGATCGGCAACGACCGTCTCGACCTTGCGCCTGCTCCACCGGCTCGAGACCACGGCCGACAGGATGAGGATGAGCAGCACCGCTATGATTGCGGCGATTACTCCGGCAAACAGCGGATTTTGTTGGATAATCGACCCTAGCATGGTCCCTGATCGGCCTCACGATCCGGCCCTGGATGTTAATCCCCCGATGGTGCAACGACCAGCGTCATGCACCCAAAGCCGGCCGAAAGTATGGAGCGGGATCTTACGCATGCTCCTCCGGGGTCGACCAGCGCAGCCATGCCTCGGGCTTGCTCACGTCGACAACGGTGTCGAGCTCCGGTCCGGCCCCGGCAACCTCAGTTTGAATCGATGACAGCCACCAGTTCCATGCGACCAGATGTCTTGCATCGGCGACCCGGTCGACGCCAAGAGGCAAGGCCCGTTCGAAACAGCTTTCCAGAAGCGGCAGAAGGTCATCCGCTTCCGTCGCCGGCGTCTGGCCGGCTGGTGCCGGGCCGAGTGTCTCGAGACGTTCGGCGACGCTGTCGAGCAGGTCGGCGACCGCGTCCCGGTGCCGGGCGGTGGCCTGCAGCGTGTCTCCGCAATGCTTGCCAAGCCATGGCTCCGGTTCGGGAACCAGTCCAGCGACCGTGCAATGAACCAGGTTCGGCGCCTTGAACAGGGCGAGCCAGAGCCGGGTGTCGAGGTGCCGGCCGCGTTCGTTCAGCGCGACGCCAAAGGCCTCGTCGGCGCGGCGGCGGGCATTGAGCATCTCGGCGGTCGCCGCCCCAAGGCCTTCCTCCGTACCGCCGAGCAGGCCGCGCATGCCGGCGGCTGCCGTGCGATATACCCGGGCAACGGTCGCGGCGAGCGCGGCGCGCGCGCCGTGCGGCCACAGCAGCAACCCGATCACCGCCGCGCTGATCGCGCCGAGGGTCACCGTTTCGACCCGCTCGATCGCGGTGTCGATGCCGGCCGGGTAGATCAGCGTGAACAATACCACCAGAGCCGTCGTGAAGGACGCCTGTCCGATCATGAAGCCGATCGCCCCGGGCGCATAGCCGGCGAGGAAGATCGATGCCGGCAGGATCGCCCAGAGCGGCCCGACGGAGGTCTCGGCTGTCCACAGGATGATCGAAGCCACGACGAAGCCCATCAGGGTGCCCGCCACCGCCTGGAGCGCGGTCGCCGAGGTCGCGCCGGCGCTCGACCGGAGGACAAGAAGCGCGCCGAGGGTGATCCAGAAGCCGTGCTGGACGGGCAATATTTTCGCCAGGATCACCGCCAGGGTCATCGCCGCCGCCGCGCGGAGGCTGTTGCGAAAGATGACCGCGCTGAGGTCGAACTCGCGCCTGGCGATTTCGACAGAACGGAGCAACAGCTGGAGCGGCCGGTCGGAAACCGCCTCGGATTCCGGTGCTGTCGCCGGAATTGCCTGGTCCTGCACGCCAAGCCCGGCCGCCGCCGCGGCTTCGGTCCACATCGCGATATGCGCCAGCGCGAAAACCGGGAAGGATCGCCGCATGACCGCGATGGCGTCCGCGGCGCCCTTGTCCGAATCGCCGTCCGCCTCCTCCGCCTTTATTGCCGCTCGATCCGTGCTGTGGCGGCCGGCATCGAGCGCTTCCCTGATGGTCGGAGCGGTCGCGTCCGGACCCCGGGGATTCGCTTCGCGGCGGAGGTCGGCGGCGGTCCGGCGGAATGCATGGACGCAGGCGGCGATGAGCTTCGCGCTCTCCGCCGTATGGGGAGCACAGTCGAGAACGCGGCGGGTCAGCTCGCCCGACTGTTCGAGATGCTGGACGAGTTGCAGCAGGCCGATATCGCGGGAGCGCGGGCCCGACGGCCTGAACGGCGCGCTGACCTTGCGGCGGGCGTCCGCCAGGGCGTCGTTGAGACGCTTGTAGGCCGCCTCCCGTGCATCCTTGTCGTCGATCGACGCCAGGGTGTCGCCGAGCGCGTCGCTGACCGTGGCAAGGGTCTCGCGCAAGGCGCGCCGCCGGTCGACCGGCCACATCACCAGTGCGGCGACGAGCGCCGCGAACCCGCCGATGGTCCAGCCGATCAGGCGCTCGTCGAGCGGCACGCTGGTCAGCGGATCGAGGACGGTCAGCGAATAGGCGAGCGCGACGGGCGCGATGAAGGCCGGGGCATAGCCGCCGAAGATCGTCGCGAAATTCACGGTGAACATGACCAGGAACATGGCGATCGCGCCACCGACCAGGCTGCCGGACAGAAGCGAACCGATGACGATGACCAGATTGCCGATGACGATCATCGCCAGATAGGCGATCGAGCGCGGTCCGGGCGGTCCGCCATAGTCGGCGAAGACCAGACCGACGAAGCTCGAGAAGAAGGAGAAGGTGGCGATCGAGTCGAGGCCGAACCAGAGCTTGAGGACGGCGAAGAGCGGCACGCAGACGAGCATTGCCCGCGCCGCCTTGCGCAGATTGAGGAGATCCGGGTCCCTCGCCTTCAACCTGGCCAGAACGGTCATCCCGCGGCCCCCGACTGGACTGCCCCGCCCTAGCTGGCCGGCGCCTCGTTGGTTTCAGCACCCGCCTCCGGCTCCGCAGCGGGTGGGCGCCGCTTGCGGGTCCATTCGCGCATCCGGGCGAAGAAGACCCAGAGAACCGGGATGAAGAGAACGCCAATGACGGTCGCCGCGAGCATCCCGCCAAGCACCGTCACGCCGACCGAACGGCGGCTGCCGGCACCGGCACCGGTCGCCAGCGCCAGCGGCAGGACACCGAGGATGAAGGCGAAGGCGGTCATCATCACCGCGCGGAACCTGAGCCGCGCCGCATCCTCGGCGGAATCGACGATCGGTCGGCCGCCTTCGTGTTCGTTCTTGGCGAATTCGACGATCAGGATCGCATTCTTCGCCGCCAGCCCGACCAGCAGGACAAGCCCAACCTGCGCATAGACGTTGAGCGCGACACCGAATGCGAAGAGCGTTCCGATCGCCCCGAACATCGCGAAGATCACCGACAGCATCACCGGGATCGGCGTCGTCCAGCTCTCATACTGGGCGACGAGGAACAGGTAGCCCATCAGCACCGAGAGGAGCAGCAGGCTGGCCCCGGCCGCGCCGGCCTTGATCTCCTCGAGCGACAGCCCCGTCCATTCGTAGGTGAAGCCCGGCGGCATGGTTTCGGCCGCGATCTTCTCCATCGCCTGGATCGCCTGCCCCGAGCTCTTGCCGGTCGCCGCGTCGCCGTTGATGGTCGCCGAGCGGAACATGTTGTAGCGCGAGATGATTTCCGGGCCGAAGACCGGGCTTATCGTGACCAGCGCCCCGAGCGGCACCATCGCGCCTTCGTTGTTGCGGACATAGAGGTCGCGGATTTGCTCCGGGGTCGCGCGGTATTGGCCCTCGGCCTGGACATAGACGCGGTACAGGCGGCCGAATTCGTTGAAATCGTTGACGTAATAGGCGCCAAACGTCGAAGCGAGAACCTGGAAGAGGTTGCCGATATCGACGCCTCGGGTCTTGGCCGCCTCGCGATTGACGTCGATGAAATATTGCGGGGTATTCGCCTGGTAGGTCGAGAAGACGCGGCTCAGATCGGGATCGCCATTGGCCTGGAGGATCATCCCGTTGACCGCTCCGGCGAGCTCCGCCGGCGTGCGCGCTTCCGTGTCCTGCAGCACGAACTCGAAGCCGCCCGTCGTGCCGAGTCCGGGGATAGGCGGCGGCACGAAGGGCCGGACCGTCGCGCTCGGCAGCGCAAGCAGCTCCGGCGCGACGCCGCGGATGATCGCGCCGAGGCCGAGCGACGGCTCGGTCCGCTCGTCCCACGGCTCGAGCACCGCGATGACGAAGGCGGCGTTCGGCGCCAGCGCGCCGGACAGCGCGCTGTAGCCGGTCACCGATATGACATTGGCCACGCCGGGCGTCTTGCTGATGATCTCCTGGACCTGCTTGGTGACGACTTCCGTCCGCTGCAGGGCGGCGCCGTCGGGCAGCTTGACGTCGACGAAGAAGGAGCCGCGATCCTCCGGCGGCAGGAACCCGGTGGGCACGGAGCGCCCCATCAGCCCCGTCACGATGGCAACCGCGACAAAGGCGATCATCGCGAAGGCGGTGACGCGGATCAGGCGGTGCACGATCCCGACATAGCCGGTCCGGGTCGCCGAGATGCCGCGCTCGAACCAGGCGAGCGGCCCCGATTTCCTCTCGCGATGCGGACGCAGGATGCTGGCGCAGAGCGCCGGGCTCAGCGTCAGCGCGTTGATCGAGGAGAAGAACACGGAAAACGCGATCGTCGCGGCGAACTGGACGAACAGCCGGCCCGTCAATCCGGGCGTGAAGGCGATCGGCACGAAGACCGCGAGCAGCACCAGGGTCGTGGCGATGACCGGCCCCGACACCTCCTTCATCGCCTTGCGCGTTGCTTCGCGCGGTTCGAGCCCGTCGGCCATGTGGCGCTGGACGTTCTCGACCACGATGATGGCGTCATCGACCACGATGCCGATCGCCAGGATCAGCCCGAACAGGCTGACCGTGTTCAGCGAGAAACCCAGGGCGGCGAGTGCCGCGAAGGTCGCGATCAGCGAGACCGGGATGGCGATCGCCGGGATCAGCGTCGTCCGCCAGTCCTGCAGGAAGACGAAGACGACGATCACGACGAGGACCAGGGCCTCGAACAGGGTCTTGATCACCTCTTCGATCGACGTCTCGATATAGAGGGTGGTGTCGTAGGTGATCTGGTAGGCGAGGTCGTCCGGAAACCGCTGCGAGATTTCGGCGATCTGGTCGCGAACGCCCTGCGCGACATCGATCGCGTTGGCGTCCGGTAGCTGGTAGACGGCGAGCAGCGCGGCGGAACTGCCGTTGAGCTCGCCGAACCAGCTGTAGGTCGCGGCGCCGAGCTCGACCCTCGCCACGTCGGACAGCAGCACCATCGACCCGTCGGTATTCGCCCGAATGATGATCTTCCCGAATTCCTCGGGCGTGGTCAGGCGTCCCTTGGCGCGCAGCGGATACTGGAACTGCTGGCCGGGTGGCGCCGGCTCCTGGCCGACGGTGCCGGGCGAGACCTGGATATTCTGGTCCTGGATCGCGTTGATGACGTCACCGGACGTCAGCCCAAGCGCCGTCAGGCGGTCCGGGTTGAGCCAGATCCGCATGCCATAGTCGCGCGCACCGAGAATCGAAACGCTCGCGACGCCCGGAACCCGGGCGAGGCTGTCCTGGATGTTGATGCTGGTATAGTTGCTGAGGAAGATGTCGTCGTAGGTCTTGTTCGGCGAATATACCGACAGGACCATCAGCATCGAGGTCGACTGCTTCGAGACGGTGACGCCCTGCCGGTTCACCTCTTCGGGCAGGCGTGGCGTCGCGACCGATACCCGGTTCTGGACATTGACCTGCGCCTGATCGCCGTCGGTGCCGACCTCGAAGGTCACCGTCAGCGAATAGCTGCCGTCGTTGCCGCTGTTGGAGGACATGTAGGTCATGCCCTCGACGCCGTTCACCTGCTCCTCGATCACCGCCGCCACGGTCTGCTCGACCACCTCGGCATTCGCACCGGGATAGTTGGCCGAGACCTGCACCTGCGGCGGTGTCAGTTCGGGAAATTCAGCAACCGGCAAGCTGATGAGCGAAAGCACTCCGGCCAGCACCATGACGATGGCGATGACGAAGGCGAATTTCGGCCGGTCGATGAAGAAGCCGCTGAGCATCAGCTGTCTGCCGGCATTTCGGCGGGAACCACGGTGACCTCACCGCCCGGACGGACTTTCTGGATGCCGTCGATGACGATCTGCTCGCCGACCGTCAGGCCCTGCGTCACAACGATATTCGGGCCGTCGATCGCGCCGGTCTGGATCTGCCTGATCTGAACCTTGCTGTCGCTGTCGACGACGAGCACGAAGGGACCGGTCTGATTGAGCTGGACCGCCGCCTGCGGGATGAGGATCTGGTTCTCCGGCTCTCCACTGGTCAGGATGACGTTGACGAACTGCCCAGGCAGCAGGATCTGCCGCGGATTCGGGAAGTCGAAATAGACCTTGATCGTGCCGGTGCCCTGGTCGACTTGGTTGTCGGCATAGGCGAGCTTGCCCGTCTCCCCGTAGACTTGGCCGTTGGCGAGGCGGATTTTCGGCACCAGATTGAGCTTGGTGCCACCCTTCACCGCCTCCATCACGTTCAGATAAGTCTGCTCGTTCAGCGAGAAGACGACCCGGATCGGATCAAGCGCGATGACCGTCGCCAGCACGCCGCTGTCCGGCCCGATCAGATTGCCGACATCGACCGCGCTGCCGCCTATCCTGCCCGCGATCGGCGTCGTTATCTCGGTGTAGCCAAGGTTGAGCTTCGCCGTGTCGAGATCGGCCTCGGCCGCCGCGACCTCGGCCTTGGCGCTGGCCTCCGCCGCGGTCGCCTTGTCGAGCTCGGCCTGGGAGACCGTTTCCTTGTTGAACAACTGCTGGGTCCGGTCCAGGGTCTGCTGCGCCTCCGTATGCGCCGCCTTGGCCCGGTCGACCCCCGCCTCCGCCGCGGCGACCGCCGCCTGGTACTCGGACGGGTCGATCTTGTAGAGGATCGCGCCTTTGTCGACATCCGAGCCGTCGGTAAAGTCCTGCTCGATCAGGAAGCCCTTCACCCGCGCGAGGAGGTCGACCTTCTCGAAGGATTGGGTCCGTCCGACAAACTCGCTGGAGGCTGCGAAAGGCCGTTCGGTAACCGCCAGCACGGACACCGATGGCGGCGGCGCGGCGCCCGCGTCGGTCGGTGCTGAATCGCCGCACGCGCCAAGGCCCGCGGCCGCCAGGATCAGCGCCGCGATTCTCGCCGCGCGCAAGGACAGTCCCGAATGGCCCACACTTTCCCCCTAGCTTCGATGCCCCCTCTCCTACTTAGAGGAATGTGCCGCCAGAGGCTACGGGTCGTCTCATCGCCAAACGGCCGGCCGCCCGATCGACGCTTCCTTGACAGTGGCGCCAATGGCATATGTTTCGCAGATCCAACCGGCCAACTGACCGATCCTCTCCGTCGGCATGCAACCCGTCAGTCGGTCATCGGCGGCCGGCACCGGGGGAATTCCAACCAGACCAGCGGGAGCATTCCATGCGGAAAGTATTATGGGGCGACTACCCGGCCGCCGAATTGCGTGACCTTGCCGCGCGCGACCCGATCGTCGTCGTCCCCATCGGCTCGACCGAGCAGCATGGGCCACATCTTCCGGTCCAGGTCGATTCGCTGCTCGTCGCCGAGGTGGCGCGGCGCGCGGCCGAGCGTGGCGGCGACGAGACCATCCTGGTGATGCCGACGATCTGGACCGGCCTTGCCGAGCATCACATGGGCTTCGGCGGCACGGTGACGCTCGATTATTCCGTCTTCCATGCCCTGATCCGCCAGGTCTGCGTGTCGCTGACCCGCCAGGGTATTCGTCGCATCGCCCTCCTGAACGGGCATGGCGGCAATATCGTCGCCCTCCAGCTCGCGACCGGCGAACTCGCCCGCGAGATTCCCGGCGTCGTGGCGACCGCAACCTATTTCCTGCTCGCCGAGCAACGATTTGCCGGAATCCTCGAGCGTCAGGACGGCGTACGCCACGCCTGCGAGGCGGAGACCTCCATGACGCTGGCGCTCCGGCCCGACCTGGTCGATATCGAGGCGATGCGGACCGTCGACGCCCCGGCGGAAGGCATGCTCTCCCCCGGCTTCCACCGCTGGCGCCCGATCGAGCACTGGAGCGACAGCGGCGTCATCGGCTACCCGCCCGCGGCCAGCGCCGAGAAAGGCGAACGCCTGCTCGAAGCCGCGGCGGACGCGGTGAGGGACGCGCTGGTCGATGAAGAGCTCTGGACACCGCCGGCGGCCCAGGTAACCGTATGACAGGCCCAGGTCAGCCAGCGGCGGGAATGCCGAAGACGGCGATGAAATAGGCGAGCGCCGCCAGGAAGCTGAACCAGGCAACCTTGCGACGCGCGCCGCGATGCCGCGCGATCATCGCCGCGACCGTGCATTGCAGGCCGTAGTAGAGAGCGAAGGCGCGGGAGGCGAGCGCCACGATCGACACCACGTCCGTCGCCCAGATCACAAAGACCGAGATCGCGCCGATCAGGAGATAGGCGTGCTTCGGATCGATATGCTTGCGGCTGGTGCCGCTGACCAGTTCGCTGGCGCCGATGCTGTCCGCCACGGAAGCGCTGAACTGGCTGGCGATGGCCCCCGCCGTCACGATGTAGGGCAGCCAGGGGGACACGCGCCCGATCACATCGATGACCCCCGCCACGTCGGCCGAGGACGTGAAATAGGGATAGAGCGGGATCATCAGGACGAAGAAGACAAGATAGACCGCCGAAGACAGGAGCTGCGCGTTGCGCATGGCGGCGATGCGGGTGCCCGCGTCGTACATGTCCCCCATGAAGCGCGACGTCTCGAAGCCCTGGACGATGATCAGCAGCCCCATCAGGAAGCGGAGGGTCTCCCAGTCAAACCTCTGCGGTGTCTGCGGGTCGCCCGCCCAGCCATATCCGGACGGCAGGTCGAGGCAGAAGATCGCCAGGGTGACGAGCAGCGCCGCGATCGCCGCGAGATTGGCGCTGACCGTGAATTTCTCCGCTCGCTCGACACCTTGGAGCCCCTTCGTCGCGCCGACCGCGCAGATCGAGAGGATCAGCGCCGTGGCGATGCCCTTCACCAGCAGCGGATCGTCGCGGCCGAGAAGCTTCATGCCAAACGCGCCCAGCAGGACGAGATAATAGGCGACCGAAATGAAATAGGCGCCGATCAGGGCGAAACGCGAAAGCGTCTCGATCGATTCGATCGGATGACCCGCCGCCGCCTTGTCGAAGATCGGTTCGCCGAAACGGATATTGTACCGGATCGCCCCGCCGATCAGATAGGCCAGCGCCGTCAGGCCGGCTACCGCCGCCACCGCCCAGATGCCGACGGCGCTGGCCAGGAGCGGCACGGAGACCAGGAAGCCGCTGCCGATGATCGAGGCGAGCGGGGTGACCGTCGCCGACCAGATCCGGCTGGCGCGGACCGGGCGGCTGATCAGGACGAGGAAGGCAATGACCAGCGTCGCGACAAGGGCGATGTCAGACATCGGGTTTCACCATGTCGCGAGGTTAGAGAAGAAGCCTCGCCAAAGCCAATCGCCCGGCGCCGATGCCGGCTACGAGATCGCGAAATGGTCACGCCGGTGCGCCGCCACGGCGGCCTCGTCGAGGTCGACGCCGAGCCCCGGCCCGTTCTCGGGAATGAAGACATAGGGCGGCTCGAAACGGAGCGGTTCGGCGAGGAGATCATGGGTGCGGATCATCCGTCCGAAGATGTCGCTCGGCCAGACGCAGCTCGGCGCCGCGACGGCCGAATGGACATACATCGCCTCGAGGATGCCGAGGTCGACCTCGGACCCGTGCCAGGTGTAGACGCCCGCCGCCGAGAATATGCCGTCGAGCTGGCGGAACTTCGCAAGCCCCGTGTTGACGTTGAAGCCGTCGACGCTGCCATGGGTCAGGCAGGCGATGGCGTCGTGGACGCGCTGGCCCTGGTAGACGTAGGGCAGCGAGATATGCTGGACGATCGGGATCGACGACGCCCGCCGGAGCTCGGCATATTCGGCGTACATCCACTTCGGGATCGGATCCTCGACGAGGAGCACGTTGCCGACCTCTTCCAGCCCCTTGAGCCGCCGTCGCGCCTCGCCGGCATTCTCCCAGCGCTGGTTGGGATCGAGGAGCAGCTTCATGCCGGGGGCGCTGGCGGCGATCTCCCGCGCCCAGGCGACGACGTCGTCCTCGAGGTCGCATTTCATCTTGATCGAGTCATAGCCCTGCTCCCGGAAGCCGGCGGCGACCCTCCCGGATTCGGCGACGGTGCGATGGCTCGACCAGCCGCCGACCATGGCCGCTTCGCGGACCTTGCCGCCGAGCAGCGCATGGAGCGGAATGCCCAGCGCCTTGGCATAGGCATCCCAGATGGCGCATTCGAAGCCGTCATATTCCCGGCAGAGCGGTATCGGCAAAGCCTGCAGGGCAAGGTCCTTGAGGTCGGTGCCGATCAGGCTCTCGGAAACCTCCCGGATCACGGTCATGTCGTGATCGCGATAGAATTCGCCGAGCCCCACCACGCCATTCGACAGCTCCAGCCGGAGGATGAGCTTCGACAGCTCGTCGAACTGGACGGTCCATCCCTTCCTGCCGCCGACCGGCAGCATGTGGAGCGGCTTGCGGGTTTCCTCGGAATCGACCGCGCCGGGCCGCGCCGGCACCACCACCTCGTCAAAGGTGAGGGATCGGATGATGAATGGGGATGTCATGGAAGCGCCGTCCCGCGGAAGCGTCGGAATCGATGATGGAGCCGAAGCAATCGGTCATGATTACCGCCGGCACCATGCCGATACCAGCCCGTTGGCGGGTTCGTCGGGCGTTCGATTCCGCCGCCCGGCGGCGGGCAAACCGCAACCGGCGGACCTCATGGGAGCGGTATCCCCGGTCTGCCGGCCGATGCCGCCATGAGGCAAACGGTCGCGAATTGGATTGGATCGCTTCGCAATCCGCATTGTTCGGGGGCGAGCTATGGCTGCAGGTTGCAACGATTCCGTCAGATTACGAAACGGGCTGATTGCTATCGCGGAACCGTGAAGACAAGGCGCGGGTCTTTGTCCGCGCCGAGCATTTCTACTGGTGGCAGAGGAGCTGAAAGCAATGGAAGCAATCATCAACTTGCTCATCCAGGCGATTGCCGGGGGTGCGGGCGGCAACGCGGTTGGCAAGGGAATCAAGAACCTGTCTCTCGGCAGCGCCGGGGATACGATCGCGGGTGCCATCGGCGGCGTTGGCGGCGGACAGATTCTTGGGGCCCTCATCCCGGCAATCGCGGGCGCGGCCGAAGGTGGCGGCGTCGACATCGGTTCGATCATCGCCCAGATCATCGGCAGCGGAGCCGGCGGCGCGATCCTCACGGCGGCAGCCGGAGCGATCAAGAACGCGATGTCGAAATAAACACCATTCCCGCCGGAGCGATTCGGGCTTCGAAGTCCGGTCGCGACAGGCCGATCGCGGCGGCCGGACCATCCTCGGGGCGGAGCCCGTTCCTGACCTGGACCACTCACGGCCGGTTTATCCTACTGGCCGCGTTCCCACGGAGGCACGACAAAGGCCTGGGCTTCATCGGGGCCGCCCGGTGCCATGAAATCGTGCATCGATTCGTCCCTGAAATACCGCCAGAAACCCGCCGCCATGGGAGCCTCGACGATCTTGAAGGCGCCTTGCCGCTCGCTGTCTTCAAGGAATTCCCGATAGGCATCGAGGGGCTCGGGACCGAGCTGCTGGTAGATGATCCGTCCGCCATTCCGCTCGTAGAGCGCCTTGTTGATCTTCCACCGGCGAATGACCGCATCGGCCATGCCGCGCAGCAACTCGTCGGCCGCCCCTGTTTCGTCCTGTTCCACCGCCCCGCCTTCCGCCGCCTCGCCACTCCGCACGGCCGCGACGTAGGCGTCGATTTCCGCGGGCTCGACGACGATGCCGTGCTCGGCCGCGTAGCGGTCAAACAAACGCGACAGGATCGCCTCCTGCAGCTCGTTCGGGTCCGATGTGTGAATCGCCTCTCCCAGGACCGTGGCGGCGAGCGGCGCCGCGTCCTGTTGCGCGGCCTCCTCCGGAGCGTTGTCCCCGATCATGATGACATGCCGGGCATTGCCTCTCGCCTGATGATCACGGGATGCCGGGATGCCCCGATGTGGCGTCGGGATTTCGCCAAGCCGCCATCCGACGCCGAGCAGTTCTCCGGCCTCCGGCTGCGGCGCCCAGCAAGCGTAGCAGACAGCCGCCAGGACGACCGTCGAGACGAACGGAAGACGGGCCGGGCGAGAAACCTCGCGCGGCCCCGTCGGTTTCCGGGCAAAAACGCTCACAGCTGTCGGTCCGTGCTTGTCGGGCCGACCGGGCGGCGTTCCTCGCACCGATGCATCCGGCAGGCCTCAGCGCTAGGGAATCCGGAGCGTCTGGCCCGGATAGATCTTGTCGGGGTCGGACAGCATCGGACGGTTCGCCTCGAAGATCTCCGTGTATCGGCTTCCCTTTCCATAGTGCTCCTCGGCGATCTTCCAGAGCGATTCGCCCTTCTTTACCGTATGGAAGACGGGCTCCCGCGCCTCGGGCGCCGCGACATCGGTTTCCACCTTGCCGACGCCTTCGACATTGCCAGCGGCCAGAACGATCTTTTCCAGAGCTTCCTGGCTCGGCGCCTCGCCCTTCAGAAGCACCTTGTCACCCGCGACGGTGACATCGATCTTGTCCGAGCCAAGATCGTATTTGTCTATTTCCTTCTTCAGCGCGGTCGCCTTCTCGGCATCGTCGTCTTCATCCACGAGGCCCAGCTTCTGACCGGCCGCCTTGACGAAATCGAACAACCCCATCTTGTCTCCAATACTCTATCTGGTTGCTATTCTAGGTGTTTTTAGGTGAATCCGCCAAAGGCGCTGGGCTCGATGCCCGAGCATTCACATGATCGAGAAGAAGCGCCGTCCGGCCGGCGACATAATAGGTTGGGAGGCTCGGCGGTCTATCCCAATCGCGCCGTCGACAGCCGGAATACGCAGCCTGCGCGCGGCCGACATAGGACCGCCAAACGGGCCTGCGCGGCGATCGGGGTTGGCCGATCTGCACGCCTGGACCGAGAGCCGCAGGGCCGCATAGGCCCAT
>NZ_JAGRLA010000142.1 GCF_020442045.1 Bauldia sp. | reverse complement strand
GCGAGGAGCGCCGCGAGGCGCGACAGGGAGGCAAGCAAGAGGCGAGGACGGCCGAAGGCCGGAGGAGCCTCGAAGGAGGCGCAAAGACGGAAGGATCGCAAACCGGCCCGGCCTCCGGGCGCGGCAACGATAGCGCCTGCCCGATCGTGGGCGCCCCCGGCATTGCCAAGCCCCGGCCGGCCCGCGATCATGCCGGAATGACCGGAATCGGAGAAAGTGGCATGGTGGAAGATGCGGCGGGCAGGAACAAGCCGACCGCCATCGTCGTGATGGGCGTCGCCGGCAGCGGCAAGACGGTGATCGGCGAGGGACTGGCCGAACGCCTCGGCCTGCCCATGCTTGAAGGCGATTCCTTCCACCCGGAGGCCAATGTCCGAAAGATGTCGTCGGGAACCCCGCTCACCGACGACGACCGCTGGCCATGGCTCGACGCCATCGGCAAGGCGATCGGCGAAACGCCGGGAGGCGTCATCGTCGCCTGTTCGGCGCTGAAGCGGGTTTATCGGGAGCGCCTGGTCGCCGCGGCCGGGCGGCCGCTGCTCTTCCTCTTCCTCGACAGCAGCCGGGAGACCCTCGCCGCCCGGATCGGCAACCGCAAGGGCCATTTCATGCCGGCCGGGCTCCTCGACAGCCAGCTCGCCACGCTCGAGCCGCCGGGACCGGGCGAGCCGGCGCTGCGCATCGATATCGGGCCGCCGGTCGCCGCGGTCGTTGCCGCGGCGGTTGCGGCGCTCCGCTCGGCGTCGGGATTGGAGATAGCCGACACACCCCCCGGTTGACTCCCCGGCATGGAACGGGTGCGGCCGCCCGGTGGGATACGGGCAAGCGCCCGCCGCGTGATGACGCGATGTTTACCTTTGCACGGCATGATTGTTCGGACAGGCGATGCGCCGATTGCAGAGGACGCGCACCCGGAGGGACGGGCCGATGCCCCATCACGACCGCGAACACCCGATCGGGCTGGTGACCTCGGTCAATGGCTCGCAGGCGACCGCGCGGCTGGATGCGGCAGCCTCGACCGGCCCCGGCGCCGCCCGGCTGACCATCGGCCGCCTGGTCGCCATGCAGACCCATCATTCGCGGGTGGTCGGCGTCCTGGCCAGGCTTGTCGCCCAGCCGAATGGCGACGGCGCGGACCTGCTTGCCGACATCGACCTGCTCGGCGAGATCCGCAATCACGGCCAGCCTTCCGCCTTCTTCCAGCGCGGGGTGACGGATTACCCGACGATCGGCGACCATCTCGCCGAGATCGGTCCGGAAGAACTGAGGTTGATCCATCGCATCGCCGGCGGCGAGACGATCGAGGTCGGCCGCCTGCAGCTCGACTCGTCGATTCCCGCCTATGTCAATTTCGACGAGATGCTCCACAAGCATTTCGCCGTCCTCGGAACGACCGGCGTCGGCAAGTCGACCAGCGTGTCGCTGATCCTCAACGAGATCCTCGACAAGGATACCAATCTCCGGATCCTGCTGATCGATCCCCACAACGAATATGCCGGCTGCTTCGGCGAAAAGGCGAAGGTGATCAGCCCCAAGAACCTGCGGTTGCCCTACTGGCTGTTCAACTTCGAGGAGATCGTCGACGTCTTCTTTCGCGGCCGTCCGGGCGTCGAGGAAGAGACCGAGATCCTCGGCGAGCTGATCCCGGCCGCCAAGGCGCAATATGCCTCCAATCGCAACGACCGCGGCCTGGTCCGCCGGGTGGCGAGCGGGCACACGGCCGATACGCCGATTCCCTACCGCATCTCGGACCTCGTCTCGCTGATCAAGGAGCGGATGGGCAAGCTCGAAAACCGGTCGTCATGGACGAAGTACCAGCGGCTGGTCAGCCGCATCGAGAGCCTCGGCCACGACAGTCGCTATGCCTTCATGTTCGACAACCTGTTCGTTGACGACATCATGACCGGCGTGATCAGCGAGCTCTTCCGCCTGCCTCCGGAGGGCCAGCCGATCACCGTGATGCAACTCGCCGGCTTCCCGTCGGAGGTCGTCGACTCGGTGGTTTCGGTGCTGTGCCGGATGGCCTTCGACTTCGGCACCTGGAGCGACGGTGCCGCGCCGATCCTGGTCGCCTGCGAGGAAGCGCATCGCTACGTGCCCGCCGACCGGCGGCTCGGCTTCGGCCCGACCCGGAAGGCCCTGTCGCGGATCGCCAAGGAAGGACGGAAATACGGGGTTTATCTCGCCGCCGTGACCCAGCGGCCGGCGGAACTCGACCCGACCATCCTGTCCCAGTGCAGCACGGTCTTCGCGATGCGCATGTCGAATGACCGCGACCAGGCAATCGTCCAGTCGGCGATCCCCGATGCCGGCTCGAGCCTGCTCGATTTCCTGCCCTCGCTCGGAACGGCGGAGGCGATCGCCTTCGGCGAGGGCGTCGCCCTGCCGACCCGATTCCACTTCTCGGAGGTCCCGCCCGACCGCATACCGCTGTCCCGGGCCGGCGAGCACGATCGCGAATTCGAATCCGTCGGCGAAATCGATCTCGGCTTCATCGACGCAGTGGTCGACCGCTGGCGCGACGCGACCACCTCGACGCCGCGGCCCCGCCTGTCGGTCGTCGACAGCGATGCCGGCAAGGCGGGATGGATGGATACGGCGCAATACGTGCCCGATCCGGCCGATTTCCGCTGACGCCCCGAAGCGGCTAGCGTGACGCCCAGAGCAGGCCGCGTTTGACGATCATCCGCATCTCCGGGACATCGAATTCGCTCGCGACATGGCCGAGCGACGAGTAGAATACACGACCCTTGCCGTGGCGGCGCTTCCACACAACCGGCATGACGACGCCGTCGATCCATGGGGCGTATTCACCGGAGAATGTGGTGGTCGCCAGCACCTCGTTCGATGGGTCGACATGCATGTAATACTGCTCCGACCGGTAGTCGAAATCGTCGATCCCGGCCATGATCGGATCGTCGCGGCCGGTGATGTTGACCCGATAGTCGATGATGTTGCCGGGATGGGCGACCCATTGGCCGCCGCACATGAACTGGTAGTCGACCGCCTCGCGGAAAGCATCGCACATGCCACCGTGATAGCCGCCGAAGCCGACGCCGCCCTCGACCGCCCGGGTGAGGATCTCGACCTCTTCCTTGGCGATCCTGGACATCGTGTAGATCGGTACGATCAGGCTGAGATCGGCAATTGCCGGGTCGCCAAAGGCGGCAGTATCGTTCTCGATCCGGACGTCGAATCCTTCTTCCCGGAGCATGGCGGCGATGACATGCGCGCCCTGTTCCGGCTCGTGACCCTCCCATCCACCCCAGACGATCAAAGCGTTCCGCATAGCCGATCCCTCCCGCGAATCCTCGCCTGCCAGTCAAGCGCGAACCCCTTGCCGATCAGCTCGGAGGCTCAAAAACGGAAAGGGCCGATCCCGTCACGGGACCAGCCCTTTCGATACCCGGCCTTCCTGGCCAGGCCTCACTTCCCGGTGTCGCGCCTATTCGGAGCGGCCGAATGCGAAGCGGTCGCCGACGGCGATGCGATACCCGAAAAGACGTAGCGGGCGGCTGTTGCAAGGAACTGGCGGATGTTTCCGTCCGTCTCGCTCCACTCGTCCGCGGAAAACAGTTCGGCCGCGTGCCTGCCGGCAGTGATATCCGTCATAGCGTCCTCCCCGGCGTCCTCGCCTGATCCATTCGGTGTTCCCATTGCCGTCAATCTAAACGGTCGGGCCTTTACCGTCTGTGAACGCCATCACACGATCGGGTCGCAAAAGCGCCTTTTTCTCAACGTTCGCGGAAGGTGTGCATGATCTGGTCGCCGAGCGGCCTGACCAGATAGGACAAGACGGTGCGGTCGCCGGTCGAGATGAAGACCTCGACCGGCATGCCGGGTACCAGCTTGGCGCCGAGGTCGTCGAGGGCCTTCTGCGGAACCGTGACACGGACCCGGTAATAGCCTTGCCCGGTCCGTTCATCGATCACCACGTCCGGCGAGACGGTCTCGACCTTACCCTCATATTCAGGTGTGTTCCGGCTGCCGAATCCGGTGAAGCGGAGCACTGCCTCCTGTTGCGGATGGACGCGGTCGACCTCGCGAGGTTTGACCGGCGCTTCGACGACGAGGAGGTCCTTCTCCGGCACGACCAGCATGATCTGCTCACCGCGAGCGATCACGCCGCCAACCGTATGGACGGCAACCTGATAGACCGTGCCGCTGATCGGCGCCCTGATATCCAGGCGCTTGAGCTGGTCTTCGGCCGCGATCTTCCGTTCCGTCAATTCGTTGATCTTGGAGCCGGCATCGGCGAGCTCGCGCGAAACCTCGCTGCGGACGTCCTGATCTATCTGGAGTATCTGCAGCTCCGCCTGGGCGACCTCGGCGCCGATCTGGGCGGCGGACGCGACCAGCTGCCCGTGCTGCCCTTCGAGCTGGGCGAGCCGGCGCTCGGCATCCACCATCCGGTCGGTCCCGACCAGGTCCTTGTCCCGCAGCTCGCGAAGGCCCTTGACCTCGTCGGTGGTCAGGTCGATCTGGCGAGTGACGGCATCCTCCTGCGCCTTGACGCCGACAAGCTGCTGCTCGAGTTCGGCGATCTTCTTGCGAAGCTGCTCCTTCTGCCCGTCACGGGCGGCCAGCCGCAATTCGAAGGCCCGCTTCTCGATTGACATCGCCTCCGCGACCTCGGGCACCGATTCCCGGGACGTCAGGGCGTCAGGGAAGGTCAGCTCGGTGGCACCGCTCCGTTCGGCCTGAAGCCTGGCCCGGCGGGCGAGCTCTTCGTCGAGGCCCTTGGAGACAATCGCCAGATTGGCGGCCGCCATCGTTGGATCGAGCCTTACGAGAATGTCACCGGCCTCGACGTGATCGCCGTCCTTGACGTTGATCTCGACGACCGTGCCGCCTTCGACATGCTGGACGCGCTTGACGTTGGAGCTGACGACGAGCCTGCCGCCGGTCACCACCGCGGAAGAGAAACTCAGCGTTGCCGCCATGCCGCCAAGCCCAAAGACCAGGGTGCAGAAGGCCAATCCGCCGATCAACAAATGCCGTCGCAACCCGGTCCGGATGGATGCCTTATGCGGGTGTTCTTTTTTCGGCGGCGCCAGGACAAACGAGCTTGTGTCGCTCATGTCGTCGCCTCCTCATGCTCCTGTTGATGGCTCTTGATCGCCGCCGCCGACGGTTTCAGCACCTTACGCAACACTTCTTCCTTCTCTCCGAAAGCCGCGACCCCGCCATTGACCATGGCGAGCGCCATATCCACGGCTTCGAGCGCACTCGGCCGGTGGGCAACCACGATCGCGATTCCGCCGCGCTGGCGGACCGACATGATCGCCCGACTGAGGGCGGCATCGCCTTCGGCGTCGAGGTTAGAGTTGGGCTCGTCGAGCACGACGAGGAACGGATCGCGATAAAGCGCGCGGGCAAGCGCCACGCGCTGGCGCTGGCCGGCGGAAAGCGCCGAGCCGGCCTCGCCGATATCGGTTGAATAGCCGTTGGGCATTTGCAGGACCAGGTCGTGCACACCCGCCACCTTCGCCGCGGCGACGATCTTGGGCGGTTCCGCATCCGGCTCGAAACGCGAGATGTTTTCCGCAATCGTCCCGGCGAAGAGCTCGACATCCTGCGGCAGGTATCCGATGTGCTGTCCCAGCGCGTCCGGATGCCACTGCTCCAGCGCGGCGCCATCGAGGCGCACCCGGCCGCGCGCCGGCGCCCAGGCGCCGATGATCACGCGCACCAGAGATGACTTTCCGGCCCCGCTCGGCCCGATGACGCCGAGCGCGTTGCCGGCGCGGAGATTGAAGCTCACGTCGACGACCGACGGGCGGTTCGATCCCGGCGGAACGACCGCGAGGTTCTCAACCTCAAGGCTCCCCTTCGGCTGCGGCAGGGGCATCGGGTCCGCGGTCGTCGGGAACTGGGCAAGCAGACGGTTCAGCCGATGCCAGGCCTGACGGCTGCCGACGAAACCACGCCAGTTGGCGACCAGCATCTCGATCGGCTGGAGCGCACGGGCGCCGAGGATCGACGCGGCAATAATGGTGCCGAAGGACGCGCCTTTCTCGATCACCAGATAGGCGCCAAGGGCAAGCAGCGCCGACTGGAACATCATCCGGAACACCTTCGAGGCCCCGGAAAAGGCACCGGACCGTTCGAGCACCTTGAGGTGGCTCGCCTCGTAGGACCGGTTGACCTCGCCCCAGCGGTCGGCGAACCGGCCGGACATGCCGAGCGACCGCAGGACCTCGGCATTGCGCCGCCCGGCCTCGATCACCGCAAAGCGCTGACTGCTCTTCTCGGACGCTTCGAGCGAAGCCGCGCCGACGGTCAGGTCGGTGGCCAGCGTCAGGAAGAAGATGACCGTCGCGCCGAAGATAACGGCGTAGCCGATCAGCGGGTCGATCAAGAAGCAGATCGTGATCTGGATCGGCAGGAACGGCATATCGGCAAAGGCGGCCGGGCCACCGGACGAGACGAAGGTCCGGATCTGGTCGAGATCGCGCAAGGGCTGAAGGCCATCGCCAGGCAGCCTGTTGCGCAGCGGCATGGTAACGACGGCCTTGAACACCTTGGGATGCACGACTTCATCCAGATAGGCGCCAACCCTGACCAGGATGCGCGCCCTGATCTGATCAAAGAAGCCAAGCGACATGTAAAGCAAGGCGGCGATCGCCGCGAGCGCGAGCAGCGTCGGGATGCTCTGGCTCGGAACCACGCGATCGTAGATCTGCAGCATGAAAAGGGGACCCGTGAGGGTCAGGATGTTCATGATGCCGCTGAAGATCACGATGCCGACGAGCGCGCGCCGACAATCATAGATGGCAGAGGCCAGTTCCGACCGGCCGGAGACTGCATCTGGAGCGTTCGATCGCGAAGCCACGCGGGGCAATCCTCAAATCAGCAAAGAAACGGTCGTCTTCACGGGCGCAGCCTATCGCAGCCAAGTCTCGCGATAATTAACGAAAATCGCCTTCCGGCAGTGACGGCCATCACATCTGATCCCGGTGTATAGCCTGTTTTTGCGTAAATGGATCGTTCATTCCCCGCCAAATTAGCCCGCATGGCAACCATCCGCCGCCATGCTTGTCTCCAATTGCCGCGTCTGCGCCCGGTGAGTTGACGCCGGATCGGCCCCATGTAGGTTGCCGATACCTTTAGTCATTCGGGGGTGGTCATTTTGGGGCATAGGGAGGGCGGCATCACGGCCTGCGTAAACCAGCGGTCCGGCAACCGGGCAGCGGCTGCCCCGTCAATCCGGGCCGGCTAGCGACGCATGGCAAGCATCGCAGTCATCGGCGGCGGGGTCGTCGGCTGTGCCGCCGCGGCATGGCTGATCGCCGACGGGCACACGGTCACGGTCTTCGAAAGGGCGATCGACGAAAGGCCGGCTTCCGGCGGCAATGCCGGCCTGATCGCCCTACCCGAAATCACGCCACTGGCCCGACCGGGCATTCTCGGCTCGGTCCCCGGATGGCTGCTCGATCCGCTCGGACCATTGTCGCTGAGGCCCCGCGACCTGCCTCGCCTCCTGCCATTCCTGATGCGCTTCGTCTCCGCTTCGAGGGCGCAGCACGTCGAGGAATCGACGTCGGCTCTCGCCGCGCTGATGGGATCCGCCCTCGTCGACCATCAGGAGCTTGCCCGCCGGGCCGGCCTTTCGGGCCATATGCAGAGGACCGGCGCGCTTCACATCATCGACGGCCCGGCGGCGTATCAGACGGCCAGGAACGAATGGACCGAACGCCGGCGTCATGGCGTCGAGGTCAACGAAATCGCGCCGGAAGCGGCACGGCGACTGGTGCCCGCGCTGGCCGGGCGCTTCACCAATGCCGTCTTCGTGCCCGACTACTGGATGGTGTCAAGCCCGGCGGCGATCCTCGAAGCGCTGCGGCTGCGGGTCGCCGCCGCCGGCACGCTGTCGCGAAGCGACGTGGTGACCATCCATCGCGACGAGCGGGAGGTATCCGTCATCACCGCGGAAGGCGGAGACCTGCCCTTCGACCGGGTTGTCGTCACGGCCGGAGTCTGGTCGCGCGATCTCGTCCGCGATATCGGCCTGAAGGTGTGTCTCGAGGCGGAGCGCGGCTACAATATTACCTTTGCCGGCAACCCGATCGGACTGACGCTTCCGGTCGTCTTCGCCCAGTTCGGCATCGCGATCACACCGCTCGCCGACGGGCTCAGGATCGGTGGCGCGGTCGAGCTCGCCTCGCCGGAAGCGCCGCCAAACTTCATGCGGGCGGAAGCCATGCGCCGGACGCTGCGTCGCTACCTGCCGGCCCTGCCGGAAACCGGCGGTAGCGAATGGATGGGCCGGCGGCCGGCGACGCCGGATTCGCTACCGGTGATCGGTCGCGACCCTCGCGATCCGAGAATCGTCTTCGCCTTCGGCCACGGCCATCTCGGCCTGACCCTTTCGGCGGTCACCGCACGCCATGTCGCGGCCCTGGTCGCCGGTCAGGGCGACGAGACGCTGTCGCCTTTCGGGATCGAACGATTCCAGTAGGCTCCCCTCGGCAGGACCACGCTCTAGCTAGTAGAGCACACCCTCCACCGGCTCCAGCGGCTCCGGCACCTCGACGTCCCCGGTCATCTGCCTGAGATCGATCTCGATCACCCGGCACAAAGCCGAGATCGGCACATCCGTCGCGGCGCCTTCGAACGGATCCTCCGTGGAATCGCTGACCTTCTCCATGATGTAGAAGACCCAGGAGATCAGCACCGTGAAGGGCACCATGACCAGCACATATTCGAGCGACGCGGCGATCGAGAGATTGTGGAGGCCGGTCTCCGATTCGAAGATGTCGACGAGGGCGAGCGGCAGCAGAAAGATGAACACCCAGGTGAAGATCAGGCCGAAATTGGCGATCTGCCGGGGAAAGGGCGTGTTCTTGATCCGCTCGCAAGAACCCTGCAGGTCGTAGCAGGCCGCCACCACCCCCATCATCGCGACCTGGCGGTAGCTATCCAGAAACCCTTCCTCGGCAAGCGCGCGAAGCCGCTCGCCCTGGCGGCGCAACAGATCGGTGGCGATATTGGCCTTGGCCTCGACCGCGGCGGCTTCCTCCTCGGACAGGCAGGCGCGATAACAGTCCGGGGTCTGGTGAAATTGCGCCTCCGCCGCGATCCTCCGGCCGAACAGGTGGCCCGAATCGACTCGCCTGAAACGCGACGTCTTCCTGAGCTGATAGGCAAGCGCGTTGACCCATGCCAGATGCCGCTCGATCAGTTCGACCCGAACCGCCGGGTCGAGCTCGCGGCCCGTCGCATAGATCAGGCTGAAGACGCTGCTCCCCCAATCGCGGCTGCGGTTGATGATTCCGCCCCATAGCTGCCGCGCCTCCCACCATCGGTTATAGGCGGACGTGCTCTTGAAGCCGAGATAGAGGGAAACCGCGATGCCGATGACGGTGACCGGCGCGATCGGGATCGAAATGAAGTGAAGGCCGAGAAATTCGTTCAGATAGACGACGATCGCCGACCAGACGGCCGTACCGAGCAGGACGGGCCAGGATCCGTGGAAAAGGCGGCGGGCGGAAATGCCGCGACGGACATACATTATCCGCGCGCCGCGGCGGTACCGATTTCCACCTCACCCTCGGGATTCTGGTCGACGGTCTCCGGACCGCGCGAGCACAGCTCCTTCAGGATGCCGTCCCGGATGCTGTAGACCCAGCCTTCGACCTGCACATTTTCGCCGCGATGCCAGGCGTCGTGAACGATGGTCGTGGCGCAGACATTGTGGACCTGCTCGATCACGTTGAGTTCGCACAGGCGATCGAGCGCTTCCTCCTCATCGTGGACATGCTCGAACGCGTCGGCATGGAGACGGCGGACGTTACGGATGTGGCGCAGCCAGTTGTCGATCAGTCCGTGGTTCTCGTGCGACATCGCGGCCCGGACGCCGCCACAGCCATAGTGACCGCAGACGATGATGTGCCGGACCTTGAGGACCTCCACGGCAAACTGGATCACAGAAAGGCAGTTGAGGTCGGAAGGCACGACGACATTGGCGATGTTGCGGTGGACGAAGACCTCGCCCGGCGGCAAATCGAGAAGCTGGTTTGCCGGGACCCGGCTGTCCGAACATCCGATCCACAGGAAATCCGGATTCTGCTGTGCGGCAAGCTTCAGGAAGTAATCCGGATTGATCTCCTTGATCCTTTCGGCCCAAAGCCGGTTACGCTCAAAGAGGTCATGGAATTTTGACATCGGAAGGTCGATCCTCTTCGGAGATCCTGAACCGCGATCAATAAGGCCCAACTCACAACAGACCGTCAACGACAGGACATAGCGCCGAAGCGACGATGGGTCGACAACTGCTATCCGGGAGATCCGATGACCGACAACGACTTCTCAGCGCAGCGCGAGGCCAGGCATCTCATCCGGCGGGCCGGTGCGGCGACGCTCGCGACGCTCGACCGGCAGGGCGCGCCCTTCGCGTCGATGGTCTCGGTCGCCACGACCATGGCCGGCGAGCCGGTACTGCTGCTGTCCGATCTGGCGGTCCATACCCGGAACCTCAAGCGGGACCCGCGCGCCTCCCTGCTTCTGGTCGCACCGGGCGGGGAGCAGGGCGATCCGCTCGCCGGCAGCCGCCTGACACTGGTCGGTCCGGTTGTCGCGGATGACGAGCCCGAAATTCGGGAACGGTTTCTCGCCCACCATCCGGAGGCCCGCGGATACGCCGACTTCAGCGATTTCGGCTTCTATCGCATGGCGCTCGGCGGCGCCCATCTTGTCGCGGGATTCGGCCGGATCGTCGACCTTGCCCGCAAAGACCTGGTGGATGGCCAGGACGGTGGCGAACTGCCCGGGGAGAACCGGCCAGTCGATTGAAAACGCACGGCGCCAGGACTTGCGGCAGGCGCGCGCCGGGCACGCCTGTGTCGATACCCGCCGCCATCGCCGGCGTCCGCGCTCCTCCCGAGACGCCGTAAGTTCACAGCCCCCCGCCGATGGCCACAATCGCGTCCCGCCATGCGCCGGAACGAAAGACAAACGGCCGGCGAAATCGCCGGCCGTTCGAACTCCAAGAAGCAAGGAGGAGGCGGATCAGCTCGCCTCGGCGGCGTCGGCCGTATCCGGCGCCTTCTCCTGCTTGATCTCCTCGCCGCTCTCCTGATCGATCATCTTCATCGACAGGCGGACCTTGCCACGCTCGTCGAAGCCGAGGAGCTTGACCCAGACCTTGTCGCCTTCCTTGACCACGTCGGTGGTCTTGGCGACACGGTTCGGCGCGAGCTGGGAGATATGGACGAGACCGTCACGCGCGCCGAAGAAATTGACGAAGGCGCCGAAATCGACCGTCTTGACCACGGTGCCCTGGTAGATCATGCCGACTTCCGGCTCGGCGGTGATCGACTTGATCCAGTTCAGCGCGGCGGTGATCGCCTTGCCGTCGGCGGACGCGACCTTGACGGTGCCGTCGTCCGAGATATCGATCTTGGCGCCGGTCTTCTCGACGATCTCGCGGATCACCTTGCCGCCGGTGCCGATGACGTCACGGATCTTGTCGGTCGGGATGGTGATGACCTCGATCCGCGGGGCGTATTCGCCGAGTTCGGCACGCGCCTCCGGAAGCGCCTTGGACATCTCGCCAAGGATATGCATCCGGCCATCCTTGGCCTGGGCAAGGGCGACCTTCATGATCTCCTCGGTGATGCCCTGGATCTTGATGTCCATCTGCAGCGAGGT
>NZ_JAGRLA010000017.1 GCF_020442045.1 Bauldia sp. | reverse complement strand
GTGCTTGACGGTGCCGGCGTGCAGGCCATCCAGCGCCTGGTTCGCGGCATGCCCGTCGGCGAAACCGTTGTCGAGGCAATCCTCAACCTGGTGCGTTCTGCCCGTCCCGGTAGCGGCGACGCCAAGCTCGATGACGCGATCGCCTGGGGCCCCGGTCCCCGCGCCAGCCAGTCGCTGATGCTGGCCGTGCGCGCCCGCGCGCTGATCGACGGCCGCTACGCTCCGTCGCTCGACGACGTCAGCGAGCTGGCGGAACCGGTACTCAAACACCGCATGGCGCTTTCCTTCACGGCTCGCGCCGACGGCATGACCGTCAGCGAAGTCATCGCCGGCCTGAAGGCGAAGATCGGGTGACATGGCGACGGTCGCGACGGCCAGTCCTGGTGGTGACCTCCGCGGAGCGCTGACCGAAGCGAAAGGCGTCGCGAGCGGGCTCCCGGACCTGCTTGTTGAGGCCCGGCGTGTCGCGGCCACGATCATCGCCGGCTGGCACGGCCGGCGGGTGGCGGGTCGCGGCGAAACATTCTGGCAGTTCCGCCCGTTCATGCCGGGAGAGGCCGCTGCAACCATCGACTGGCGACGTTCGGCCCGTGACGATCAATACTATGTCCGCGAAAAGGAATGGGAAGCCGCCCACATGGTCTGGCTCTGGGCCGACCTTTCGGCGTCGATGGCCTTTGCGTCCCGGCTTGCCGATGTCTCGAAGCGCGACCGGGCGCTGGTGCTGCTCCTCGCGCTCACCGAATTGCTGGCAACCGCGGGCGAGCGGGTCGGCCTCCTCGGCGAGAGCGATCCGATCCTGGCGCGCGACGCGGCCGAACGGATCGCCGACTTCCTTTCCCGCGCCGAAGCCCGCCGTCCCGACACCCGGGTCCTGCGCCGCTTCACCGACGCGGTTCTGATCGGCGATTTCCTCGACCCCCTGCCCGAGACCGAGGCGTTCCTCGACGCCATTGTCAGGACCGGCGCCCGCGCGCACCTCATCCAGGTCGTCGATCCGATAGAGGAGACCTTCCCCTATACCGGCCGAACCGAATTCATCGATCCGGAATCCGGCATCCGCCACATGGTGGGCCGCGCCGAACAGTATCAGCAGGACTATCGTAACCGCCTGGCGGCACTCCGCGAGACTTTGTCGACGATTTGCAGGCGGCGGGACTGGAGCTTCCTGATCCACCGGACCGACCGGCCTGCGACCGAGCCTCTGCTTTCGATCCATGCGCGGCTCGCCGACCGCCACTCCCATGCCGCGGCAGCGAGCTGGGGAACGGCCGCATGAGCGCGCTGCCTTTCGCCTTCTCCTACGCGCCGGTGCTGCTGGCGCTTCTGGCGCTGCCGCTGATCTGGCTCCTGCTGCGGGTGACGCCGCCGAAGCCCAAGACGGAGAGCTTCCCGCCGACCCGACTACTGCTCGAAATTACCCGCAAGGAGGAGCAGCCGGCCCGGACGCCATGGTGGCTGATCCTGCTGCGCTGCCTGATGGCGGCGGCTCTGATCGTCGCGCTGGCCGGTCCGGTCTTCAAGCCGGCAATGGAACAGGCGCCGGGCTCGGGCCCGCTGCTCATCGTCGTCGACAATGGCTGGGCCTCGGCCCCGCATTGGGACGCGACGATCGAAACGGCGCGCCGGATCATCGGCCTCGCCCAGGACAGCGGGCGCACCATGTCCCTCCTCGCCACCGCCGATGGCGCCCGCCAGGAACTCTCGCCAACCGATGGCGAGGAGACCCTGCGCCGGCTGGAGGCCCTCGCGCCCCGCCCCTACGCAGCCAACTACAACGAAGTCATTCCGGCGATCGACGCCGTTATCCGCGACACCACCTTCGGTGGCGTGGCCTGGCTGTCGGACGGGCTCGGCGGCAGCGCCAACGAGGGCTTCGGCGGTTATCTCGCGGAATGGGTGAACGGCCCGATGGTCGTTTATGCCGACAGCAGCAGCGAGATCATGGCGCTGACCCCGCCGATCGGCGGCCCGGAGGCGCTGACCGTCCCGGTGATCCGCGACGATCCCTCCTCGCCGACGGCCGGCTTCGTTCGCGCCACCGACCTCAAGGGCCGGTCGATCGGGGACTTCCCCTTCGCCTTCGCGCCCGGCGAGACAGGCACGGAGGCGAGCATCGAACTGCCGGTCGAGCTGCGCAACGACATCGCCCGGCTCGACATTGTCGGCGCTGAGACGGCTGGCGCCGTGCAATTGCTCGACGAACGCTGGCGGCGGCGCCGGGTCGGGCTGCTGTCGGGCGCGGCGGCCGACGCGGCGCAGCCACTGCTCTCGCCACTCTATTACATCGCCCGCGCGGTCCAGCCCTTCGCCGACGTCCAGGAGCCGCGCGACGCGAATGCCGCGGTCGCGGTTCCCGAGCTGATCGATGCCGGCGCCTCTGTCATCGTCATGGCCGACATCGGCACGCTGCCGGCAGACGTGGAGCAGACTGTCGCCGCCTGGGTGGCCGACGGCGGCACCCTCGTCCGCTTCGCCGGACCTCACCTCGCGGCGGCCACCGACTCGCTGATCCCGGTGCGTCTCCGGCAAGGCGACCGCGCGCTCGGCGGCAGCCTGACCTGGCAGGAAGAGCAGCCGCTGGCGAGTTTCGCCGAAAACAGCCCCTTCGCAGGCATGACCGTGCCGGACGACGTTCTGATCAAGCGGCAGGTGCTGGCCGAGCCGGACGGCTCGCTCTCCGATCGCACCTGGGCGGCGCTGGGCGACGGCACGCCACTGGTGACCGCGGTCCAGTCCGGCCGCGGCTGGCTTGTGCTCTTCCACGTGACGGCGGACACGAGCTGGTCGAACCTTCCCCTGTCCGGCACCTTTGTCGAGATGTTGCGGCGCGTCGTCGCCTTCTCGAGTGCCGTCCGCCGGCAGACCACGGCCGATCCGACCGCGACCGCCACGATCGCCCCCTACCGGCTGCTGGACGGACACGGCCGCCTCGTCAATCCCGGACCGGACGCGCGGCCGATTCCCGCAGACGCGACGGCAATCATTCCCAATGCCGAGCATCCGCCCGGTCTCTACGGTACGGAAGAGGGCTTCCGGTCCCTGAACCTTCTCGGCGAGGACACGGTCTTGGCCCGTTTCGATTCGACCACGGTCCCTTCGGCAACGGTCCAGCCCTACCCGACCGAGGCCCCGATCGACCTGCGTCCGTGGCTGCTCGCGGCGGCTCTCGGCCTGTTCCTGCTCGATGCGCTCGCCGTTCTCTGGCTGAACGGGGCCCTGTCCCGAACCCGACGCCGGCCCGCCACGGCGGCCCTGATCGCGCTCGGCATCATCGTCGTTACAGCGTCGATCGCCGCGCCTGCCCTTGCCGACGAGGCAAGCGACCAGTTCGCCATCGACGCTGTCAGCGAGACCCGTCTCGCCTACGTGGTCACCGGCAACGCCGACATCGACATGGCAAGCGAGAGCGGGCTGTTCGGCCTGTCTCAGGTGCTCGCCGAACGCACCGCGCTGGAGCCGGGCAACCCGGTCGGGGTCGACCCGTCACGCGACGAACTGGCCTTCTTTCCGCTTCTCTACTGGCCGATCGACCCGGATGGCCCGCTGCCGTCTTCGGCGACGATGGCGCGGGTCGACGCCTATATGCGCCAGGGCGGCACGGTTCTCTTCGACACCCGGGACCAGCTCGAAAGGTCGAGCAACCTCAATACCTTCACCGGCACGCCGGCGGTCGAGCGGCTGCGCGAGATGCTGGCGAGCCTCGACGTGCCGCCGCTCGAGCCCGTTCCGGCCGACCACGTGCTGACCAAGGCCTTTTATCTCCTCAACGACTTCCCCGGCCGCTATTCCGGCGGCCCGTTATGGGTCGAGGCGATCGACGGCAACCAGGATCGATCCGACAGGCCGGCGCAGCCTGGCGACGGCGTTTCCTCGATCCTGATCACCGAGAATGATTTCGCCGCCGCCTGGGCCATGAATGAAAGCGGCGACCTGCTCTATTCGACGATACCCTCGGATCCGCTCCAGCGGGAGATGGCCTTCCGCACCGGAGTCAATATCGTCATGTACACCCTGACCGGGAACTACAAGGCCGATCAGGTCCATGTCCCGGCGCTGCTCGAAAGGCTCGGCCAATGACCTGGTCGCTCGCCTTCGAGCCGCTGCTGCCGATGTGGCTGCTGGTCGCCGCGGCAGTCGTCGCCGTCATCCTCGTCGTGCCCGGCCTTCTCCGCCGGATGCGCGGCGCCTGGCTGCGGGCCGCCGCCGCCTTGGTCCTGCTCGTAGCACTCTTCAACCCGGTGGCGCTGAGGGAGGATCGCGAACCGCTGCCCACCGTCGTCGCGCTGGTCGTCGACCAGAGCGCGAGCCAGGACCTCGACGATCGCGCAGCGATGACCACCAAGGTCGAGGCCGCACTCAAGGAGCGGCTCTCGGAGTTCCGCAATATCGAGGTGAGGACCGTGGAGGCCGGCAAGGCCGGCGGCGCCACGGTCGACGGAACGCTGCTTTTCGGGCCGTTGGAGACCAGCCTCGTCGACGTGCCGCCGGAACGGCTGGGCGCCGTCGTCATGCTCACCGACGGCGAGGTCCATGACATTCCGCAATCGCCTGACGCACTCGGGCCCCGAACCCCTGTCCACGTGCTCCTGTCCGGACGCGACGACGAATACGACCGTCGTCTGATCGTCGATAACGCTCCTCGCTTCGGCATTGTCGGCGAGACGCAGACAATCCGCTTCCGCGTTGTCGATGATGGCCCGGCGCCGCGGAGCGGCCGGGTCCGCGTTACCGTCACCCGTGATGGCAATCCGCTGTCGAGCGAGCTCGTCACGCCGGGCGAGCCCTTCGAATTCACCTTCGAGGTTGCCCATGGCGGGCCGAACATCCTGGAATTCGAGGCCGAGCCGATCGACGGCGAACTGACCGACGTCAACAATCGGGCGATCGCCTCCATCGAGGGTATCCGCGAGAACCTCCGGGTTCTGCTGGTATCTGGCGAACCGCATTCCGGCGAGCGCACCTGGCGCAACCTCCTCAAGTCGGACGCCGCCGTCGATCTCGTCCATTTCACGATTCTGCGCCCGCCTGAGAAGCAGGATGGAACGCCGATCAACCAGCTCTCGCTGATTGCCTTTCCGACCCGCGAGCTGTTTTCGGAGAAGATCGACGAGTTCGACCTCATCATCTTCGATCGCTACCAGCACCGCGGCGTGCTGCCGATCCTCTACTTCGACAACATCGCCCGCTATGTCGAGGATGGCGGTGCCGTTCTGATCGCCGCGGGACCCGACTACGCGAGTGACGGCAGCCTCTACGACACGCCGCTGTCACCGGTGCTCCCTGTCGCTCCGACCGGCTCCATCACCGAAAAGCCATACCACGCCCATGTCACTGAAACCGGCCAGAAGCACCCGGTGACGCGGGGACTGAAGGGTGGAAACCTCGATCCGCCGCAATGGGGACGCTGGTTCCGCGTCATCGACGTCGGCACGCCGACAAGCGGGGCTACCGTGATGAGCGCCGCCGACGACAAGCCGCTGCTGGTTCTCAACCGGGTCGGAGAAGGCCGCGTCGCGATGCTGCTGTCCGACCATGCGTGGCTCTGGGCGCGCGGTTTCGAGGGCGGCGGACCGCATGTCGATCTGCTTCGCCGGCTGGCGCACTGGCTGATGAAGGAGCCGGATCTGGAGGAGGAGGTGCTGCGGGCCTCCGCCAGGGGCGGTGAACTGACCATCGAGCGCCAGACGATGGGCGACGAGACGACACCGGTGACGGTGCGCACGCCTTCCGGCGCGGTGAAGACCGTTACGCTCGATCCGGTCGAACCTGGGCTCTGGCGCGCGACGATCCCGGGCGACGAAATCGGGCTCTATCGCATTGAACAGGGCGACAAGCGGGCTTTCGCCCATGTCGGCGCCGCCAACCCGCGCGAATTCATCGACGCCCGTTCGACCGCCGACCTGCTCGCGCCGCTTGCCGGGGAAACCGGAGGGAGGATCGCGCGGATGAGCGATTCCGCCGGCGAGCCGGTGGTGCCGCGGATCGTCCCGATAAGGACCGGCGTCACGGTATCGGGCTCCGACTGGATCGGCGTCCGGATGACTGAAGCGAGCGTGCTGAAGGGGATCGTCCGCATACCGGTCCTTGGCGGTTATGCCGGCCCGGCCGCCTTCCTCGCCCTCCTCGCACTGCTCTTCCTTCCTGCCCTCACCTGGTATCGCGAAGGTCGCTGACCGCGCCTGATGGCACCGACCGGATCGGCCGGGCCATGCCTCCCAACCCTTCGAGCACGCCGGGCGCCAGCCCGCTGACCAGCACTCTCTCGGGATCGACCGCCGCTGGCAGGGTGATCGCGTAGGGCGCCAACTGCTCGAAACCAAGCGGCCCGTAATAAGGCAGGTCGCCGACCAGCAGCAGAATGCTATGGCCTCCGCCGCGCGCCGCGTCGGCGGACTTGCGGACGAGCCGCTTACCTGCCCCACGGCCCTTGTAGTCGGGTTTCACGGCGAGAGGCCCGAGCAGCAATGCCGATCTCTCCCCGATCAGGATCGGCGTGAGCCGGACCGAAGCGACGAGGGTATCGTCGACCAGCGCGACGAAGGAGAGCTCAGGCAGGTGGGGTATGCCCTCGCGAAGCCGGAAAGCGGCACGCGCAAAGCGACCGGGTCCGAAGGCTTCCGCATGAAGCGTTTCGATCTCGACGGAATCTGTCGGCAGTTCGAGGCGATAGGTGAAAGGATGTTCGGTCATCAACGGGGCCTGCGACGGCGGATCGGTCAATCCGGCCTGCCAGCCCTACCTGTCGTCCTAGCGGCAGCGGCGATCGGCAAAGAGCCGGACGGCGACGGGTGACATGGCGTCACCTCGCTTGGATCGTCGTCGCTGGATTGCCGACATGGTCATCTTTCAGTCTCCGGGGACGCGCGGATAGCACTTTACCGGGCGGGCGTCCAGCGCCGGGCTACCATTCGGACGAACGCTCGGAATCACCGACGATCTCGGCGATGCGCTGCCGCGTTCCGCTCGTCGTATCCTCGGGCAGGCGATCGACCGGATGGAAGCCGCTGTCGACGATCTCGAGATTCCGGGGCGGCGGCGCGGCCTGCGACCAGGATCGGCAGACGAACAGGGCGACATGGTCGCGCGGCGATGCAGTCCGGTTGAGGTACATGCCGAAGAGCTCGGACGGCCCGGTAACCGCTATTCCCGCCTCTTCGAGGAGTTCCCGCTCCAGGGATTCCTCGACGGTCTCGCCCGGTTCGACCCCTCCCCCCGGCAGATACCATCCAGGGACGTAGCTGTGCCGGACGAGGAACACCCGGCCACCATCGTCGAACACCGCGGCGCGGACCCCGAGCGTCATGCCGCGCGACATGCGGGAGTAGAAGAGGAATGCCCGGACGAGCTGCCGGTTCTTCCAGGACGTCATGTCCTCTCGCCGTTCATGCGTCCGCTCCTGCTCTGTTGGCACGCGATCGCCCTTCGCATTATATGGCACGCGACGGCATCGGCGGGCACATCCCGGTGGCTGCTCGTTTCGTCACCTTCCGTTTCCAGATGTCGGCAGAGGGGCGCCGACGCAACCAGCAAAGCGCCGCACGACCGTGTTCACCCTCGTTCAGCTATCCGATCCGCATCTCGGGCCGCTTCCGGCGGTTCACTGGCACCAGCTCGTCTCGAAGCGAGCCTTCGGATACGTCAACTGGCACAGGAGCCGCAGGGCCGCCCTTGGCCCGCGCAACCTCCGGCATCTGGTCGAGGATGTCCTCGCCGCCCCGCACGACCATATCGCCGTCACCGGCGACCTCATCAACATCGGCCTTCGCGCCGAAATCGACACCGCCAGACTCTGGCTCGATAGTCTCGGGGATCCGGAGGACGTTACCGCCATTCCCGGAAACCACGACGCCTATCTGCCTGGCGCCATCCGCCATTTCGAACACGCCTGGCGGCCGTATATGGTCGGCGATGATCGCGGCGCGGCACCGGTCGCCTTCCCATTCACCCGCCGACGCGGCCCGGTCGCCATCGTCGGCGTCTCGACGGCGATCGCCACGGCTCCGCTGATGGCGACGGGCCGGATCGACCAGCCGCAGGCGGATCGTCTTGAAGCGGAGCTTGCCGAACTCGCCGATGAGGGACTGTTCCGCGTCGTGCTGATCCACCACCCGCCGGTCGCCGGATCGACGCCCTGGCACCGCCGCCTGATCGGCGCCGACCGTTTTCGCAAGGCAATTGCCAAGAGCGGCGCGGAGCTGGTCCTCCACGGACACAACCACCAGACCATGGTCAACCATATCGCCGGCCCGGCGGGTCCGGTTCCGGTGGTCGGAGCGGCGTCCGCCTCGCTCTCGCCGCACCATGGCCGGTCCGGCGGCAGCTACCTGGTCTTCAGGATCGCCCGGACGGAAGGCAGCTTTACCTGCGACATGGAAGAGCGCGGACCACGGGTCTCGCATGGCAAGATCGAATCGTTGCGGAACCAACGCCTTGCCGGGCCCGAGGGTCAGCCGGCCGGCACCCGCATCCAGGCATAGCCGAAGAGCACCGCGACGCCGATCAGGACACCGAGAAGGAATGCGGCGACGATCCAGCCGAGCGCCCTCCGCTCCCCCGGCTCCGTCGCAGCGAGGGGGGCGGCGACGGCCTCTTCGGGTCGACGCCGGCTCTCTTCGCGGCGCGCGGCCTCTTCGCGGCGGGCACGCCTGATCACCCAGTCCCCCTCGATCGCGCGTTCGCGCTCGATGATCCGCTCCGCGACGTAGTCGGTGACGCAGTCGGCGACCTCGTCGAGATCGCTCGATTCGATGATCACCGTACGGCCGAGCCGGGTGTCCTTGAGGAAGCGATAGGTCCTGCGGTCGCGCCCGAGGACGACGAAGGAGGTCAAATCGATCCACAGCCGGGCCGGCGTGCCGCCGCTGATATTGAAGAGGAAAGTATCATTGTCCTCAGGGACTTCGGCGAAGACACCCTTCAACTCATCGGCCAGCATCTCGAGCCGGGCGCGCTCTGCGTCGCGCAACTCGACCACCACGTCGGAGCGCTCCGCCTCGGCCGTCCGGACCCGACGAATCGCCGACTGGAGCGTCCTCACATTGCCGGTGCTGCCCGGGCCCTGGGTGGCGTCACTCATCGTCATGCTTCCTTCCGCAGGATGCGGCTTGGCTAACAATGTGTTAGCAAAATCCCGCGTCGTCCGCACTACGATGTGCACACTTTGCGCCACGGAAAAGGTACCAGAATGAACGAACTTCCGGCCGCTGCGAAACGGGTCCAGGACGCGGCAAACGCACTCGGACTCGCCGTCACGGTGACCATCATGCCGGACAGCACGCGCACCGCCGAGGAGGCTGCCGAAGCGTGCGGCTGTACTGTAGGCCAGATCGTCAAATCCTTGATCTTCAAGGGAAAAGACACCGACCAAGCTTACCTCTTCCTGGTCTCCGGAACCAACCGCGTGAACGAGAAGGCGGTGGCCAAAACCATCGGCGAATCGATCGTCAGGCCGGACGCGGACTTCGTTCGCAAGGCCACCGGATTCGCCATCGGCGGCATCCCGCCTTTTGGCCATATGGTTAAGCTCGCGACCTTCCTCGACGCCGATTTGTTGCAATATGAGACAGTGTGGGCGGCCGCCGGGACGCCTCGGGCGGTCTTCCCGGTCGCTCCGAGACAGCTCCGGGACACCCTTGTCCCAACGGTGATCCAGGTCGCGTGACGATTCGCGGGTTCGATCACCGCCGACCGGCGGCGATCGCCGCCTCGACCGCCTCGCGGCGCGGCATCGGAGCGACGGCGCCGTAGCCTTCCGTCGACAGCGCCGCCGCCATGTTGGCATAGCGCGCCGCCTCGAAGGGATCGCCGGTGCGGAGATATTCGGCGAGAAATGCCCCGTCGAACATATCCCCGGCGCCGGTCGCGTCGACCAGCCTGACGGCGATCGGATCGAGCCGCTCGCGACGGTCGGCGGTGGCGACGACGGCGCCATCCTCGCCGAGGGTCAGCGCGACGATCTTCGCCCCCATCGACAGGTAGAAATCGACGATCGCGTCGGGCTCGACGAGGCCGGTGAGATGCCGGGCGTCGTCGAGGCCGGGGCGGACGATGTCGGCGAGCGCCACCGCCGAATGGATGACGGCGCGGGCGCGGTCGAGCGGCCAGAGCCGGAGCCGCAGGTTGGTGTCGTAGGAAACGGTGACGCCGGCCGAACGCGCGATCCGCATCGCGGCGAAGACGGCGTCGGCGGCGCTCGACGAGATCGCCTGGCTGATGCCGGAAGCGTGGAGGATGCGGGCGCCCTTGATCATCTCGACGGGGAGCTGCTCCGGCGTCATCCGGCTCGCCGCCGACCCGGCGCGCATATAGGAGAAGACGTGGCCATCCGGCCCATGGGTGACGAAATAGATACCGGTATGGGCGACCGGGCTCCTGTGGACGGCGCTGGTGTCGAGCCCCTCCTCCTGCCAGAGCCGCATGAAGGAATCGCCGAACTGGTCGGCGCCGACGGCGGTCACATAGGCAACGCTGGCGCCCTGCCGGGCAGCGGCAATCGCGCAGTTCGACGTATCGCCGCCATGCCCCTGCCGGAAGATCGCCTCGTCCTTCGGCTGGTTGAGTTCGAAGAGCGGCTCGCCGATGGAAATGATGTCAGGCATGGGTCCCCGTCGTCGGATGGTTTTCACGTCTTGCCGTGCGCTCTTCGCATATTCCGACCACTGAAATCCACACATAGCCACAAGCCCCGGCCCCGCCACTTCACAGGCGCCGCCATCGGCGGCTATGGTCGAGGCGGTGTCACGCCCCTCCCAGCGGTGACGACACATGGCAAAAGGCGTTTTGCTCGACCTCGCCGGGGTGGTGTATCTCGGCGACCAAATGCTGCCCCGCGCGGGCGAGGCGGTCGACCGGCTGCGCGAGGCCGGGCTGCCGGTCCGCTTCGTCACCAACACCACCCGGCTGTCGAAGGTCGGGATCCTCGACCGGCTCCGCGGGATCGGGCTGGAGGTCGCGGGCGACGAGCTCATCACGCCCGCGGAGGCCGCCCGCACGTGGCTCGCGACCCACAGGCGGTCGCCGCACCTTCTCGTCCACCCGGCTCTCGTCGAGGACTTCGAGGGCGTCGCCGATCATCCCGACAAGGCGGTGATCGTCGGCGATGCCGGCCGCGACTTCACCTACGACACGCTGAACGCCGCCTTCCGGGAGCTGGCGGCCGGCGCCGACCTGCTGGCGCTCGCCAAGAACCGCACCTTCCGGGACGACGACGGCGCCCTCAGCATGGACGCCGGCGGCTTCGTCGCGGCGCTCGAATACGCCGCCGAATGCAAAGCGATCGTTCTCGGCAAGCCTGCCCCCGACTTCTACGCCGCCGCCGTTGCCGGTCTCGGCTGTGACGCGGCGGACGCGGTGATGGTCGGCGACGACGTCGAGGCCGACGTATCGGGAGCACTCGCCGCCGGCATCGGCGCGGCGCTGCTGGTCAGGACCGGCAAGTATCACGAAGGCGCGGAAGCCGGCGCAACCCCACCGCCGACCGCCGTCGTCGACGATCTCTTCGCCGCCGTCGACTGGATCCTTGGACTGGGGTCTGCTCCTCCCCGATGACCGGCAGGGAAGTCCCTGTCCGCAAATGTACCTAACAATTGTATCGAGCCGGTTGTAATAATCCGCACCGTACGACCGGGCAGAGATCTGCAACCCTTCGATGCCCCCGACGCAACTTCTCGTTCTTTGACCTTGCCTGGAGACTCGACGGCAACAGAGTGAATCAAGTGGGGAGGAAACGATGACCAAGGGCTATCCAAGCGTCCCGGACGACCGCGACCTGATCAAGGAGCGTCTCAGGCTGCCAAGAAGCGGAAGGTCGGAGCCAAGCAAGAACGTCAGCTTCCGAGTTACAAGCTGGCTCCATCGCATCGGGAATTCGCGCAGTCCCGACAGGTCCGAAACCGTCCTCTCCCTGTATGGAAAGAAGGTCGACGAAGACCCACACGCCTATCTCATCTTCCATGCCACGGACTCGGACGCCGTCCCTCCTCCGGACTATGACGGACCAAACAAGCGGTTGTTCATCCACTACACCGACCAACAGCTGGGCAGCGTCTACCGCATCCTGGACATGATGGATCGCGTCGCGATCGTCATCGTCTACCGGGAGTACAAGACCGGTCACAGATGGGCTGAATTGCAGCACAGCCCGAACAGCTAAAGTCCGGACCGGCATTCGTCACCCGGACCGCACCGAGGATGCCAAAATCCGCGACCACCCGGTCGCCGGGCTCGACTTGAGCGGCACCATGCAGGTGCCGCGGGATCGTGGGTCCTTGGTCTCAGCTACGGAAGCCCCGCGCTACGAAGCCTGCTCGTAGCAGATCTCGCCGGCCTCCGACTCCTCCAGCCTTACATCCAGCAAAGCGCAGTATCGTTCGTCTTTCCGATGTCGATGATGAATGCATTCCCGGCAGATGCCGAAGGGCCGGTTGCCGCGGGCGTGCAATGCGCGTTGCAGCAGCAGCTTCAGCGAATCGGAGAGGTCTGTCAATTCCCGCTGGCTGTAGCCGGCGAGCGGCTTCTCGAACAAGGCAGCCTTGCGCAGCGCATCCAGCCCGGCCCTTGTCGCATCGTAGGAAATGCTGCGCCGATCGGTCTGCGAGCGGGTCTCGGCGACATAGCCCTTGCGGTGCAGCGCCTTCAGCGTCTGCGAGATCGTACCGCGCGTCGAGGAGAGATACTCGGCGACCTGCGACGGCGCGCGCGAGAAGCGGTTGGCGCGGGCCAGATAGGCAAGGGCCGCGTATTGGGACGGATTGAGATCGGCTGTCCATTCCTCCGCTGCCGCGAGCCGGCAGAGGCGGTCGAGCAGTTGGCGGATCTCGGTCTGGCTGTCCCCTGGCATGGTCCGGATGATAGCGAGTCAATATCAATGTTGCAATAATAGCGACTCGCTACTAATATCGGCTTCTGTTCAAACCCGACAGGAGAACCGACATGAGACTGCTCACCGCATCCTCCGCAGCACTGCTGCTTTCCGCGCTGCCGGCGCTTGCCGATGGCGGCCACGCCATCCATCAGGACGGCGCGGTCACGTCACCGGAAGACCCCGCGAAGGCCGCCTCCTTCGACATCCTCGCCGCCCATGTCCATCGCGACGGGCGTACCGTGACCTTCCACATGACGATCAGCGGCAAGGCCGGGACGGACACCCCGGAACCGGTAGGCGCGCTGGCCGGCGCTCCGGTCCACGCCTATGTCTGGCCGACCTCCCTCGATCCGTCGGTCGTCGGCTTCGAAGGCAAGACGGGGATCCTGGCCCTTGCCGCGACCAGCCATCCCGATTTCGACGACACGCCGCTGTTCGACGAAAACGCCGATGGCGACCCGGCCAATGACGGGCTGGCCTGGCACAGCCACTGGGTCGTGCTGACGCCGACGGAGGAATGCGGTCCCGGGGCGCTTGGGGTCCGCGACATCCCCGAGGGCGAGACACCGGCCATGCCCGCGACCTGGCCGGGACTCCCCATCTATATCGACAGCCCCGGCTACACGCCGCTGTTCGACGGGCCGGAAGTGACCGTCAATGTCCCCTTCACCGATGCATCAATCGTCACCGGCGCATCCTATGACGGGGTCACCTCCGCGCTGAGGGTCAATGCCAACATCCACGCACCGCTGCTGTGCGTCACCGATGTCTTCGATGTCGCCTCCGGCGACCTGAGCCTGCCCGGCAAGGTCGAGTGACCGGAACCGGGCGCGGCGGCTTCGGGCGCCGCGCCCATCAAAGGAGAATGACGATGCCTGAACCCTGGCTACCCGGACTGACGACGCAAACGCCGCAGGAGGGATTCGATCTCGCCGTCAAGCTGGCACGCATGGCGGTGAAGAAGACACAGCCCGATGAGACCGTGCGCGAGGTGCTTCGGCCCCGATATGCCGGCGACGCCGGCGATCTGATCGCCGCGTCGCATGTCGTCGCGGTTCATTTCGCGACGATCGCGGCGGCCAACGACTATTGGAGGAAACCGTCATGAGGCCGGACCCCGCGCCGGAGCTTGCGGTCTCGCAATGGTTCAACACCAACGGGCCGGTCAGCCTCGTCCAGCTGAGCGGGAGCGTGGTCGTGATCGAGGCGTTCCAGATGCTGTGTCCGGGCTGCGTCTCGCACGGCCTGCCGCTGGCCAAGGCCGTCCACGAGCATTTCTCGCAGGAGCAGGTCGCGGTTATCGGCCTGCACAGCGTTTTCGAGCACCATGACGCGATGACGCCGGTCTCGTTGCAGGCTTTCCTGCATGAATACCGCATTCCCTTCCCGGTGGGCGTCGACAAGCCGGGTCGCGGCGCCATGCCGGAGACCATGGCCGCCTACGGCATGCGCGGTACGCCGACCCTGGTCCTGATCGACCGGCAGGGTCGCAGGCGCGCGCAATATTTCGGCCATGTGCCGGACATGCGGATCGGCGCCGACATCGCGACCCTGTTGGCCGAGCCGCGGCATTCACCCATCGATGCCCCGCGGGAGCGCTGCGACGAATCGCGATGCGAGGTCGATGTCGAAAGCTGACATGAATGCCGGTGACGAAGATCGCGACGTCAGGCGGATGGCCGGACTGAATTGCCGCACGGGTCCGATCAGCCTGATCCACGACCGGCGATGGTCACCCGCACCGAGCCGAGACTGCCGAAATCCGCGACCACCCGGTCGCCGGGCTCGACCTCGAGCGGCACCATGCAGGTGCCGCAGGTGGCAAGCTCGCCGCGCCGGGCGCCGATGCCGAGGCCCGACAGCTCGTTGACCAGCCAGGTCAGGGCGATGCGTGGATCACCAAGGACGTTGGCGCCCGCCCCCTGCCGCTCGTACCGGCCTTCGACGCGCGCGGCGACGGGATGGGCGGAAAGGTCGATCGCCCGCCAGTCGGCGGCGACAGGCGGGCCGACGACGAGATCGGAGGCACAGGCATCGTCGGCGATCAGCGCGGCCTCGCCGACAAGCGTGAAATCGGCGTAGCGGGAATCGGGAAGCTCGATGGTCAGGAGCATGTCGGCGACCGCGGCGACGACCTCAGGGACGGTGTAAGGGGCGGCCCGCGGCGGCAGGTCCTCGCCGAAACGGAAGGCGAATTCCGGCTCGCAGACGCGCATCCGGTTGCCCTCGATCGATATTGTCGCGCCGTCGCCGTGGATCTTCTCGGCGAGCAGCCGGCCGGCAAGCGGGCCGCCGACATTGATGTGCCGCTGGCCGGCGGCGCTGGTCGCCGCGATCTTCCAGCCATGGCGCGGGCTTGCCGAATAGCGCTCGAAACAGGCCTGGATCGCGTAGCCGGCCTCGCGCGTCGCGGGTTTCAGATCCGGCGGCAGGTCATCCACGACGCCGCGCTCCTGCCACAGCCGCCAGAGCAGCGCGCAGGCCTTCTCCTCGATCGAATCCAATTCCCCCTCCTTGACTTCGCCGGCCATTCCCCGAACGGTCTCCCCCGATTCCGGCGGGCACCCTTCGTAACAGAAACCGGCTGCGCTGCCACGGAAGCGGGCTCCGGCACCGATCGTTCGACAAGGAGAAGCTGATGCATCGACGACAACCCCCGGCGAGAGGCCAATGAAGGCGATCCGCGCCCATGCCTTCGGCGGCCCCGAGGTCCTGCAGCTCGACGAGGTCGATGACCCGGTTGCCGGCACCGGCGAGGTGGTGATCGATGTCCGTGCCGCGGGGGTCAATCCGGCCGACACCTATATGCGGCTCGGCACCTACGCGATCGTGCCCGCCCTCCCCTACACGCCCGGCGGCGACGCCGGCGGCGTGATTGCCGAGGTCGGACCGGACGTGGAGGGGCTCGCGGTCGGCGACCGGGTGGTGGTCGGCACGGCGCTGAGCTTCGAGATGACCGGCTGCTACGCGGAAAAGGTGAAGCGCAAGGCGACGGAGGTCCGGCGGCTGCCGGATGCGATCAGCTTCGCCCAGGCCACGGCCTTCGGCGTCTCCTACGTCACCGCGCATCAGGCGCTGTTCGCGCGCGGCGGCGCGCGCGCCGGCGAAACCGTCTTCATCCATGGCGCGAGCGGTTCGGTCGGCACCTCGGCGATCCAGCTTGCGAAGCGCGCCGGACTGACCGTGATCGGCAGCGGCGGCTCTCGGCAAGCCCTCGACCTGATCCGGGACCAGGGTGCGGCGCTGGCGGTCAACCACACGGCACCGGATTATCTCGATGCGGTGTCGGCGCATACCGGCGGCAAGGGACCGGCGCTGATCCTCGAGATGCTCGCCAACGTCAACCTCGCGGCCGATATGAAGCTGGCGGCGAAGTTCGGACGGATCATCGTCATCGGCAATCGCGGCGAGATCGCCATCAATCCGCGCCTGGCGATGATGAAGGAGCTCGACATTCGCGGCGTCGCGCTGTGGAACATGACGCCGGACCAGGTGAAGCCGATCATGGACGACCTCCTCTCCGCCGCGGCGGATGGCTCGATCAACCCGGTGGTCGGCCGCGAGATGCCGCTCGCCGAAGCGTCCGCCGCGCACGTGGCGGTGCTTGAATCGGGCGTCCACGGCAAGCTGGTGCTGGTCCCGTGAGCCGCACCGGACGAAAAGCGGAAGAAGGAGCCCCGGCGTGAGCAATCCATTCGACCTGACCGGACAGGTGGCGATCGTCACCGGCGGCAATGGCGGCATCGGCCTCGGCATCGCCAAGGGGCTCGCCGGCGCCGGCGCTTCGGTCGCGATCGCCGGACGCGACGCCGCCAAGAATGCGTCGGCGGTCGCCGGGATCGAGGCGGCGGGCGGCACGGCGATCCCGCTCGAGGTCGACGTCGTCGACGAAGGCTCCGTGGCGGCGATGACGGCAGCGACGCTCGACCGCTTCGGGCGGATCGACATCCTCGTCGCCAATGCCGGGATCAACAACCGCAAGCCGCCCGAGGACTACACACTCGCCGAATGGCGCGAGATCATCGACATCAACCTGACCGGGACCTTCGTCTGCGCCACCGCTGTCCATCCCGCTTTCCGCGAGGCCGGTCATGGCAAGATCATCACCATCGGCTCGATGCTCTCGCTCTTCGGCGGCGCCATCGCCGGCCCCTATTCGGCGAGCAAGGGCGGCGTGGTGCAGTTGACCAAGTCGCTGGCGGTGGCATGGGCGCCGCACGGAATCCAGGTCAATTCGATCCTGCCGGGCTTCATCGACACCGACCTGACCCGGGCCGGGCGGATCAAGACGCCGGAGATGTTCGCCAGGATCGAGAGCGATACCCCGGCCGGCCGCTGGGGGATACCGGACGACCTCGCCGGGCTCGCCGTCTTCCTTGCCAGCAGCGCATCGGACTTCGTCACCGGCACCGCGATCCCGGTCGACGGCGGCTATTCGGCGCAGATGTAGCCTGACGGGCGACGGGTGATAGGCTCGGCCCGCCATGACGACATACGAGTCTATCGCGATCCTGACCGGAGCGGGCCTTTCCGCCGAATCGGGCCTCAGCACCTTTCGCGACAAGGGTGGCATCTGGTCGAAATACAGGATCGAGGACGTGGCGACGCCGGAAGCCTTCGCCCGCGATCCCCGGACCGTGCTCGACTTCTACAACATGCGGCGGCGGCGGGTGCTCGACACCCGCCCGAACGCGGGCCACGAGGCGCTGGCCCGCCTCGAAGCGGGCTTCCCCGGCACGGTGACGACCATCACCCAGAATGTCGACCCGCTGCACGAAAGGGCCGGCACAAGGAACCTCATCCACATGCATGGCGAGATCCTGAAAGCCCTCTGCATGCATTGCGGCACCCGGCGGCGATGGGAGGTGGATATCACGGTCGACGTCACCTGCGGCGCGTGCGGCAGGACCGGAGGATTGCGCCCCGACGTCGTCTGGTTCGGCGAGATGCCCTACGAGATGGACCGGATCTCGGAAGTGCTGGAAATCTGCGACCTGTTCCTGTCGATCGGCACCAGCGGCAACGTCTATCCCGCCGCCGGATTCGCCGCCAGGGCGCTGGCGGCCGGCGCCCATACGGTCGAGCTGAACCTCGAACCCTCGAAGCAGAACGACCTCTTCGCCGAAGCGGTTCATGGCAAGGCGAGCGAGGTGGTGCCGGACTATGTGGACCGCCTGCTCGGCGGCTGATCACCGGGCCGCGGGTTCCGCTTGTCGGCGGCACGCGACACGTCATAGGCTCCACCTCCGACCATGTGACCTCCGCCACCGGGACAAGGACATGAAACACCGTATCGACTGGGTGCGGCAGAACTGCCGCCTGCTCGCCGCGATCGCATCAGAATTCGATGCCGAGAAGCCGTTCGCCGGCAGGACCATCGGCACCGGCATCCACCTCGAACCGAAGACCGTGGCGCTGATCCTGACGCTGCAAAGCGGCGGTGCCCGGATGGTCTCGACCGGCAACCTCAACTCGACCCAGCCCGAGGCGGTCGACTACCTGCGCGATAACGGCGTGACGGTGATCGGCGGGCCGACCCGCGACCCGGACGAGCATCGCGGCAACCTGAAGGCAGTGCTCGCCGAGAGGCCCGACATCCTGCTCGACAATGGCGGCGACCTCTTCGACCTCTATCGGCAGGATCGTTATCCGGGACTGCTCGGCGGCACCGAGGAGACCACCTCGGGCCGGATGCGGCTCGCGCCGATGCGGGACGAGCTGGCGCTGCCGATCCTGGTCATCAACGACAGCCCGATCAAGCAATTCGCCGAGAACGAGCACGGTGTCGGCCAGAGCGTGCTCGAATCCTACATGCGGATCACCAACCGCGTGACCAACGGCCAGCGTGTCGCGGTATTCGGCTACGGCGCCTGCGGCAAGGGTGTCGCCGCGAATTTCCGCGCCGCCAATGCCAAGGTCAGCGTCGTCGACCGCGACCCGCTGAAGCGCCTGCAGGCCCATCTCGACGGACACGACACGCCGCCGCGGGAAACCGCGATCGCCAGCGCCGACTTCATCGTCACGGTGACCGGCGGCGGCCGGATCATCGGCCCGGAGGACCTCCCCCATTTCAAGGACGGCGTGATCCTCGCCAATGCCGGCCATTTCCCGGTCGAGATCGACGCCGCGGCGCTGGCCGCGAGCGGCGACGTCGCCGCACGGACCGGCTACGACGTCGGGGTCGAGAGCCTGACCCTCAAGGACGGCCGGACCATCCGCGTCATCGCCGAGGGCCACATGTTCAACCTCGCCGGCCCTCGGCCGATGGGCAATTCGATCGAGACGATGGACCTCGGCTTCGCGCTGCAGGCCCGGTGCCTGGAAGCGGTGGCGCTCGGCAAGGCGACGGCGGACCAATGCGTCGTGCCGGTGCCGCGCGACATCGACGAGCGCGTCGCCAACGCCTATCTCGACCTGCACTACGGCTGAGGGGCACCCGAGCCGCGATCAGGCGACCCGGCGGGCCAGCGTCATGCCGTCGCCGACCGGGAGCAGGACGGCATCGACCCGCGGATCGGTCGCGATCCTGGCGTTGAGGGCGCGGACCGCGGCGACGCCCTTGCCGCCGGCACCCGGCTCCGCCACGTCGCCGCTCATCAGCATGTTGTCGAAGGTGATCAGCCCGCCGAGCCGGACGAGACCGAGGCAGGCTTCGTAATAGGCGTCGTATTCCGACTTCTGCGCATCGACGAAGGCCATGTCGAAGCGGCCCGACATCCCCTCCCTCTTCAGCGCCTCCAGTGTCTCCAGCGCCGGCGCTATGCGGAGCTCGATCCGCTCCGCCATGCCGGCCTGCAGCCAGTGGCGCTTGCCGATGCTGGTCCATTCCTCGCTGACATCGCAGGCGACGAGCCGCCCGTCGGCCGGCAAAGCGAGCGCCACGGCGAGCGCGCTGTAGCCGGTGAAGGTGCCGACCTCGAGCACCGTCCTCGCGCCGATCAGGCGGACGAGGAAGGCTAGGAAATGCCCCTGCTCCGGCGCGATCTGCATCTCCGCCTGCGGCAGCGAGGCGGTTTCCTCGCGCAGTTTCGTCAGGACCGGATGCTCGGCGGTATGGGCGCCGACGATATAGTCGTTGAGGCGCTTGCTGAGCCCGATCGATCCGCGTGACATCCCTGCTCGCTCCTTGTGGATGGTCGCGCTGACTCTGTCCCGCGAAAGGCAAGGGCGCAACCGGCAACCGGCCCCCGCCGCGTCGCCGCCTACGCCGCCTCCCGCGCGTCGCGCCGCCACAGCAGGAAGACGGCGACCAGAACCAATGCGATGGTCGCCACGTGAAAGGGGACGAAATAGCCAGGGAATGCCGAGCCGGCCGCATCCGCCGCGCCGGCGCCGGGCGCCACCGCCCAATAGAGCACGAACTGGCTGACCACGGCGACGAGGAAGGCGACGAAGCCGATCGGCCGCAGCAGGACGAAGCCGTAGACCACGGCGAGGTCGGCGGCGAGATAGAGAACGTCGATCAACTGCCAGGAAAGCGGGGCGTTCGCCCAGTCGAAGCCGCCCATGCCGAAAATGTTCAGCGCATGGCCGAAGGCGAAGACGCCGTAGCAAACCGCAATCAGCCACAAAATGACGCGCGCCGACCAATAGGCCATCCGGCAACCTCCCGACATCCGCCATCGGCTTAGCCCAAATCACGCAAGCAATCACGCCGGCGCGGCGCGGAACGCGAGAAATCCTGACGAATACGTGACGTGACTGTGAGGCCGCAAACGGCGTATCTGCATTGCGCGGACCCGATCCGCCGCCAATATTGCGGGCGAGGAGAACGAGACGTGGCCCAGACCAAGACGATCGCTCAGAAGCTCCCCTGGAACGACCGGGCCGGCCGGTTCGCGCCGTTCAAGGCGACGGTGCTGGTTCTCGTCACCCTTCCGGCGCTGTGGCTCCTCTATCGCTCGCTGACCGGGATGCCGGCCGAACAGACCGCGCTCGGCCCCCGCCCCTATATCGAGGCGATCCACTTCGTCGGCGACTGGACGATCTACCTGCTGCTGGTGACGCTCGCGGTGACCCCGGCGCGACGGCTGTTCGACTGGTCGAAGCTGATCCAGGTGCGCCGTATCATCGGCGTCTCGGCGCTCTGCTATATCCTGCTCCACTTCGTCCTCTACATCTTCGATTCCAAGCTCGACCTCGGCTTCGTGGCGACGGAGATCGTCACGCGGATCTACCTGACGATCGGCTTCGTCGCGCTGCTCGGGCTGATCGCGCTCGGCATCACCTCGACCGACGGCTGGGTGAAGCGGCTCGGCGGTGTCCGCTGGAGCCGCCTGCACAAGCTGATCTACTTCATCACGCCGCTGGCGATCCTCCACTACTACATGCAGTCGAAGATCGACGTGACCCAGCCGGTGCTGGTCAGCGGCCTCTATTTCTGGCTGATGGGCTACCGGATCATGGCCAGGCGCGGCTACAAGGAGGGCTTCGTGCCGCTGACCATCCTGTCGGTCGCCGCCGCCCTGCTTACCGTCGTCGTCGAGGCCGCCTGGTACGGCATCGCCACCGGGGTGAGCGTCGAGCGGGTGCTGATGGCCAACCTCGACTTCTCCTTCCAGATCAGGCCGGCCTGGTGGGTGCTCTTCGCCGGCCTCGCGGTGACGGTGGCCTCCGAGATCCGCAAGCGGGCCAAATTCGGCGGCACCGCGGCGCGCGGCGCGCCGGCCGGACGGACGGGCTGAGGAGAATAGGAAACGCACGGCGTTTCCGCGATTTCGCCGACCCGGACTTTCCGCTATCACTGCACCTCGTCTGGCCGAGCCGCCGCGGATTCGCCCGCGCGCCGGCAGCGGAACAGGAGGTCGGATGATGAAGGCGACAACCCTGGCACTCGCCCTGATGATGAGCGCGGCGGCGCTGAGCGGCTGCACGACGACCCGAGCCGAGCGCGGCGCGGTGATCGGCGGGGCGGGCGGCGCGGCCGTCGGCGCCCTGGCCACCGGCACGCTCGGCGGCGCGGCGATAGGCGGCGCGGCGGGCGCGGCCGCGGGCTACGTCATCGGCAAGCACAGCTATTCCTGCTGGCGCACCAACATCTTCGGCAAGCGCTACAAGGGCACCTGCCTCCGCTGATCCCGCAATTCCCGCCTGATCCGCCCGGACCCAGCCAATGAGGCCGCCGGGCGGCGATCGTTCCGCCACGCGACCTAGCTACCCGAGCGCAGGATGCCTATGTATCTGGCGGGTTCAGTTCATTGCGAAAGAAACCAATAAAGGGGGAAACGCATGCAGTTCGAAACACGCAAGCTTGGCCGCACCGCCGCGGAAGTGACGACGCTCGGCCTTGGCGGCGCGACTCTTGGCGGCAACCAGGCCGATCTCACCGACGCCGACGCCAAGATTCTGTGCCTCGAGGCCTTCGATTCGGGCATCCGCTATTTCGATACCGCCCCCTTCTACGGCTATGGCCGCTCCGAGCGGCTGGTCGGCGACTCGCTTCGCGATCTCGAGGGCTGGACGCTCTCGACCAAGGTCGGACGCCGGCTCCGCCCCCGCAAGGGCGAGCAGAACCAGGGCGACGACTGGCGCCAGCCGCTGCCCTTCGAGCCTTATTTCGACTATTCCTATGATGGGGTGATGCGCTCCTACGAGGACAGCCTCCAGCGGCTCGGCCTCAACCGCATCGACATCCTCTATATCCACGACATCGATACGTTCACCCACGGCGCCGAGACCCAGCCGAAAATGCATGCGGCGGCGATGGACGGCGCCGCCAAGGCGCTCGACGAGCTGCGGTCGAGCGGCGAGATCAAGGCGATCGGCATCGGCGTCAACGAGGCCAGGCCCATCGCCGATGCCCTGTCGCATGCCCAATGGGACTGCTTCCTGCTCGCCGGACGCTACACGCTGCTGGAGCAGGAGCCGCTGGAATCGATGCTGCCGGCGGTCGAGAAGCATGGCGCGTCGATCGTCGTCGGCGGTCCCTTCAATTCCGGCATCCTGGTCGGCCGCGAGACCTGGAACTACATCAAGGCCCCGGACGACGTGATGACCCGCGTCAAGGCCATCGCGCGGGTCTGCGACGCGCACGGGGTTCCGTTGCCGGCGGCCGCGCTGCGCTTTCCCCTCGCCCACCCCGCCGTGGCGAGCATCATTCCCGGCCCGCGCTCGGCCGAGGAACTGAGCCAGATCCTCGAATGGTGGGAGACCGACATTCCCGGATCGCTGTGGAGCGACCTGAAGAACGAGAAACTGATCGCGGCGACCGCCCCGGTTCCGGCGTAAGCCGCTTTCGCCCAACCCATCGCCATTTGATGCATTCGGAACTCACCGCACTCGCCACCGTCATCATCATCGACCTCGTCCTTGCCGGCGACAATGCGGTGGTCGTCGGCATGGCGGCGGCGGGGCTTCCGATCGAACTCCGCAAGAAGGCGATCGTCTTCGGCATCGTGGCGGCGGCGGGACTGAGAATCGTCTTCGCCGTCTTCACCGCCGAGCTGCTCAACGTCATCGGCCTGGTCCTGGCCGGCGGCCTGCTCCTGCTCTGGGTCTCCTGGAAGCTGTGGCGCGAGCTGCGTTCGGGCGGTTTCGCGCGGGCGGCGCTCGCCACCGACGCGCTCGATGCGGAACTCGATGGCAAGCTCTACGGCAGGCCGGTCACCGGCGCATCCGGGGCCGGAGCCAAGCCGCAATGCAAGACGCTGAAACAGGCGCTGACCCAGATTGTCGTCGCCGATGTCTCGATGTCGCTCGACAACGTGCTGGCGGTCGCCGGCACCGCCCGCCATCATCTCTGGGTGCTGGTGGTCGGTCTTGCCCTTTCGGTCGCGCTGATGGGCCTGGCGGCAACGCTGATCGCGCGACTGCTCAACCGCCATCGCTGGATCGCCTATCTCGGCCTCATCCTGATCGCCTGGGTCGCCGTCGCGATGATCTGGGACGGCGCCCGGGAGGTGATGCACGCGGTCGATAGCGGGCTGATCTGAACCGCGCGGGCTCTGCTATGGTCGTGGTTTCCGGACGAGGAGGAATCATGACCCGCTACCGCGCCGCCGACCTGATCGACTTCACAACCGCCCTGTTCGCCGCGGCCGGCATGGACGGCGACAAGCCCGCGACAGTCGCCGAAATCCTCGTCGAGGCCGACCTGATGGGCCACGATACCCACGGTCTCGCGCTCGCACCGAACTACCTCAAGGAGATCGGAACCGGCGCGATGCGGGCGACGGGCGAACCGGAGGTCCTCTCCGACCACAAGGCGGCGCTGCTCTGGGACGCCAGACGGCTCTCCGGCGTGTGGATCACGGCCAAGGCGATCGACATCGCCTGCGAAAGGGCGCGCGACTATGGCGTCGCGACGGTGTCGGTCCGCGAGTCCCACCACATCGCCTGCCTCGCCGCCTATCTGACCCGCGCCACCAACCGGGGTCAGGTCGTCGTCATCGCTTCGTCCGATCCGGCGGTCGCCTCGGTGGCGCCGTTTGGCGGGCTCGACCCGGTCTTCACGCCCGACCCCTTCGCCGTCGGCATCCCGACGACGCGCGACCCGATCCTCATCGACATGAGCAGCTCGATCACCACCAACGGCATGGCCGGCCGCCTCAATGCCAATGGCGAGCACTTTCCCGGCAAATGGGCGCAGGACCATGCCGGCAACGCGACCAACGACCCGCGCATCCTCTTCGAGGAGCCGAAGGGGTCCCTGCTGCCGACCGGCGGCCACGACCACGGCCACAAGGGCTACGGCATGGCGCTGGTCGTCGAGTCGCTGAGCCAGGGCCTGTCGGGCGACAAGCGCGCGCCGCAGCCCGGCTATTGGGGCGCGGCGATCTTCATCCAGATCTTCGAGCCGGAAGCCTTTGCCGGCCGCGCGGTCTTTACCGACGCAACCAGCGAACTTGTCTCGCTCTGCCACGCGTCGCGGCCCGCCGTCGGGGTGGAGAAGGTCCGGCTTCCGGGCGAGCGGGCGCTGGCGAGGAAGCACGACGCCATGCGTCACGGCCTCGCGCTCTACCCGGGCATCATCGACAAGCTTGCCCCCTGGGCCGAGACGTTCGGCGTGGCGATGCCAGCGACGATCTAAGGCGGCGCGCGGCTGGCGGAGGTCAGCCGAGCGACGCCAGCGCCTTGCGGAGATTGCCGCCGGCATTGGCGAGTGCCGCCTCGGCCTCCCCGCGTGAAAGGCCGCGGGCGACGAGAGCGGCGGGCCTGACCCGTCCGCCGCAGGCATCGAGCGCTTTGCCGGCTGCCGCCTCGTCGCAGCCGGCAAGACAGGCCAGCATCCGGATCGCCCTGAGCCGCAGCTTGGTATTGTCGACCAGGACATCGACCATCAGGCCGTCGATGACCCTGCCGAGGCGGATCATGACCAGCGTCGACAGCATGTTGAGCGCCGCCTTTTGCGCGGTGCCGGCCGCCATCCGTGTCGAACCGACGATCACCTCCGGCCCGGAATCGAGGAAGACGGGCAGGTCGACCGCGGCAAGCAGCGGCGCATCGGCGTTGCTGGCGAGGCCGACCGTCAGCGCGCCCTGCTCCGCGGCGGCCGCGACCGCGGCGAGCGTGAACGGCGTCGAGCCGCTGGCCGCAACGGCGATGACCACGTCCCTTGCCACCGAACCGACCGAGGCGATCGCCTTGCGGCCGTTCTCCGGATCGTCCTCCGGCGCGCCGGTAAAAGCCCTGATGCGGTCGCCCTCGGCAAGCAGATAGGCGACCCGTTCCTCGGGCCAGCCGAAGGTGCCGGCGAGCTCCATGCCATCGAGCGCCGCGATGATGCCGGACGAGCCGGCGCCGATATAGACGATCCGGCCGGTATCGCCGAGCCGCCCGACGATCGCACCGGCGGCCGCGGCGAGTGCCGGACGCGCCGCCCGGGCGGCGGCGACCGCCCTCTCCTGCCCTTCGACAAGGGCTTCGAGGATGTTCGCGTCGTCCCTGGTGTCGAGGCCGACATAGCGGGGGCTGATCGTCTCGGTGCTGTCCATCAAACGGGAATCCGGTCGGCCGGAAGGAATCGTCTCGCCATTGGTAGCACGCCGGCGGAACGGCCCGCGAAGCAGGCCGGTTTTGCTGTTGGCTTTGCGGGGGTGTTCCACTATTGCTTCGGCGGCGAGACCTGCGGGGAAGAATGACGGATCCCTTGTTCATCGGAGTCGATGGTGGCGCGACGCGGACGCGCGCGCGACTGCGCGACGCCCGGGGCAACATGCTTGGCGAAGGATCGGCCGGCGCCAGCAATGCCCGGCTCAAGGAGCCGGCTTTCGCCGAAGTGCTGAAGGCCTGCCGGGAAGCCGCCGCCGAAGCCGGCCTCGACGAGGCGGACCTCGGCCGCGTCCATGCCGGCCTCGGGCTCGCCGGGACGCAGCAGGCCTGGGACCGCGACTTCATCCTCGCACAGCCGCATCCCTTCGCCTCCGTGGTGGTCGATACCGACGCCTATGCCGCCTATCTCGGCGCCTGCGGCGACCGCGACGGCGCGATCCTGATCGTCGGGACCGGCTTTGCCGGCCTCGCCGTCGTCAATGGCGAGCGCATCAATGTCAGCGGCTGGGGCGCCGACATCGCCGACGAGGGCAGCGGCATGATGATCGGGCGCAATGCCATCCGCCGCTCGCTGTGGGCGCTGGAGGGCATGGCGCCGATGACGCCGCTCGCCGAGGAGGTCCTCGCCCGCTTCGACAACCAGGCCCAGAATGCCGTCGAATGGGCATCGCAGGCGACACCCGGCGACTATGGCACCTTCTCGCCGGCCGTCTTCGCCCACGCCGAAAACCGGGACGCATTGGCGGTCCCGATCCTCGAGGAAGCCGCCCGCGACGTGACCCGCGCCGTCGCCCGCCTGCTCGAGGTCGGCGCGCCAAAGGTGGCGATGATCGGCGGCGTCTTTCCGGAGATCCTGCCGTGGCTCGCCCCACCCTATCGTGCGGTCTGCGTCGAGCCGGAAAGCGACGCAGCCGACGGCGCCATTCTGATGGCGAAACAAGCCTTCACCAGGCAGGAACGGGAATGACCGACAGCACCGATGCGAAGACCCCACCGACGCTGATGCTCGGCGAGACGCGGGAGGCACCGGACGCGGTGGCCCGGCTGATCGCCGCGAATGAGGCAACCTGCGAGGAACTCGGCAAGCGGCTTCGCGACCGGCGGCCGCAATTCGCGGTTACCTGCGCCCGCGGTTCCTCCGACAGCGCCGCGACCTATGCCAAATACCTGCTCGAACTCCATCTCGACACGGTGGTGGCTTCGGTCGGGCCATCCGTCGCCTCGATCTACGGCCGGCGGCCACGGATGCGCGACGCGCTGTTCATAGCCATATCGCAATCGGGAAAGAGCCCGGACCTCGTGACGCTGGCGGAGGCCGCCGGCGACGACGGCGCGCTGACCGTGGCGATCGTCAACGACACGGAGTCGCCGCTCGCCGAGCGATGCGAGGTGGTGCTGCCGCTCCATGCCGGACCGGAACGCAGCGTCGCCGCGACCAAGTCCTACATCGCCTCGCTCGCCGCCGTCCTGCAGCTCGGCGCCCACTGGAGCGGCGACACGGGCCTGCTGGAGACCGTCCAGCGGCTTCCCGACCTACTCGGCGACGCCTTGTCGCGTGACTGGCAGGCGGCGTTGCCAATGCTGGCCGGCGCGCAAAGCCTATATGTCATCGGACGTGGCCCCGGCTTCGCGGTGGCCCAGGAAGCCGCCCTGAAGCTCAAGGAGACCTCCGGCATCCACGCCGAGGCGCTGAGCTCGGCCGAGATGAAGCACGGCCCGCTGCGCCTTGCCGGGCCCGACTTCCCGGTGATGCTTTTCAGCCAGGACGACCAGGCGCTGCCCGAGCTCGCCGGCACCGGCGCCGACCTGACCGGACGCGACGTCCCGGTCATCGCCTGTGGGCCGGCGGCGATCACCGATGCGCTGGCGCTTCCGGGCGCCGCCGGCATCCACCCTTTCGCCCAGCCGCTGGCGACGATCCAGAGTTTCTACCCGCTCGCCGAGGCGGTCTCGCGGGCACGCGGCTTCGACCCGGACCGGCCGCCGCATCTCAGCAAGGTGACGGAGACCCGGTAGCGCCGCGACATCCGGTGTTGCGCACCGCCGGCCATCCGGTCCAGAAAGTCAGGCGCGCGGATTCCGAACGAGAAAGGTGGTCAGTCGGTGAGCGACATCAGGTTTGAGATTTGCGTCGATTCGATCCGCGGCATCGTCGCCGCCCGCGACGCGGGCGCGGCGCGGGTCGAGCTCTGCGCCGGGCTGATCGAAGGCGGAACGACACCGAGCCTCGGGACGATCCTCGTCGCCCGCGAGATCCAGAATATCGGCATCCACGTGATCATCCGGCCGCGCGGCGGCGACTTCCTCTACGGCGTCGAGGAACTGGTGGCGATGGAGACCGACATCGCCACGATCAAGTCGGCCGGCGTCGACGGCTTCGTCTTCGGCGCCCTCGACCCCGACGGCAATATCGACGTCGCGGTGACCAAGCGCCTGATCGACCGCGCGCGGCCCGCGTCGATCACCTTCCATCGCGCCTTCGACATGACACCGGATCCGATGGCGGCGCTGGAGACGCTGATCGAGCTCGGCGTCGATCGGGTGCTCACCACCGGCCAGGCACCGACCGTTCTGGAAGGCGCCGAGCTGGTCCGCGACCTGGTCAAGGCCGCCGGTGACCGCATCATCGTCATGCCCGGCGGCATCACCGAACGGACAGCCGCCCGCGTGGTCGGGACCACCGGCGCGCGCGAGTACCACTTCGCGGCCCTGACGCCGACGCCGAGCGCCATGCGCTTCCGCCGCGGCGACGTCTATATGGGCGGGGAGCTGCGGCCGCCGGAATATGACCGGCTCGACACGCATGTCCAGCCGGTCGCCTCGATCATCGCCGCGGCGAACAAGGCGTCGGGGTAGAGGCTAAGCCGTTCCTTCCGGCAGGTAGCCGAACTTCTTCATCATCGGGCGGTGCGCCGAGACCACCCGATCGACCTGGGACGGCGTCAGGACATCGCGCCACCGACCCGGCTGGCCAACCCGGAAGAAGGGCTCGGCCGAGGTCTCCGGCCTGCCGGCGAAGCCATCGGCCGCTTCCTGCTCCCTCAACCTGTCGAAGGCGGCCATCGCGATCACCTTCCCGAGCTGCTCGTCGGATGGCGTCATCAAGAGATGGCGGGCGATGGCGCGGAAGCTCTCGGCCGGCTTCTCCGCCAGGTCCTCGTAGCGCGTCACCAGCATGACGGGGTGCGGGTGCTCGGTCCAGCTCCGGACGTTTTCCGACCAGGAAGCGGCGACGACGCGGACATTCTCGCGATCGGGGGCGATGGCGAAGCCCGACACCGCCATCTCCTCGATCGCCTGGTCGATGGACAGGCCCCGGAAATGGGCGAGGGAAACGGCAACGTCGAGGGGATTGCGCAGGAGGTAGACGGCACCGGCGCTGACCGACAGGTTGACCAGCGGGTAGCCGTAATCGATGGCATTGGCGTTGTGGGTGCCGACGAAGACCGGCCGCTTCCACCGCGCCGCGATGTCGGCCTGTACCTTTGGCCGCACCGCGGCGATCTCGGCCGGCGTGGCGCGGAAGGCCGGCTTGCCGAGATGCGACTTGTACTGCCCGGCGCTGTGTTCGGAGTCGGAGAAATCGCCGATCCGCTCGATGTAGAGCTCTTCGAAATCGGGATCGCTGAGCGTCTTGACCAGGCCATAGATGAAGGCCTGCACCCAGGTCATGCCGGATCGCGGATAGGAGGCGAGCCAGATGATGCCGCGCGGCCGTGTCTTGCTGAGATTGATCATCGGATTTCCGTGGTGGTTGCCGCGCGCGGCCGGTCAGTTCGGGAGATAGCCGAAACGGGCCATCTGCTCGCCGTGATCCTGAACGATGCGCTCGATCTGTTCGGGAGTGAGGACCTCGCGCCACTGGCCGGCCCGACCTTCCCGGAAGAAATGCTCGGCGTGATCCGGACGCTCGACGAAACCTCCCCTTTCCTCGGCGGCGCGCATCCGGTCGAAGGAAGCGAGCGCCACGGCTTCGCCGATCTGCTCCGGCGTGACGTCGAGGCGAAGGTGTTCGACCATCTCGTCGAAACGGCCACGCGGATCGGCGACGAGATCCTCGTAGCGTACGACGTGGACCGCGGGATTGGGATCAGCCGTCCAGGTCGCGACATTCTCCGTCCACGAGCCCCAGATCTCCTGCGCGGTGGTCTCGATCGTTATCGGGGAGTTGAGGCTCGCGCCGAGCGAGCGGATGGCCTTGTCGATCGGGACATCGAGGTGGTGGGACAGCGAGATCACGACGTCGAGCGGGTTGCGGACGATGTAGACGCCGCCGGCCGAATAGGCGCGATTGATCATCGGATAGTCGAATATCCGGCCAAGAAACGAATGGGTCTTGGCGAAGACGATGCCCTCGGCCTCTTCGGCGATCGCCTGCTGCACCTGCAGCCGGACCTCGGCGAGCTCCTTCGGGTTTGCGGATTCGACGGGCTTGCCGAGGAAACGCTCGTAGAGGTCGATGCGGCCCGCCGCGCTGCGGCTGGTCCGGTGGAGCTCGTCGATATCATGCTCCTCAAGCGGCTTGCCGGCCGCCATCCGCAACAGGTGGTGTATGAACACCCGCACCCAGGTATTGCCGGACTTCGGATAGGAGGCGATCCATACGATGCCCCGCGGATTGGCTGGATCGACTGCGATCATCCCGTGCCTCGCCCCTTCATCTAGGCGGCGGCTTCGCTGAGCGCGGCGACCAGGTCGTCGACGATGGCCGAGATCACCTGCGAGTCGTCGCCCTCGGCCATCACCCGGATGACCGGCTCGGTACCGGAGGCACGGACGAGAATCCGGCCATTATCGCCGAGGCTCGCATTGAGATCCGCGATCATCTGGCGGACGGCGCCGTTTTCGAGAGGGCGCTTGCCGCCGGTGCGCACGCTCCTGAGAACCTGCGGCAGCGGCTCGAACAAATGGCAGACCTCGCTGACCGGCTTGCCGAGATTGCGAACGACGGCAAGCAGCTGCAGCGCCGCGACGAGGCCGTCGCCCGTCGTCGTATAGTCGGACAGGATGATGTGGCCCGACTGCTCGCCGCCGAGATTATAGCCCTCGAGGCGCATCGCCTCGGCGACATGGCGGTCGCCGACCGACGTCCGGACGAGGCCGAGACCCTTGCCGGCAAGGTAGCGCTCGAGACCGAGATTCGACATCACCGTCACCACGATGCCGGGCTTCGACAGGAGGCCCTGGTCCGCCCAGGAGGTGGCGATCGCGGCCATGATCTGGTCACCGTCGATCAGTTGGCCGTGTTCGTCGACGACCACCGCGCGATCGGCGTCGCCATCGAGGGCGATACCGATATCGGCGCGCACCTCGCGGACCTTCGCGGCGAGCGTTTCCGGCGCGGTCGATCCGACTTCGCGGTTGATGTTGAAGCCGTCGGGCTCCACCCCGAGCGAAACCACCTCGGCGCCAAGCTCCCAAAGCGCGTCCGGCGCGACCCGGTAGCCGGCGCCGTTGGCGCAGTCGATGACCACCCGCATGCCCTCCAGGGACAGCGAACGCGGCAGGGTGCGCTTGGCGTATTCGATATAGCGATCGCTGACGCCGTCGATGCGCCTGGCGCGGCCGAGCGCATCCGGCGCCGCGAGCCGGTCGTCGAGGTCGGCATCGATCAGCGCCTCGATTTCCGCCTCGGTCTCATCCGACAGCTTGGCGCCGTCCGGTCCGAACAGCTTGATGCCGTTGTCATCGAAAGGATTGTGGGAGGCGGAAATCATGACACCGAGATCGCAGCGCATCGACCGGGTGAGCATGGCAATGCCCGGCGTGGGAACCGGCCCGGTCAGCAGGACGTCGATGCCGACCGACAGGAAGCCGGCGGTCAGCGCGTTCTCGATCATGTAGCTCGACAACCGCGTGTCCTTGCCGATCACCACCCGGTGGCGATGATCGCCATTCCTGAACACGATGCCGGCGGCCATGCCGACCTTCATCGCGATCTCCGGCGTGATCGGCGGCCGATTGGCCCGGCCACGAATCCCGTCAGTGCCGAAATATTTCGCCATCAGATTCCTCGTCTGCCGTCTGGCGGGCCCTGTCTTAGCGCGATCGTGGCGAAATGACGTTGAAAAATGACGAATTGGCGAAACATCCCGCGATTGCGCCAATAAGCCATTGAATAGGCTCGATTTCCTGGATCCGGCCGGCCGTGCCTGAAGACAGTTCGCGCCCGCCGCGCCGCGACTCCTGCCCTGGCGACGGGGAATCGCTCGCTTCACGGCGTCCAGCGGCGCCGCGATGGAACAGGGATGCCGGTCGCCAGCCAGGCCGATGCGTCCCGGCTCCTGCCGGTCGCGCCGGGCGACATCCCCGCGACCGCGCAGGCCCCTGTGCCGGCGGAGGCGTGCCACGACTCGGTCGCAGAGCCATCCCATCCTCGTCAAAAAGTGAGCGCCTTGAGGACACGGAGCGGTTGTAAATACATCACTCGTCCTGCGTAATTGAACCCGGGTCGCCGCTGGCGCAGGGCGCGAGGCGCGATCTCCCGTTGATTCAAGGAGGAATGACCATGAAGATTCTTACATCGCTGGCCGCGGGCGCGGTCGCACTGGCGTGCCTGACCGGGGCCGGCTACGCCCAGGACGCCATGCAGCCAACCGCCCAGCAGGCCGCCGAGCTTCAGACCAAGGTGAAGGTCGGCACCGGGATTGTTGCTCTCGGCCGGGCCGAGAAGAACCCGATGATGATGCTGGTCGGAGCGGAAATCCTGGCCAGTCTCGGCGCCGTCAGCGGGCCGGACAATGCCAGCAAGGCCTATGACGTCTCGACGATCCTCGGAGAAGCCAAGGCACTCGCCGGCGACGACCAGTACCTTCTCGACAAGATCGCGGCGGTGAAGACCGGCGGTTCGATGCGGAGCGGGGAGCGCAACTGCGACTGGGTCCAGACCTGCGGCTATGACATCAGCGATCCCTTCGCATGCGATTGGGTCCTGTCCTGCTACTAGCCCGACCGTGATCCGTTGTGGCGGGATCGGCCCAATCGCCGGTCCCGCGACCCGAATCCCGGAGAGGTGCCGAAATCCGGCCGGCACCGGGGCGCCTTTCGCCAAATCCAAGCCGATTGCGAACCGCCTTGCTTGACAGGATTCGGCCCCGCTCCTTATATGCGGCGGCGCCCGGCAGACGGGCCCTGGCGGAGTAGCTCAGTTGGTTAGAGCAGCGGAATCATAATCCGCGTGTCGGGGGTTCAAGTCCCTCCTCCGCTACCAAATATTTCAATGAGTTAGCTGGTTTTTGTTGGCGCTAGGCTCGGCATAGGCTCAGAAAATTCGGGCAAAACAGGGGGTGGCAAATGAGGTTCAAAGAAGTCCTCTCCCGCATCACCGGTCTGAGCAGTCCGATATTTGGCGTTTCGTGGAATCCGCCTCAAGCGGACGTGACTGTCGCCAGGAGGATCGTGACATTCCTCGAAGACCGGCGGGTTCTGTATGTCCCGTCAGAGATGGAGATTCCCCATCACTGCGTCGATTCGGTTCTTGAGATACGTCGCTTCCTGACCGGAGAGTTGTCGCAAATCGGAGAGCAGAGCGAAATAAGCGAGACGATCCGAGCGATGCGTGCCGCCTGTCGAAAGTTCCTCAACACGGTCGGGGAACGAAGCGAAACAGTCGCCTACGGTGCGGAACGCGGGCACTGGGCGAGTTGGGTCTTCAATGGCGCGCTAGGTGAGATGCGTGGCGTATTTGGAGTACACGTTGCGAAACTCGCCGCGTCCTACGGATTAGATGTTGAGGACGGTCTCGCGGCAATCATTCCCGAAGGGGAAGATGGCACTCTAACAACTGGGTAGGGCGGTGGCTGACTACGCTGTGCGCGTCACGACGAAACCGCTATCGTTTGCTAATGCTCTAACTTTGTAATTTCTACCGCCGGTTCTTATGCGCGAAGGAAACGCATATATGCTTGGTTGATTCTTCAACACCCACTCCTCCTTCTCGATAAACAGTGTGTCGTTGAGACCCAGCGTGTTTATCTCATTGTAGATGTGTTCTACGCGTGATTTTCGATCACGGTAACTCTCCTTGAAAGAAAGGTTTTCAATGTCTTTTTGACTCAATCGTTTCATAAGTAGCTATCATTAAGAGGGGAGCGAACCGTCAAGGCTACTCTCCCCCGTCAATAAGACGGTTCGTTCGTCCTACCCAGTTGTTAAAGTACAACGCGTACTTGCCTAGCTCAATTATAGGACGAGTCGACGATACCCACAATCTAAGGTGTGGATATTAGGCTCGGCATAGGCTCATCTGAATCTCAAATCCGATAGCTGTTTCTTTTCAATGTATTAGGAAGACCAGACACGCGGATTGTTCTTCCGCTTGTCTACTAACTGATTGTTTTAACGTGGTTTTTTATCCTAAGAGCCATCATCATAATCCGCGTGTCGGGGGTTCAAGTCCCTCCTCCGCTACCATCATTGCAGTCTAGGAGCCCGATATAGGCCTCGTTGATTGAGCGATACGCGCCTCCTGTACAAGACGTGCCGCCGTCTCCTGGAGTGACTGGCGCAGTTGCAGCGGATATTCGTAGCGTTGGGCCTGT
>NZ_JAGRLA010000141.1 GCF_020442045.1 Bauldia sp. | reverse complement strand
TGTGGTTAGAATTGGGCCTCCATAGGTTGCCTGTTCCGCATCCTCGCGGGAAAATTGCCGTCCCGACACATGAATACCGCCGAAGCCAGCGAGCCGGGCGCCCCGGCCCAGATCACCGCCGTCGCGGTCCTGACCGCGATCAGCCTGTCGCATTTCCTCAACGACATGATGCAGTCGTTGCTGCCGGCGATCTATCCGATCCTGAAGGAGTCCTTCCATCTCGATTTCGCGCAGATCGGCTTCATCACCCTTGCCTTCCAGTTCACCGCCTCGCTGCTGCAGCCGCTGATCGGCCTCTATACCGACCGCTGGCCGAAGCCCTATTCGCTGACGGCCGGCATGGGCTCGACGCTGGCCGGCCTGGTCCTGCTTTCGGTGGCGCATGCCTACTGGGTCATCGTCGTCGGCGCCGCCATGGTCGGGCTGGGATCGGCGATCTTCCATCCCGAATCGTCGCGGGTGGCGCGCCTCGCCTCCGGCGGGCGCTTCGGCCTCGCGCAGTCGGTCTTCCAGGTCGGCGGCAATGTCGGCACCGCGATCGGGCCGCTGCTCGCCGCGCTGATCATCGTTCCTTTCGGCCAATCGAGCATCGCCTGGTTCTCGGTGGCGGCGCTGCTCGGCATGATCGTCCTGTTCAACGTCGGCACCTGGTACCGGAACCGGATCCCGTCGTATCGCACCGGCGGACGGATTCCGGTCGTGGCAACGCACGCCCTGCCGCCCGTCCGCATCCTCGTCGCGCTCGCCATCCTGACGGCGCTGATCTTCTCCAAGTTCATCTATCTGAGCAGCCTGACGAGCTACTACACCTTCTACCTGATCGACCGCTTCGGGGTTTCGGTGCAGCAGTCCCAGGTGCTGCTCTTCGTCTTCCTCCTCGCGGTCGCCACCGGAACCGTCGCCGGCGGCCTGATCGGCGACCGCTATGGCCGCAAGATCGTCATCTGGGTGTCGATCCTCGGGACCCTGCCCTTCACGATCGCGCTGCCTTATGCCGGCTTCTACGCGACGGTGGGGCTGTCGATGATCATCGGGCTGATCCTCGCCTCCGCCTTCTCGGCCATCGTCGTCATGGGCCACACCCTGCTGCCGTCGCGGATCGGCATGATCTCCGGCCTCTTCTTCGGCTTCGCCTTCGGCATTGGCGGCCTCGGCGCGGCGGCGCTCGGCGTGCTTGCCGACCACACCAGCATCACCACGGTCTTCAAGGTCTGTTCCTTCCTGCCGGCGGTCGGTCTGCTCACCGTCTTCCTTCCCAACGTCGACAGGAAGCGACCCGCCCGATAGCCGGTTCCGGGTAGGCCGAAAAGGAAAACGGCGGCGGAATGCCCGCCGCCGCACCATGATTGCTGACAGGCCGCGTCTAGTTCGCCGGTTCGATCCAGGTTGCGATCAGGTCGCCATCGTCTCCGTCCTCGAACTCGACGGTCACGCTTTCGCCGATCTCGAGCGCGTCGATATCGACATCCTCGGACAAGAAAAAGGTCTCGCCGGTGTCGAGGGTGACGGCTCCGACTTCCACGTCAATGTCGGAAATCTTTCCACGCATCTCCTCGGCGAATGCACCGCCCGATCCGACAGCAAGCAGGAACGCGGCGCCGGCTGCGACCATCAACTTACCCATGCTGGTACCTCTGGAATGCTCCTCGCGGTGGCCCCGTCGAGGCAGCGGACACCCCCCATGCCCGCGAGCAATCTACCGTCCTTCCGGTTCGGCAAGAAGTAGCCCGCGCCGGAATATTTTCGCTGCCCGGCGGCGAGGACGGATACCCTCCGAAGGTGCGCCCGATCGCCGCGACAAGCCCCGCGACTTGACGGGGCCCGCCCGAGGCTGACACATGCCGGGACAACGAACCGGAACCGGGGAAACGCCTGATGCCACTTGAAACCAGCACCGAATTCGCGCTGCCCGAGGACTCGGACGAGGCGACCCTGGTCGGCCGCGTCTGGCGTCCCGACAGGGACGGCCCCTCGGTGGCCGTGCTGCGCGGCGCCGAGGTGGTGGACATCAGCGCCGCCGCCGCGACGATGAGCGACCTCTGCGAGATGCCGGAACCGGCGGCCTTCGCCCGCGACGCCTCCGGCGAACCGGTCGGCCTTGCCGGCGAGATCTTCGCCAATACGCCGCGCGCCGCCCGCGACCCGTCGAAGCCGTGGCTGCTTGCCCCGGTCGATCTCCAGGCGATCAAGGCGGCCGGCGTGACCTTCGCCGTCTCGATGCTCGAGCGGGTGATCGAGGAACAGGCGCGCGGCGTGCCGGACAAGGCGGCCGCGATCCGCACCGAGATGCAGGCGGCGATCGGCGACGACCTCGCCCGGCTCGAGCCGGGCTCCGACCAGGCGATGGCGCTGAAGGAGCTGCTCGTCGGCAAGGGGATGTGGTCGCAATATCTCGAGGTCGGCATCGGCCCCGACGCCGAGGTCTTCACCAAGGCGCCGTCGATGGCGGCCGTCGGCCATCTCGCCGAGATCGGAGTCCGGGCCGATTCGCGCTGGAACAATCCCGAGCCGGAGGTGGCGCTGGTCACCGCCTCGACCGGCAAGATCGTCGGCGCGACGCTGGGCAACGACGTCAATCTCCGCGACTTCGAGGGACGGTCGGCGCTGCTCCTCGGCAAGGCCAAGGACAACAATGCCAGCGCCTCGCTCGGTCCCTTCATCCGCCTCTTCGACGACCGTTTCAGCCTCGACGACGTTCGCCGCGCGGAAATCCGGCTGACCGTCGACGGCCCCGAGGGCTACCGGCTCGACGGGTCGAGCGCGATGAGCAGGATCAGCCGCGATCCGGCCGACCTGATGGCCGCCACGATCGGCCGCAACCACCAGTATCCGGACGGTGTCGTGCTCTATCTCGGCACCATGTTCGCGCCGATCGAGGATCGCGACGTGCCCGGCGAGGGCTTCACCCACAAGGTCGGCGACATCGTCACCATCGCTTCGCCGAAGCTCGGCCGCCTCTCCAACGCCGTGGTCCATTCGGCCGATGCCGAACCCTGGACGTTCGGGACGGCCGCGCTGATGCGGAACCTCGCCAGGCGTGGACTGCTCTAGGCGGCGCGACGCTCCGCCGGCCCCGGCGGCGCGGGCTCAGCTCAGATATCCTCGGATTGCGGCAGGTGGCGTTCCGAAGCCGGCTTCGCGCGGAAGCGCATGATCGCCATCAGCGCGCCACCGGCGACGAGCCCCCAGAAGGCGGCGCTGACACCGAAGAAGGAGAGGCCGGAAGCGGTGGTGATGAAGGTGATCACCGCCGGCAGGCGGACCTCCTCCTCGGCGACGGCGGAAGCCAGTGAGCTGCCGATGCTGCCGAGCAGCGCCAGCCCGGCCACCGCCTGGATGAGGAGCGGCGGAGTCTGGGCGACGAAGGCGGCGGCATAGGCGGCGCCTAGGCCGAGGATGACATAGGCCACGCCCGCGACGACGGTGGCGACCCAGCGCCGGGCTGGATCGGGATGCGCCTCCGGTCCCGCGGCAAGGGCGGCGGTGATCGCCGCCAGCGCATAGGAATGCGCGCCGAAAAAGGCGGTGGCGACGCCGACCAGGCCGGAGGCGGTGAAGATCGGCCCGACCGCCGGGCGGTAGCCGTTGGCGCGCAGCACCGCGAGGCCGGGTATCGCCTGCGACGCCATCGACACGATGAACAGCGGCAGCGCGAGACCGACCATGACGTCGAAGCTGAAGACCGGCATGACCGGAACCAGCGACGGCAGCCCGATGCTGGTCGCCGACGGCAACGGCGTCGAGATGCCGACCATGACGGCGGTCACCAGCACCGCGACCGGCACCGCATAGAAGCGCGCGAAGCGGAGCGTCACCGCCCAGGCAAGCACGATCGGCAGGGCAAGGGTCGGCAGCTCGGCGACGGCACGGACCGGGGCGAGGCAGATATCGAGCAGGATGCCCGCCAGCATGGCGTTGGCGAGCGGCATCGGGATCGCGGCGACCGCCCGGCCGAAGGGACGCCATATCCCGGCGATCAGGGTCAGCACACCGGCGCCGATGAAGGCACCCACCGCAACCGGGAAGCCGCCGTCATGGGCGCCCGTCGCGATCAGCAGGACAGCGGCGGGCGTCGACCAGGCGAGCATGACCGGCATCCTGAGGCGGATGCTGAAAGCGATGCTCATCAGCCCGGTGAAAGCCGACAGGACGAACAGCCCGGACGCCGCCTCGGCCTGGGACGCGCCGGCCGCATCGAGCCCGGCGAGCACGATCGCAAAGGCCGTGGCAAAGGCGACGACGGCGGTGAGGATGCCGGCCGAAACGAGCTGGATCACCGGGAAGCCACCCGCCGTGGCCGGAAACTGGAGACTTGCTGGAACATCGGATCTGTCTCGGAGGTGGCGGCAACCTAGCCAATCCGCCCGGTCGATCAAGGCCTCGTTTTCGGCCGGTCGCCATTGCGCTCAGGCGGCGTCGACCCGCCTGAACCGGTTGAGCAGCGCGGTCGGGGCGCCGGACAGCAGGACGTCGAGATGGCGGAAGCGCTGGAAGCCGCCATTGACCGAAATCCGCGGCAGCGCCATCAGATGCTCCCGGTGTTCCGGAAAGAGGACGCCGGGCCGGGTGGTGACGCCCGTGACGAAGCCGAGCTCGGCGGCGAGGGCGAATTCGCGCGGGCCCGCGGAACCGGGATCGCCGACCGGATAGGAGAGATGGCGCGGCCTGAAACCGAGCTGCTCCTTGATCCTGCGGGCGCCGATATCGACGTCCTCGCGGGCGGCATCCTCGTCCGCCTTGGCAAGCATGATGTGGCTTTCGGTGTGTGCGCCGATGGTGATCAGAGGCTCCGCCGCGTAGTCGCGGATCTCGTCCCAGTCCATGCAGAGCTCGTGGCAGATGCCGCCGACATCGACACCCGCCTCGACCGCCAGCGCGCGGCAGACCGCCCGCATGTCGCGCTCGTCCGGCAGGCCGCGCAGCGACCAGTAGATCGTCTGGAAGGCCTCGTCCTTCTCCGCATCCGTCGCGGTATCGAAACGGCGCATCTCACCGTCAAGCTCGACCGCGATGCGGTCGCTCGCGGCGATCGCCCGTTCCAGCTCGATCCACCAGAGCTCGCCGCTCCCGTCGGCGAAGCTCGACGGCAGGTAGAGGGTCGCCGGTACGCCGTGGCGGCGGAGAATCGGCAGGGCGTGGTCGCGATTGTCGCGATAGCCGTCATCGAAGGTCAGCGCGACGAAGCGGCGGCCGTGATCGCCGGTCGAGATCCGCCGGTAGACCTCATCCATCGAAACGATGTCGAAGCCGGCGGCGCCGAGCCGGGTGATCACCTCGTCGAAGAATTCCGGCGTGATCTCGAGCGAGCCGTTGGGCTGGAAGCCCTCGGGCCGCGCCGGGCGCACCCGGTGGAAGGTCAGAATCGTGCCGATCCCGGCCAGGAAAGGCCGGGCGAGCCTGTAGCCGCCCGTGAAGTAGAGCGTTTCGAGGCCGGCATGGATCACCGATCTGCCGATACGGGGCACGCTCTCTCTCCCTTCTCCGTCCGCCCTCAGATCCGTGGCGTACCGGCATCCTCCGCGAGGACCGGTTCGACCAGCAGCGGTGGCTCGTGCAGGTAGCGCGTCGTCCGGCGCTTGGCCTCGATGTCACGCCAGACGCGCCCGACATCGGCCGCCGTCAGGCCGATGGCCGCCGCGACGCTCTCGGCCGGCAGCCGGTTGACCAGGCCATAGAGGCAGAGATCCATCTCGCGATACGGCAGGGCGAAATAGAACTCCTCCTGGGTCTGGGCGAGCGACCAGGTATCGGTGGTCGGCGGCCGCATACGGATTTCCTCGGGCGCGCCGAGGCTTCCCGCAAGCTGATAGACCTGGCTCTTGTAGAGATGGGCGATCGGCTTCACGTCGGCCGCGCCGTCGCCGTTCTTGACGAAGAAGCCCTGGTCGTATTCGAGCCGGTTCGGCGTGCCGAGCACCGCGTAGTTGAGCCGGTCGGCGTGGAAATATTCGAGCTGCTTGCGCGCCCGCTGCTTCATGTTGGTCGCGGCGACGACGCCGAGATAGACGTCCACCGGCATCCTCAGCCTGCGCACCTCGCCGTCCGGCGACTGCACGACCAGATAGGTGATGGTGTAGCCCTTGCCCTCCAGCGAACCGGAGATCGCCACCTTGCAGCCCCAGCCCGGGCCGAATTCCGGGACGAGGCGGCGGATGAATTCGTCCCGCCGCTCGTAGCAGGCCGAGGCGGTGAGGATCGGCTCGACATCCTCGACCACCGATTCGATGCCGAGCCAGTCCGCGACCTCGCGGCCGAGCCTGAGGCTCTCCGGATCGGAATCCTTCTCGGGCATCAGCACCGCGAGCACCTTTTCGGGTCCGAAGGCCCTGACGGCGAGCGCCGCCGTGACGGTCGAATCGATCCCGCCGGAGAGGCCGACGACGGCGCCGCGGCGGCGGAGCCGGCGGGCGACCTGTTCGCGCATCCATGCCGCGATACGGGCGGTCTCCGCCTCCGCATCGAGGGTCAGGACCTCGGGAGACAGGGGCGCGAAGGACGGCGCCTCGACAGCCATGTGATTCATTCCGCCGCCTCCATCACCTCTTCCTCGATCAGCCGGCGACTGATCTTTCCGCTGTCCGTCTTGGGCAGGGAATCCCGGAACTCGACCATCTTCGGCACCATGAAGTCCTCGAGATTGGCCGCGCAGTGCCTGAGCACGTCCTTCTCGGTGATCTGCGATCCCGGCGACAGGGCGACGACGGCCTTGATCGCGTGGCCGAGGACCGGGTCGGGGACGCCGACCACCGCCGCCTCGGCGATGCCGGCCAGCCCGTAGAGGGCGGTTTCGACCTCCTTCGGCGCGACCTTCTCGCCGCGCGTCTTGATGATGTCGTCCCTGCGGCCGATGAAATAGAGGAAGCCTTCCTCGTCGGCGCGGAAGAAATCCCCGGTGCGGAGCACCTTTTCCCATGGATAGGGCCCGGGACGGAGCGCCCTGTCGGTGGCATCCGGGTTCTCCCAGTAGCCGCGCATGACATGCGGCCCGCGGATATGGAGCTCGCCGACGATGCCCGGCGCGACCGGGCGCCCTTCCTCGTCGGCGACATAGGCTTCCGTGCCGGGAATGGCGATGCCGACGGAATCGGGGTGCTCGGCAAGGTCCTCCGGCGGCAGGTAGGTGCAGCGCTTGCACTCGGTCAGCCCGTACATCGAGTAGATCCGGGTGAAGGGGAAGAGCACCTGGAGCTGCATGATATGGGTCGGCGGCAGCGCCGCCGCCGTGTTGGTCAGGTAACGCAGATGCGGGAAGCTGCCCGGCGCGAGGTCGCGCATCTGGAGGAGGATCGCCGCCATGGTCGGGACCAGCGGCAGGCCGGTCACCTTCTCCTCGCTCATCCGGTTGAGGATCGCCTGCGGATAGGCGAAGGATTTCTCCAGCACCAGCGTGGCGCCGACCATCGCCGTCATCAGCACCTGGTAGAGGCCATAGTCGAAAGAGATGGGCAGCAGGTTGAGGATGACATCCTCCTCGCGGCTGTCGAGATAGGTGGTGATCGAACCCGCCGCCGCCACCACGTTCTGGTGGGTCATCATCACGCCCTTGGGGAAGCCGGTCGATCCCGAGGTATAGACCAGCATGGCGAGATCGAGCGTGATGCCGGGCGGCGGCAACGCCGGCATGTGATCGCCGGCCACCGTCTCCTCGAAGCCGAGCGAGCCGGCCGTCGCCGGCCCCTTGCCGCCGATCAGCACGACGAAATCCACCGAGGGCGCCGCGATCATGGCGCGCGCGGCGATCGTCGCCAGCCGGCCCTGGGTGACGATCGCCGTCGCCCGGCAATTCTCGAGGATGAAAGCGAGCTTTTCCGCCTTGGTCGACGGATTGACCGGGACGAAGGTCGCGCCGGCCTTGAGCACGGCGAAGATCGAGACGACCGCTTCCCAGCAATTGTCGGTGAAGATCACCACGCGATCGCCGCGGCTCACGCCCCGGCCGAGCATGCCGGCGGCAAGGCGATCCGACATCCGGTCGAGATCGCCGTAGCTCAGCCGGTCCCTGCCGGCGACGACGGCCACCTTGTCCGGCAGGCGCCGGGCGCTGTCGCGGAGGAATTGCTCGACCCGCATGGTCCGACCGGCCCGTGCCTAGGCGGCGACGGACGACGCCGCGCCCTGCTTGCCGGCGACATAGGCGACGATCGCGTCGATCGAATCGAGGTTGTCCGGAATGATCTCCGCATCGGCGACCTGAATCGCGAAGTCGCTTTCGAGGAAGGTGACGAGCTCGAGGATGCCGGTCGAATCGACCAGCCCCGCGTCGAGCAGGGAGGCCGCGCCGTCGAGATTGGCGTCATCCTCGCTGAAAATGAAATTCTCGTCGATGAACCGCCGGATGCGGCTTTCGATTTCGGTGTTGGACATGTCTTGTCTCGGCCTCTGTTTGACTATGCCGCCGCTGTCGCCGGAGGCGCCGCCGCGACCTCCCGCGCAAAGGCGTGATGGAGCAATTGCGTGGACAGGATCCCGACCAGCGCCGTGTTGTCGCGGAAGCCGAGGGATGCCTGGCCGCGGCCCTTGGCGACCAGCTTGTCGACCGCGCGCGGCGCGAAGAATCCGGCCTCGGCGATCGCGGCCGGCGACAGGCGCGCGCCGACATAGTCGGGAGCGCCCTCGCCGAGGAAGGACGGGCTGTCCGGCGCGCGATAGGGCTGCTTGACGCGACTGCCGATCGAAGGCGGCAGGATGTCGGCCATCGCCTCGCGGAGGATATGCTTCTCCCGGAGGCCGCGGATCTTCAGCCGCGGCGGAATCCGCGCGGCGCATTCGACGAGCCGGTGATCGAGGAAGGGGAAGCGGCCTTCCACCCCATGCGCCATCGACATGCGATCGCCCTGGGCGGAGAGGATGTAGCCGGGCAGGAGGTGGGCAGTTTCGAGATACTGCGCCTGCGACAGGGGATGCCAGCGGCGGAAATCGGCCGGCAGGTGGGCGCGGAGGTCGTCCAGCGCGTCATAGCCGTGAAGCTCCTCGCGCATTTCGGCCGAGTAGAAGGCCTTGGCACCGGCCGTCGACTGGAAACGCGGCAGGTGCGAGAAGAGCGGATCGTCGACCGCGTCGAGGCCGGCGCCGAAGAAAGCACTGCGATAGCTTTGCGACTGGCCCTTGAGCGCCGGCAGATAGGGATAGAGGCGCTGGAAGAGCAGGTGCCGCCGCTGCGACTTCGGCTGGGCGGCACAGAAGCGGCGGAGCTTCGCCTCCTTGAAGATGTCGTAGCCGGCAAAGACCTCGTCCGCCCCCTCGCCGGTCAGCACGACCTTGAAGCCGCTGTCACGGACGAGCTTCGACAACGCGAAAAGCGGCGCCGGCGCTGTCCGGACGATCGGCTGTTCAGTGTGGCGCACGACCTCCGGGAACATCGATCCGATGTCGGAGCCGCGGCAGGGCACCGCCATGTGATCGGTACCGAGCGCGCTCACCATCTCCATCTGGAAGGCGCTCTCGTCGAACTCGGCGCTGTCGAAGGTGACCGAGAAGGTGCGCAGGCGCTCCGGCACGATGCGATGGACCGTCGCCGCGATGATCGAGGAATCGAGCCCGCCCGAGAGATAGGCGCCGACCGGCACGTCCGAGCGGAGCCTGATCCGCGTCGCGTCGGTCAGCAGCGACCGCACTTCCTCGGCGATGTCGGTCTCGGAACGGCCGTCGAGGGCGTCGCTGTCGTCAGCATCCGGATAGTCGAGCTGCCAGTAGCGGCGTACCGCTATCTCGCTCGGCGTTGCGACGAGGACATGGCCCGGCGGCAGCGTGCAGACGCCCTTGAAGGCGGTTCGCGGCGCCAGCGGGAACCAGAAGGTGAAGGTCTGGTCGATGGCGACGGGATCGATCTCCGGCCGGATCTGCGGTACCTCGAACAGGGCCTTGGCCTCCGAGGCGAAATAGAGGCACCCGCCCCGCCAGGCGTAGAAAAGGGGACGCACCCCCATCCGGTCGCGCGCCAGCATGAAGCGCCGGGCGCGCCGATCCCACAGGGCGAAGGCGAAATCGCCGTTGAAGGCGGTGACGCAATCCGGCCCCATCTCCTGATAGGCGCGGATGATCACCTCGGTGTCCGAGTCGGTACGGAAGCGATGCCCCCTGGCGATCAGGTCGTCGCGCAACTCGATGAAATTGAAGATCTCGCCGTTGAAGGTCACGACGACATCCCCATCGTCGCTGGTCATCGGTTGCTGGCCGGATTCGACATCGATGATCGACAGCCGCGCATGGCCGAGCCCGACTCCCGGCTCGACATGGATGCCACTCTCGTCCGGCCCCCGATAGCGGATCGCGCCTGCCATCCGGCGCAGCATCAGCTCCGGCGGCTCGTGCGACTGTAGATGACCGAAGTAACCGGCGATACCGCACATCAGGAGACGCTTTCAAAATGTAAACAAGTGATAACCGGCAGGAAACCTGGAGAAATAAGGTTAGTGCCACGTCCTCGGTATTACAAACTCAATCAAAGGAAAGCGTAAATATTAGCTTTCAATCGCAAATATTAGGGTTAACGAATATTTTATGCTTACAGAGCTCGAGACGGAACGCGCTGTCTACATTAGGAAAACAGCCCCCCGATAAGCGCCGACCAGGTCTCGCCGGCGAGCCCGGTTATTAACGCGTCGCCGCTGTGGATAGCGGCAAGCAGCTCGGCGCGCCGGGTGTGGACGACCATCGACGATGCATGGACGAAGACCGCCTTGCGCCGCAGCAAAAGATCGGCGAGCTCCGGCTGGACCCGCCCCCTGACGGCGATCGCGCCGCGGCGCCAGGCATCGGCGATCAGGTCGTCGACCACCTCTTCCGCTGCCTTCGGCGCCGCGAATATGTCGAGGACGAAGGCAATGGCGCCGGGCTGCACGCAATAGAGGTAGGCCCCCACCGGGCGCCCCTTGCGATCGCGGACGATCCGGCGGACCGGCGGACCGAACCGCTCCTTCTCGGAAGCCTGTCCGACGAACCAGGAGAGGCTCTCGCGATTCCAGTCCGGCCGCAGCGGATAGGTCGCGGATAGCGGCAGGACGGCATCGACGAAATCCGATTCGCCGACCTCCTCGCCCCGGTCGCGGGAGGGGTCCACCGGCAGCGGATTGGCGCGGAGTCTTGCGGCACCGCGATCGAACAGCCTTGCAAGGGGAGCGACCGCGGTCGCGGCGCGGGATTTCGTCGCCAGGACATCGACCGCCATCGCCGCCGGCCGCAGGATCCGCAGCCATTCCATGCTGTAGGCCGGCTCGGTCCGGCCACCGAGCCTGTCCCACATCGACCGGGATATCTCGTTGGCGGTTTCGCTGAAGGAGAGGTCCTGGGGACCGTTCAGGTATGAGCGCAGGAGGCGGGCGCCCATCAGCGGGTTGCTGACGGATTTGTCGACCATCAGCGTTCCGCCGACGGCGGCGAGAACCGGTTCGCCGTCGAGCAGCAGGCGATGCGGCCTGACGGCGATGAAGCCGGCAACGGCGCCATCCGCGCCTTCGAAGACCAGCGATGGAAGCCGGGGATCCTGCCAGGGATGCTCGAACAGCTCGCGCCGGAGATGGAGCTCCAGCGACTGACCGCCGGCTTTCCGACCTTGCTGGAAGGTCGTCTGGAACAGCCGCGCGACGGCCGGAATATCGTCGACGCCGCACGGACGTATGCCGCCCGCGGCGACCGGATCGCGCTGATCATTGCTCCGGATGACGCCGGCATCGAGCATTTTCAAGGACCTGGGCTCGGCATTGGACATGCCGGGCCGCGCGGCACCGGCCGTCTACATTGCCACGCGCGCCCCTAACGAAAGCTTGCACCGGAGGCGTTCTTCGATCTTGTCGTGAGGAATTGCATATCCTGAAACGGCGTGAGCATATTGAAGCGGCAACATGCGAGGATCAGCCTTCGTCCAATGGTCACCCTCACCCGCAACCTCTTCGACGTCGTCTCTGGTCAAGCAGTCGAAAGCCTTCGAACTTTCAGTCGTGAAGTCCGGAGGGCGCTACCCGGAAGAATCGCGGGAGTCGTGTCGTTCGGTTCGCGCGCTCGCGGCGATGCGCGTCGCGACTCAGATTACGATGTCGCAGTCTTTGTGAATGATCTTCACGACCGACGTAACGTGGATCATATGCTCTCGGATGTTGCTTATCCGCATATTCTTCGAGGTGTTCATATCGATAGCGATACCCTCTCAATATCTACGGCCTTTGGGCCAGCATCCGCTGGTCGACAGGATCGCCCGCGAAGGGATCGCCGTTTCATGAGGCGCGTCGCGATGAAGCATCCTCCAAAGAAGAAGCACGCAAAGAAGCCGCGAAAATTACCTGTCATACCATTGAGTGACGACGAACGATCAGCGCTCATGCAACAGGAGTTCGATAAGGCGGTGGTGCATTGGAGGAAGCCGAGAGCTTGTCGTCTTGGGGCAAGGCGCCTAATGCCTGCGCACATTCAGCCTATCACGCCATGCACCATTGCGCCGCAGCCGCGCTCCTGGCCGCTGGCGGCATTGGCAAGCGCAAGGACGTGCCGAAGAGCCACGAGCACATCATCGAACACTTCGGAAGGTTGATAGAAAACGAACCAGGCTTCCTTGGGCTCTCGGGAAAGACACTCAGTCGCGCCCGAACGGATCGAGATGTCGCCGACTACCAGTTGGAACGCAGTGTAAGCGGTGCCGACGCGACGGCGACGACTGTTGAAGCACGGAAGTTCGTCGACGCATGCGCAGCGCAATGGGGCTTCGCGAAAAGCTCGGAGCAGTGACCCGAAATCAGGCCGCCTGCTGTTCCGCGCTCGGCGGCTCCATCGCGCCGGTCATGATCGCCACGGCATCCGACATCGAATAGTCACGCGGATTGATCACCGCGATCCGCCGCCCGAGCCGGTGGATATGGATGCGGTCGGAGACCTCGAAGACATGCGGCATGTTGTGGCTGATCAGGATGATCGGCAGCCCGCGCTTCTTGATCTCCATCATCAGCTCCAGCACGCGGCGCGATTCCTTGACGCCGAGCGCCGCGGTCGGCTCGTCCATGATGATCACCCGGCTGCCGAAGGCCGCCGCCCGCGCCACCGCCACGCCCTGGCGCTGGCCGCCGGAGAGAGTCTCCACCTGCTGGCGGATATTCTGGATGGTCAGCAGGCCCAGCGCGTTCAGCTGTTCGCGCGCCTTCTGCTGCATGGTCGACCGGTCGAGGAGTCGCAGCCACTTGCCGAGCGGCCCGCCCTTGCGGACCTCCCGGCCGAGGAACATGTTGTCGGCGATCGACAGCGCCGGCGCCAGCGCCAGGTCCTGATACACCGTCTCGATGCCGGCGGCCCTGGCGTCTTCCGGCCCGCGGAAATGGACCGGCTTGTCCTCCAGCCTGACCTCGCCGGAATCCGGCTGGACCGCGCCGGCGAGCACCTTGATGAGCGTCGACTTGCCGGCGCCGTTATCGCCGATGACACCGAGGATCTCGTTCGGCATGAGATCGAAGTCGGTGTGATCGAGCGCGGTGACGCGCCCGTAACGCTTGACGACATTGCGCGCCTGCAGGACGGGGCTGACAGCTTCGCTCATACCGCGATCCTCCTGATCCACTGATCCATGGCAACCGCGACGATGATCAGCACGCCCACGGTGAATTCCTGCCACAAGGCGTCGAGGCCGGCGAGCGCCAGACCGTTGCGGAACACGCCCACGATCAAGGCTCCGACGAGCGTGCCGATGATCGAGCCGCGACCGCCGAACAGGCTGGTCCCGCCGATCACCACCGCGGTGATCGAATCGAGGTTCGCGGTCTGGCCGGCAAGCGGGCTGACCGCGCCGATGCGGCCGATGAGTATCCAGCCGGCGATCGCGCAGATCAGGCCGGCAAGCGTATAGACCGCCATCAGCGTCCGGTTGGTGTTGATGCCCGCCAGTCGCGCGGCGTCCGGGTCGTCGCCGGTCGCATATATGTGCCGCCCGAAGGCCGTTCGGTTGAGCACGTACCAGATGATCCCCGCCACGACGAGCATCAGGATCGATCCGTAGGTGATCCGGGCGGCGCCGATCGGGATCGCGGTGCCGGTCCATTGCAGCATCGCGGCGGCCGACTCGACGTCCTGCTGACGGAGCGTCTCGCTGCGCGAATAGAAGAGGATCAGCGCGCCGAAGATGCTCCAGGTGCCGAGGGTGACGATGAACGGCGGCAGCTTGAGGCGGGTCACCAATATGCCGTTGACATAGCCGCAGGCCATGCCGGCCAGCAATCCAAGCGGAAAGGAAAGGGCTACCGGAACGCCGTTGACGACCGCCAGCCGGCCCATGACGATCGACGACAGCACCATGATGGCGCCGACCGACAGATCGATGCCGGCGGTGAGGATGATCAGCGTCTGGGCGATGCCGAGCGTGCCGATGATCGTCACCTGTTGCAGGACGAGCGACAGGTTGAAGGGGTGGAAGAACCGATCGCCCACCAGGGTGGTGAAGACGATGACGCCGATCAGAAGGACAATGAAGGGAATGGTCGTCGGAAAGGCGTGGAGAAACTGCTGGAGGCGCTTTATCGGCGACCGGCCCTCCTCCTCGAAGACCACGGCATCCGCCGCTCCCGGCAACACCTGTTCGAACTCCGCCGGACCATGCCGGTTATCGGTTGTGTTGGTCATTTTCCCCCCTTGACCCCCGTGTCCCCTGCCGCGTTCCTCCCGGCAGGGACAGAAAGAGCAGCCCGCAGGCTGCCCTTCAGCCTTCAGTGTAAGCCGATTTCAAAACCAAATCAGCCCCAACAAAGCGACAGGCCCTCCTTCGTGCCAATCGACTGGACGCCATCGACCGGCTTGTCGGTGATCAGCGTCGCTCCCAACCGCCGACACTTGGAGACGACACCAAGCCCCGCTTTGTGTCAATAATAAATCGATCCGATTTACTTATTGACAGCCCGCCGGCAGGCCACCATCGTTCCGGCGCCGCGGCGGGAATTTTGACGCGATGGGAGAATCGCGAATGGCAGAGAGCCGCGACGGATTCGAGATGCCGACCATGACTGATGGCGCCGCCGCGGATGCGGCAAGACCGAGCGCCACGGACCTGTCACGCGGCACGAACCAGACCGGCGTCCGCCTCTATAACGAGCGCCTGGTCCTGTCACTGATCCGCAAGCACGGGAGCCTGCCCAAGGCCGAAATCGCCCGCCAGACCGGGCTGTCACCCCAAACCATCACCGTGATCATGCGCCAGCTGGAGCGCGACGGGCTGGTGGTCAAGCGCGACCGCCGCCGTGGCAAGGTCGGCCAGCCTTCGGTGCCTTTTGCCCTGAATCCGGACGGCGCCTATTCGGTCGGACTGAAGATCGGACGCAGGAGCTGCGACCTGGTTCTCCTCGACCTTGTCGGGACGGTTCGCGACTTCATTCACGGGCCCTTTGACTACCCGACGCCCGCGGCGATCGCGGCCTTCGTCGACCGCGGCATCCGGCAACTGGTCGCGAGACTTGGCGATGGCGATGCCGGCAGGATCGCCGGCCTCGGCATTGCCGCGCCTTTCGAATTGCGGAGCTGGCTCCAGCAGGTCGGCGCACCGCGCGACGTGCTCGACCATTGGCGGACCTTCGACATCGCGCGGGAGATCGGCAGGATATGCCCATGGCCGGTCACCTTGTGCAACGACGCAACCGCCGCCTGCGGCGCGGAACTGGTCCTCGGCAATCCCGGCCAGTATCTCGACTTCCTCTATGTCTTCGTCGGCTCCTTCGCCGGCGGTGGCATTGTCCTGAACGGCAGCCTGTATCCCGGCCGCGACGGCAATGCGGGCGCCATCGGTTCGATGCCGATCACCACCGCCGGCAACGACGGCATGCCGATGATGCAGCAGCTCATCCGCCATGCCTCGATCTACGTGCTGCAGAACCGGCTGGCGGAGGCCGGCCGCGACCCGTCCGTCCTCTGGCTGTCGCCCGGTGACTGGGGCGACCTCGGCGAAATTCTCAACAACTGGATCGACGAAGCCGGCGACAGCCTCGCGCTTGCGGCCGTGACCGCGACGTCGGTCCTCGATTTCGAGGCGATCGTGATCGACGGCGCCTTTCCCACCGCGATCCGCGCCAGGATCGTCGAGCGGGTGGCGGCCAGGGTCGAGCGCTTCGACAGGCAGGGCCTGTCACCCGCGAAGATCGTCGAAGGCAGCGTCGGCACCACCGCGCGCGCCGTCGGCGGCGCCTGCCTGCCGCTGCTCGCCCATTTCACCCGCGACAGCAATCTGCTCTTCAAAGAGACAACATAGCCGGTTATCTGCTAGGCGAACGGGATCAGCGAGGAGAGGTATTCGGCGCCATGATCGTTTGCTGTGGAGAGACACTGATCGATTTCCTGCCGAGGAAAGGCGAGGACGGCGCATCCGTCTTCCAGCCTTTCGCCGGGGGGTCGCTCTTCAACGTCGCGGTCGCGCTCGGCCGCCTGGGAACCCATACCGGGCTGCTCAGTGGCGTCTCGCGGGATTTCTTCGGCGACAGCCTGCTCAATGCCGTGCATGCCAGCAATGTCGACACCAGCCTTTGCGTGCTGAGCGACCGGCCGACGACGCTGGCCTTCGTCTCGCTAACCGACGGCCATGCGAAATATGCCTTCTTCGACGAGGGCTCGGCCGGCCGGATGCTTGTCGAGGCCGAGCTGCCGGAGCTGCCGGCCGAGGTGACCGCGCTGCATACCGGTTCGATCTACCTGATGGCCGAGCCCTGTGGTGCGACCGTCGAGGCGCTGGTCCGCAGGGAAGCACCGAACCGGGTGATCTCCTTCGACCCCAATGTCCGGCCTTCGCTGATCAACGATCGCGACGCGTACCTCGCGCGTCTCGACCGCCTGGCCGGGATGTCGGACATCGTCAAATTCAGCGATGACGACATGGCCTGGATGGCGCCGGATTCGGATTTCGAAACCTTCGCCGCACGCTGGATCGACAAGGGAGCCGGCCTCGTGATCATGACCCGCGGCGCGGGTGGGGCCACGGCGTTGAGCCGGACCGCGACGGCAAGCGTGCCGGCGGTCAAGGTCACGGTCGCCGACACGATCGGCGCCGGCGACACCTTCTCCGCCGCGCTGCTTTCCAGGCTCGACAGCGATGGCCTGCTTGGCAAGGACGCGATCCGCGCGCTGACCGATTCGCAACTCCACACCCAGCTCGGCTACGCGGCCGCGGCCGCGGCGATCACCGCCTCGCGCCCCGGCGCCGACCCGCCCTGGAAGCACGAAATGGAGCAAACATCCTGATGGAGAAGACCTGGCGCTGGTTCGGACCGAAGGACCCGATCCCGCTCGCCCATATCCGCGAGGCGGGCGCCACCGGCATCGTCACCGCCCTCCACCAGATCCCCGGCGGGACCGCCTGGGACGACGACGCGATTGCCGAGCGCAAGGCGCTGATCGAGGCCGAGGGGCTGCGCTGGTCGGTCGTCGAGAGCATCCCGGTGACCAATGCCATCAAGGCCCGGACCGCCGACTGGCGTCACGACGTCGACGTCTGGAAGGACACGCTCAGGGCCCTCGGCCGGGCCGGCATTGATACGGTCTGCTACAACTTCATGCCGATCGTCGACTGGACGCGCACCGACCTCGCCTGGCCGCTGAAATCGGGCCTGGCGCTGCGCTTCGATATCATCGACTTCGCCACCTATGACGTCTTTGTCCTCAAGCGGAGCGGCGCCGACGGCGACTACGAGGCGTCGGTGCTTGCCGAGGCCGAGGCCCGTTTCCGTTCCATGTCCGAGGAGCGCAAGGAGGAGCTGGAGCGAATCATCCTCGCCGGGCTGCCGGGATCCGACTTCGCCTATGACCGGGCGAAATTCACCGACCTGCTCGGGGTCTATGACCGGATGGGCCCCGACGAGCTGCTGCAGAGCCTGACGGAATTCCTCAACGAGGTGGTGCCGGTCGCCGAGGAAAGCGGCATCCGGCTCGGCATCCATCCGGACGATCCGCCCTTCCCGCTCTTCGGCCTGCCGCGTATCGTCTCGACCGAGAGCGATGTCGCGGCACTGCTCGACGCCTATGACAGCCCGGCGAACGGGCTGACCTTCTGCGTCGGCTCCTACGGCTCGCGCGCCGACAACGACCTGCCGGACATGATCCGCGCCTTCGCGCCGCGCATCAACTTCCTGCATTTCCGCAATGTCACGATCGAGGCTCCCGGCATCTTCCACGAGGCGGAGCATCTGGAGGGTGGCGCCGACATGGTCTCGCTCTGCGCCGCGATCCTCGACGAGGAGGATCGCCGCCGCGACGAGGGCCGGGCGGACAGCGCCATCCCGATGCGGCCCGACCACGGCCATCTGCTCCACGCCGACCCGGTCCGCAACGCCAATCCCGGCTATTCCTATGTCGGGCGGCTGAAGGGCCTCGCCGAGCTTTCCGGCATCATCCACGCGCTGACCGCCATACGGCAATGACCGCCGTCGACGATCCGCGCGGATTGCTGACCGCGCTTCTCGATGCCGCCGTGGCGGCGGCGCTTCCCGACAGGGTGGTGCCACCGAACCTGCCGACGCCGCCGGCCGGGCGCACCATCGTCGTCGGCGCCGGCAAGGCCTCGGCCGCGATGGCGAAGGCGCTCGAGGATCGCTGGCAGGGACCGCTCGGAGGACTGGTCGTTACCCGCACCGGACACGGGGTGCCGTGCCGGCGGATCGAGATCGTCGAGGCGTCGCATCCGGTGCCCGACGCGCGGGGCGAGGACGCCGCCCGCCGCATCCTCGGGCTGGTCGGCGAGGCCGGCCCGGACGACCTGGTGCTTTGCCTGATCTCCGGCGGCGGCTCGGCGCTGCTCGCGCTGCCGGCCGACGGACTGACGCTCGCCGACAAGCAGGCGGTCAATCGCGCGCTGCTTGCCTCAGGCGCCGACATAACGGCGATGAACACGGTGCGCAGGCACCTGTCGGCGATCAAGGGCGGACGGCTGGCCGCCGCCGCCTGGCCCGCCCGCATGGTCAGCCTGTTGATCTCCGACGTTCCGGGCGACGACCCGAGCGTCATCGCGTCCGGCCCGACCGTCGCCGACGCGACCACCTTCGCCGACGCCCGCGCAATCATCGCGCGCTACGGCATCACGCCGCCACCGGCGGTCGCCGCCCATCTCGCCGCGGCCGCCGACGAGACACCGAAGCCCGGCGACGAGCGGCTCGGCAACGCGTCGTCGGTGATCATCGCGTCACCGCTCGCCAGCCTCGAGGCCGCGGCGCGGGTCGCCCGCGACGCCGGCGTGACGCCACTGATTCTCGGCGACGCCATCGAGGGCGAGGCGCGCGAGGTCGGCAGGACGATGGCGGGAATCGCGCTTTCATCCCGCGCCCACGGCCAGCCGGTCGCCGCGCCCGCCGTCCTGCTCTCCGGCGGCGAGACGACGGTGACGGTTCGTGGCACCGGTCGCGGCGGCCGCAATGTCGAGTTCCTCACCGGGCTGGCGCTCGGCCTTGGCGGCGCCGCCGGCATCCACGCGCTTGCCGCCGACACCGACGGGATCGATGGCAGCGAGGACAATGCCGGTGCGATCGTCACCCCTGATTCGCTGGCGCGGGCGCGTGAACTCGGCCTCGACGTGCCGGCGCTGATGGACTCCAACGACTGCTATTCGCTTTTCGCCAAGCTCGGCGATCTGGTGATGACCGGCCCGACGCTGACCAACGTCAACGATTTCCGGGCGATCCTGGTCCTGCCCTGAAGACCGGGGTCAGATGACCAGGAAATCCGAGTGGCCGAGGTCGAGGTTCTTGTCGAGCCTGGCGAAGACCTGGTCGCCGCCCTTGGCGCTGCCGTTCTGATCGTAGACCAGCAGGCCCTGCTTCGCGTCGTAGATGACGTGCTGGTCGGATGTCTGAGCCTTCGCGCCCTTGTGGAATTCCGATTCCGGCAGCGCGCCGACCGGGAGCGCGCCGAAGACCTTGTGCGACAGCTCGAGAGAATCGAAGCCGACCTTGAAGTCGGTGATCCGGTCGATGTTCTTCGCCGACAGTCCGGTCGAGAAGACGAACTGGTTCGATCCGCCGCCGCCTGACAGCACGTCCGATTCGCTGCCGCCGTCGAGACGGTCATTGTCGGCCCCGCCCTTCAGCCGGTCCTTGCCGCTGCCGCCGTCGAGATCGTCCTGGCCGACGCCGCCGACCAGCTTGTCCTTGCCGGCGAGACCGTTGAGGTCGTCATTGTCGGCGCCGCCGAAGAGGCTGTCCTTGCCGTTGTCGCCGTTGATGAAATCCTGGCCGATGCCGCCATAGAGGCGGTCGTCCCCGCCGCTGCCATAGAGGCGATCGTTGTCGTCCTCGCCGAAGATGGTGTCCGGCCCGGCGTCGCCATAGAGCTTGTCCTGGCCGAGACCGCCGATGATCTTGTCCCTGCCCCTGCCGCCATAGACCTCGTCATTGTCGGCATCGCCGAACAGCTTGTCGTTGCCGTCGTCCCCATAGATCTTGTCCTGACCGCCGCCGCCATAGATCTTGTCGCGATCGGCGCTGCCGAAGACCCGGTCGTCGTCCTCGCCGCCATAGAGCTTGTCCTTGCCGGTCTCGCCGAAGATCGTGTCCTGTCCGTCGCCGCCATAGGCGACGTCGTTGCCGGCGTCGCCGTGGATCTCGTCATCGTCGTCGCCGCCATAGATGGTGTCGCGGCCGTTGCCGCCGTCGATATGGTCCTGGCCGCCGGAGCCGAACAGCGTGTCGCCGCCGTTGCCGCCGGCGATCTTGTCGTCGCCGAGGCCGCCATGGACCGTATCCTTGCCGTTGTTGCTGTAGGCCTCGCTCCCCTGGTTGTTGAGGGTGATGACGTCGCCGAACCTGGTCCCGTCGACGCGCTGCTTGGAGACCTGGCTGATGATGTTGATCGGATGCTGCCAGAGAATCCCGTCGAGGGCCGGCCTGGTGCCGTTGCCGTAGACGTTGTCGAAGCTCGTCTGGTGGGTGTGCGAGAAGACCGAATCGACGGAATCGTCTCGCGACACCGAGATATAGGCGGTCGCCGAGACCTGGAGAAAGCGGGTGGTCGCGTTGTCGGTCGGCGCCGCGCCCTTGTGATAGGCCCAGTCGACGCCGTTGAGGCGGATCGGCCCGGCGTCGGTCTGGATCTCGATCCAGGGGGTCGAACCGTCCTTGCCGTAGGCGCTGTAGGTTCCCCAGAGCGGCGCGATCGTCGACCACAGGAGCCAGCTCGCGGAATTGACGAAGTCGAGATTCTCCGTCTGGTCGTTCGAGGAAACGTGCGAATACATGCCCTGCCCGCCGCAATGCGCGTTCGCGCAGTATCGGCGGCAAAGCTATCCGAAAGGTGAAGCAGAGCTCGGGGACCGCGGGGTTGTCGCGCGCGCGGCGCAACGGCGGGCGAGACGCCGTTTCGTCGAGCGGGCGGCGGCGGACCTTTGCCTAGTCCCGCAATATCTCCGCTGCGATGGCGATGCCGAGCGCGCTGTGGGCTTCCGGGTCGAGATGGAAGCCGTCATGGAAGCTCGATTCGATCACCGAGCCGGCGTCGAAGAATTCGACCCCGCGGTCTTCGGCGAGGGCGCGATAGAAGCCGGCCAGTTTCTTCGACTTGGGCTCCGCGCCGACGAACATCTCGGCATGCATCGGAAACTCCTCGCGGGTCGGCGCCGGCGAGACGACGATGATCCGCGGCGTCCCTCCCGAGTGACCTGCGCCGGCCGCCTTGACCATGTCGACGAGGACGCCGATGCCATCCGCGATCTCCTGGGGCGATTTGTCGAACCGCGCCTTGAGGTCGTTGGTGCCGAGCATGATGACCACGACGTCGAGCGGCCGGTGGCTCTGCAGGCAGGGACCGAGATACGTACGGCCGTTCTTCTCGGCGCCCTCGACCGGATCATCGGAAATCGTCGTGCGTCCGTTCAGACCCTCCTCGATCACCAGCCAGTCGGCCCCGAGCGCCTCGCGCACTATGCCCGGCCACCGCTCGTCGGGCGCATAGCGATCGTCGGGACGCGAGACGGTAGCGGCGCCCCAGGTGTTGGAGTCGCCATAGCAGAGAACGGTCTTGGGCATTCATTGTCTCCGGGTCTGGATCGGGCACAGACGGCCGCGAGGTGGATTGGAATCGCGTCGAAGGCGATCGAAGGGGCGGAAATCCTACAACGCGGCGCCCGTCCGCGAGAAGAGGTAAACGCCGCGCCGCGCGGGCGCCTAGCTGTCCGGAACCCCGCCCATGGCATTTTCGGCGAGGGCGCCGCCGTAGCGCTCGGTGCGGATCGTCTCGAAGGGCACCCCCAGCTCGAGCAGCAGCACCGTCGCCACCTCGACAAAGGCATTCGAGCCGCAGACGAAAGTGAGCGCCGGCATCATCTCTCCGAAACCGGCAAGCGCCTCGGCGAGCATCATCCGGTCGACGCGACCGGACCTCACGCCGGCGAGGGGTGACGGCTCGCGGGTCAGGGTCAGGATCAGGGCGAGGCCATCCTCCTCCCGCGCCCGGCGCAAGAGCTCCTCACGGAAGATGACCTCGTCCCAGGTCCGCGCGGAATAGACGAGCGTGAATCGCTCGTCCGGGGCCGCGGATGCGCGGCGGCGCAGCATCGACACCAGCGGCACGACGCCCGAGCCGCCACCGACCAGAAACACCGGACCGGGATCGCCCGGCGACCAGTTGAAATGACCGCCGATCGGTCCGCGAATCTCGATCGCGTCACCGACCTCGGCCACGTCGTGGAAGAAGGCCGAGACCTCGCCGTCATCGAGGCGCTCGATGACCAGCTCGATCGCCATGCGCTCCGGAGACGAAGCGATCGAATAGCTGCGCTCGGCCCGATA
>NZ_JAGRLA010000140.1 GCF_020442045.1 Bauldia sp. | reverse complement strand
GGTCGGCCGGCATGCCGTGCTTCAGGTAGAATTTCTGATAGGGCTCGGCCTCCAGCGCGTTGGGGCTGAGCGAGATGTTTATGCAGCCGAGATAGCAGGTCTGGCTGGTCAACAGCTCGAGTCCGTGCTTCTCGCACAGCCAGCCGGCAAGACCGATATGGTCGGGATGGAAATGGGTGACGATCAGGCGCGTGAGGCGGCGACCCTTCAACGGCCCGGCCGCAAGCGCGTCCCACACATCGCGGGTCGGCTGGTCGGCGATGCCGGTGTCGAGGACCGCCCAGCCGTCGCCATCCTCGATCAGGTAGATGTTGACGTGATCGAGGCGGAAGGGCAGCGGGATGCGGGTCCACAGAATGCCCGGCGCCACCTCGCGGACCGTGCCGGTTTCCGGTGGCTCGTCGAAGGGAAAGGTCAGCGTCGCCGTCTCGGCGTGTGCGGGATTCAGCAAGTTCCGTGCTCCAGAAGAGGCGGCCGGCCGGCGGCCCCGGCGATTGACGCTTCCCGGCTTACGCGTCGCCGAAGGGCATGGCAAGCCGTTCCGGATTGAACAATTTCGCCTTGGTCAGCCACGGAAGCGGCCGTGGATCATTGCGCCGACGGGGTGGCGCGGCGAAGGTGGCTGCATCGACCGGAAGGGGAGCCGCCGTGCCGGACATCATCATACGCCGCCTCGCGCCAGGCGACCGCGACCGCTGGGCCGGTCTGTGGGACGGGTACAATGTGTTCTACAAGCGCACGGTCGAGGACCGGGTGACGCGCCGTCTGTGGTCGTCGCTTCTCGACGAGGACAGGGAGCCCTATGGGTTCGGGGTCGAATGCGACGGCGAACTGGCGGGTTTCGCCCATTACTTCTTCGTTTATTCGACGTCGGACTGGTCGCCGCGCTGCTACCTGCAGGACCTCTACGCCGATGCCGCGCTGCGCGGCCGAGGCCTCGGGCGGGCGCTGATCGAGGCCGTCTATGCGGAGGCCGACCGGCATGAGGCGTCGCAGACCTACTGGCTGACCCAGGAGTTCAACGATACCGCACGCCGGCTCTACGACCGCGTGGCGACGGCGACACCTTTCATAAAGTACCAGCGTTAGGGTCAGGATCTGCCAATTCAGGCGGGGGTGAGAGGCCGGCCTCAGGACCGGCCCCGACCCGATGCCATCAAGGCTTCAGGACTTTCTCGATTTCGCCGATGATCACGGTCCAGCCCTTGATATGGCCGTCGCGTGCCTCTTCGGAGCGGAACTTCACCTGATGCAACGTTACTTCGGTCGAGCCCGGTTCGTTCTCGGCGAAGTCGATCGTCACACGGCTGTCGTCCAGCGAATGTGGCGAGGCCCAGGTGAAGGCGAGGCGGGAATGGGGGTCGATCTCCAGATAGGTGCCGGTGTGCGGGATCTTCTTCTTCTCGGCCGTTACCATGACGATCTCGAAGGTGCCGCCCTTGCGGGGGTCGTTGGTCACCTCGGCCATCTCGTCGCCGGCCGACGGCCGCATGATCCGCTTCAAGGTGGCCGGATCGAGCCATGCGTTGAACACTTTCTCGCGCGGTGCCGCGATGGTGCGGCTGACAGTCAGTTCCAGTTCACTCATCGTCCTGTCCTTTCGACGTCAGGATCTCGTCGAGCGCCGCGAGGCGGAGCTCCCAGATCGATTTCAGTTGGCCGAACCATTCTTCCGTAGCCCTCAGCGGCCCGAGATCGGCGGCGATGTGATGGTCGCGGCCCACGGTCCGCCTCGTGACGAGGCCGGCTTCCTCGAGCACCTTGATGTGCTTGGAAACCGAGTTCAGCGAGATGTCGAAATGGGCCGCAAGTTCGGTCACGCGCAGCGGCCCTTCCTGGACCAGCATGGTCAGGATCCGCCGGCGGCTGGTGTCGCCGGCCGCCTTGAGGATGCGCGAGAGTTTTTCGTCGTCCATTTCATTCATCCTTTTGG
>NZ_JAGRLA010000139.1 GCF_020442045.1 Bauldia sp. | reverse complement strand
TCGGGGGTGCGAGGCGGAGCCCGAGCAACGCTCCAACACGCCCCTCCCCGTCATCCTGAGGTGCGAGGGCGGAGCCCGAGCCTCGAAGGACGCAATGCTCCTGACGGGCCGCGCGCTGGTGACGGGATGGATCGTGGTGCGTCCTTCGAGGCTCGCCACGTCGTGGCGAGCACCTCAGGATGGCGGGGTTCGGGTTTGGGATACCCGTCAGGACGGCGAAGGGGCTTACGCCCGGCGGTCAGCGGAACAGGTTGAAGCCGAGGCGATAGGTGATGCCGACGCCGGCCATCCACTGGTCGCGGCTGCCGGCCTTGACGATCGGGCTCTTGTCGGCGTCGCCGACGAAGCGGTTGTAGCTTCCGGTGAAGCGCAGCTTCGTCCGCTCGGTCAGCTTGTAGCTGGCGCTGGCCGCGAGCCCCACCGTCTTGAAGCCGGCGTCGGGCTTGAATTTCGACAGCGATCCCTTCGACGCTTCCTTGCCGGTGACGCCGAAATAGGTCTCCATATAATCCTGCGAGGCGAAGCTGGCGCGCGGCCCGAAGGCGACGTCGAAATTCGGCGTGACCGGCAGGACCACGTCGACGCCGAGACCGCCGACCTGGCCATCGGTGCCGTTGATGCCCTGGCGGAGCGTGACGAAGCTGTTCAGCCACTGGCCCCGCACGCCGGCGCCGAGGCCGAGCTCGAGCGTCCACGGCACCTTGTTGGTGCCTTTCAGGCTGTTGTCGTCATTCGGGTTCCGCTCGGCCTGATAGCCGAAGGACGGGAAGAGGTAGAAGCCGCGAGCCCCGGACTCGCGCTCCCCGACGCCGGGAATATAGAAGCGGCCGACGCCGAACAGCGGATAGGGCACGACGATATAGGAATCGGCGCCCGGATATTTGGGCTTCACGGCGGCGCCAATGCCGACATCGATGAGATATTGCGGACCGCCGCCGACAAGCGCGTCCTCGGCCTTCGCACCGGTGAATCCGAGGCTCGCCCCGGCAGCGATCAAAGTGGCGAAAACGGCAAGGCGCATCTGGTCAAATTCCCCCGGACAGGACCGATAGCCTATATGGAGCGGTCCTGGTTAGGAAATGTTATACGCGACGTCCGCTCGAATCACGCCGAAAAAGCGGCCTTCCGGACGGAACGGCGTCGAGTGTGACCAAGAAGCACCGCCGGAAGCAGAGATTGGGGAGCGACTATGAAATACGGCGCCATCTATCCGAGCCTGAAGGGCCGAACCGTCCTGGTCACCGGTGGCGGCAGCGGCATCGGCGAATCGATCGTCACGCATTTCGCGGCCCAGGGCTCCAAGGTCGGCTTCATCGACATCAAGGAGAAGGAATCGAAGGCCCTTGTCGCCAGGCTGAAGCGCAAGAAGCAGAAGGTCCATTTCGAGCATTGCGACCTGGCCGACATCGATGCGCTGCGCAAGGCGATCAAGTCGGTGCGCAAGGCGCTCGGACCGATCACCATCCTGATCAACAACGCCGCCCATGACGAGCGCCATACCCTGAAGGAAGTGACCTCGGAATATTTCGACGACCGGATCCGGGTCAACCTGAAGCACCAGTTCTTCACCATCCAGGCCGTCGTCGACGACATGAAGAAGGCCGGCAACGGCGCCATCGTCAACATGGGTTCGACCTCCTGGATGGTCGCCTTCGGCGGGCTGCCGGTCTACACTGCGGCAAAGGCGGGCGTCATCGGCCTGACCCGCGGCCTCGCCCATGAGCTCGGCCAGCACAATATCCGGATCAACTCGGTCGCCCCCGGCTGGATCATGACCAAGCGCCAGAAGGAGCTGTGGGTGACGCCGGAAGCGCTCGAGCAACTGATGAGGGACCAGTGCCTGCAGCGCACCCTCGGGCCCGACGACATCGCCCGGGCGGTGCTGTTCTACGCTTCCGACGAGGCCTCGGCGGTCACCAACCAGAGCATCGTCTTCGACGGCGGCTGGCTCTAGGTGAGCGGCGGTGCCGGCAGACCGGCGTTAACGGCCTCTTAACGATGTCGCCGGCCGGTCCCCGGCGCTTGGCGCCGCGTTAGTCTTTTCGCGCGATGGTGGCGGCCCCGAACGGGGATCGTCCCGTCATCCGCAGGGAAAGAAGAGCGAAGCGCCGCCGGATGGGTCCCAGGCTCCTCATCATCGCCGTGGTCGCCGTTGCCGCCGCCGTCGGCGTGCCGAAGCTCGCGCCCGGCTTGCTCGCCAATCTGGTCGGCCATCGCGTGATCGAGCCGCCCGCCCGCGGGGAGCCGGCGCGGCGGCAGGTCGTCAACAGCCGGCGCATGATCCTCGAAGCCGACCGCCGCGGCCACTTTCTCGTCGATGCCGCGGTCAACGGCCGCGCGATCGAGGCGATGGTCGATACCGGCGCGAGCACCGTCGCGCTCAATGCCGAGACGGCCCGCCGGATCGGAATCAATCCGCCGCGCAGCGCCTATACGATCCCGGTTTCGACCGCCAACGGCACCGTGGAGGCGGCAGGCGTCGCCCTCTCCGAGGTCCGGCTCGGCGGTATCCGGATGCGCGACGTCGAAGCGCTGGTGGTTCCCGACGGCCTGCTCCAGACCAACCTGCTTGGCATGAGCTTCCTCCGCCGCCTGTCGAAGTTCGAACTATCGGGGACGCGCCTGCTTCTCGTCCAATAGCTTGCCTTTCCCGTCCGCCGGGGCTCTGGTATGACCCGGATGTCTCCGCTCCAGAGGATGGACCGATGTTTCCCAGACCGATTCCCGACCTGCGTCCCAACACCCTTGCCTTCGAGACGACGCCGCTCGTCAAGGCGACCGGCTTCCGCGAGTATGACGCGCGCTGGTGGTACGGTATCCCCAGCTCCGACAAGGCGCCGGAACTCAACCTGATGGGGGTGACGGCGCTCGGCATGGGCATCGGCACGCTGCTCGGTCAGATGGGCGTCCGCAGGGAGATCGTCACCGGCCACGACTACCGGGCCTATTCCTCGTCGATCAAGCTCGCCCTGATCACCGGGCTGATGGCCTCCGGCTGCCGGGTCTACGACATCGGCATGGCGATGACGCCGATGGCCTATTTCGCCCAGTTCTCGCTCGACGTGCCGGCGGTCGCAATGGTCACCGCGTCGCATAACGAGAATGGCTGGACCGGCGTCAAGATGGGCTCGCAGCGGCCGATCACCTTCGGTCCCGACGAGATCGGCCGGTTGAAGAACATCGTCCTCGACGCCTCCTTCGACCTCAAGCACGAGGGCTCTTATGTCTTCGTCGAGAATTTCGCCGAGCGCTATGCCTCCGACCTGACCGCCCGGCCGAAGCTGAAGCGGCCGATCAGGGTGGTGGCCGCCTGCGGCAACGGCACGGCGGGCGCCTTCGTGCCCGGCGTCCTCAAGGCGCTCGGCGCCGACGTCATCCCGCTCGACACCGAGCTCGACTACACCTTCCCGCGCTACAACCCCAATCCCGAGGACATGGAGATGCTCCACGCCATCGCCCACGCGGTGAAGGAGCACAATGCCGACATCGGCCTCGGCTTCGACGGCGACGGCGACCGCTGCGGCGTGGTCGACAACGAGGGCGAGGAGATCTTCGCCGACAAGGTCGGCGTGATGCTCGCCCGCGACCTCTCGACCCTCCACAAGGGCGCGACCTTCGTCGTCGACGTCAAGTCGACCGGCCTCTACGCCACCGATCCGGTGCTGATCAGGAACGAGGTCAAGCCGGACTACTGGAAAACCGGCCACTCCTACATCAAGCGCCGGGTCAACGAGCTCAACGCCCTCGCCGGATTCGAGAAATCCGGCCACTATTTCTTCAACGCCCCGATCGGCCGCGGCTACGACGACGCGCTCGTCTCGGCCATCGCCATCTGCGACATGCTCGACCGCGCGCCGGACAAGTCCATGGCCGACCTCTACCGCGCCCTGCCGCACACCTGGGGCTCGCCCACGATGTCGGCGACGTGCGCCGACGAGACCAAGTACGACGTGGTGGCCGGCGTCCGCGAGAAGCTGGAGGCCATGAAGGCGTCGGGCGAGAGCTTCGCCGGCGGGGCGATCGTGGACCTCGTCACGGTCAACGGCGCGCGCGTGCTGACCGAGGACGGCACCTGGGGCCTCGTCCGAGCCTCCTCCAACAAGCCCGAGATCGTCGTGGTGGTGGAGAGCCCGGTGTCGGAGGCCCGCATGCGCGAGATGTTC
>NZ_JAGRLA010000138.1 GCF_020442045.1 Bauldia sp. | reverse complement strand
GCGGGACAGGGCGGGTTAGCCGCAGGCGTAACCCGCCGCAGCCGGTGCGGCTGGCGGTGCCGGTGGCGACGGGGCGCAATGGCATGGACACGACCTCCTCTCCCGGTGGGGGAGAGGATACGGGCGCCTTGATCGCCGGAGGCGATCCCAGGCGGCGTCGGTGAGGGGTTATGGAGGGAGACGGCGCGCGTGAAACGCCGACTGTCATCCCCGCCCCCGATCAGGTCGGGGGCAGGCCCGGCGGGGATCCGGTAGCCGAGGGTCGCGCCCCGTCCGGCGGCGGCGTCGGTTACTGGTTCCCCCTCCCTCGGGCTTCGCCCTCGCCGGGGATGACAGGGGTGGCCTCCGCGGCGGGCCGGTACCGCGCGGGCGCACGAGCGGGGTAGGGCGGGTTAGCCGCAGGCGTAACCCGCCGCAGCCGGTGCGGCTGACGATGCCGGTGGCGGATTACGCTTCGCCAATCCGCCCTGCGGCGGTCGCGTTTCCCCATGCCCCAATTGTCGACGTCGCCGGGGAACGATCCCCGGGGTCAAGCCCGGCCATGACGTGGTGTGTGGGGCATGCGTTGCGCTTCACACCCGCTCGTTACCACGCCCCCTCCACCGCCTTCGGCGGTCCGATCAAGTCGGGGACGGACCATGCGCAGCATGGTGGAATGGGGCGTAATGCTGTCGCCCTAAGCGTTGCGAGGCAGGTGGAGGGGGCGCTTCAGCCGGCCTGCGTGTCAGGGGCGGATGACGACCATCGCTACCAGACAGATCAGAACTTGGCGCCCTTGAGGAACTCGGCGAGGCGGGCGGACTTCGGGTTGCGCAGCACCTCGGCCGGCGGGCCGGCCTCGGCGATGCGCCCCTGGTGCATGAAGACGACCTTGCTCGAAACGTCGTGGGCGAACTTCATCTCGTGGGTGACGAGGAGCATGGTCATGCCGTCCCTGGCGAGGTCGGTGATGACGTTCAGGACCTCGTTGACGAGCTCCGGGTCGAGGGCGGAGGTCACCTCGTCGAAGAGCATCAGCTTCGGCGCCATGGCGACGGCGCGGGCAATGGCGACGCGCTGCTGCTGGCCGCCCGAGAGCTGGCCCGGATAGGCGTCGCCGCGATCGCCGAGGCCGACCCGGGTGAGCCAGTGGGCCGCGATCTCCTTCGCCTCGGCGGCCGGCATCTTCCGGACCTTGACGAGACCGAGCATGATGTTGCGCGAGGCGGTGAGATGCGGGAACAGGTTGAAATGCTGGAAGGCCATGCCGGTCATCGCCCGCTGGGCGGCGATCTGGCGCTCCGGCCGCCGCACCCGCCGGCCGTTCTGCGTCCGGTAGCCGATCTGGTCGCCGTCGATCGCGACGACGCCATCCTGATAGTCCTCCAGGAGGTTGATGCATCTGAGCAGGGTCGTCTTGCCCGAGCCGCTGGAGCCGATGATGCTGGTGACGTCGCCCCGCTCCATCGTCATGTCGATGCCCTTCAGCACCTCGAGCTTGCCGAAGGTCTTGTGCAGGTTTTCGATTCGGAGCAGCGGTTCTGTCACGGCGGGCCTCAATCTGGGATGGCGACGCGACGTTCGAAATAGCGCCCCGCCCTTTCGATCGCGAAGTCGACGATGAAATAGAGGATGCCGGCGAGGAAATAGAATTCGAGCGTCATATAGGTGCGCGAGATGATCTGCTGGATGGTCAGGAGCAGCTCGACCACGCCGATGATCGACAGCAGCGTCGACGCCTTGACGATCTCGGTGGCGGTATTGACCCAGGTCGGAAGGATCTGCCGCATCGCCTGCGGCATCAGGACGTAGCGGAAGATCTGGGGAAAGGTCAGGCCGATCGACCGGGCGGCTTCCGTCTGGCCGACGGGAATCGCCTTCAGCGCGCCGCGGACGATCTCGCCGACATGGGAGGAGCAGAACAGGGCGAGCGCGAAGGTGCCGGCCTGGAAGGGCGTCAGATCGACCCCGGCGACCGACAGGATGTAGAAGCAGGCGAGGATCAGGACGAAGACCGGCGTGCCGCGCAGGAAGTCGGTATAGATGCGGATGACGAAGCGGACGACGATGTTGCCGTAGGTCAGCAGCACGCCGATCGCGACGCCGAGGATCGTTCCGAAGAAGATGGCGATCGCCGAGATCAGGATCGTCCGGCCGAGGCCGGCGAGGATGAGATTGCGGGATGCCCAGGCCTGATCGAGGAATGCGGCGAAATCCATGCGGCTACCTCGGGATCGCCAGCCGATGCTCGACCCGCCGCAGGATCTCGGCGAGCACGTAGCAGGTTATGACATACATGAGGCTGGCGACCATCCATGTCTCGATCACCCGGAAGGTCTCGACGTTGATCTTGCGGGCATAGAAGGTGAGCTCGGGCACCGCGATGGCGGCGGCGAGCGAGGTGTCCTTGAACAGCGAGATGAAGTTGTTCGACAGCGACGGCAGGACGTTCCGCCACATGACCGGAATGGTGACGTAGCGCTTGGCCTGGAATTCGGTCAGGCCGATCGACAGCCCCGCCTCGCGGAGGCCGGGCGGCAGCGCCACCAGCCCGGCGCGGAACACCTCGGTGAGATAGGCACCGGCATAGACCGAGAGCGACAGGACGAAGGACTCGATCTTGCCGAGGCGGACGCCGAGCTGCGGCAAGGCGAAGAAGGTGAAGAGGATGATGATCAGGATCGGCGTATTGCGGATGGTGGTCACGTAGACCGATGAGACCGTCCGCAACAGCCGGCGTCGCGAGATCATTCCGAAGGCCGCGAGGAGACCGATGACGCAGCCTATCGCGATCGACACCATCGCCAGGGCCAGCCCGAGGGCCAGCCCTGAGAGCAGCAGGTCGAAGTCGCGCCAGACCGCGGCGAAGTTGAAGTTGTAATCCACTTCGCGACCTTCGAGGAATGCTACCTATACTCGATCGGGAAGCCGATCTGCGGCGGGTCGAGATCGACGCCGAACCACTGCTTGAACGACGCGGCATAGGTGTTGAACTCGACGCCGGTCATGGCCTCGTGGAACACCGAGTTGACGAAGTTCAGCCAGCGCTGCTCGCCGGGCTTGACCGCGCAGCTGTAGCTCTGCGGGTTCCATCCGTATCCGGCATCCTTGTAGCGTCCGGGCGACTGGGTCATGAACCAGGCGAGCGACGACTGGTCGGTCGCGGCGGCGTCGGCGCGGCCGGAATTCAGTGCCTGATACATCAGGTCGACGCTCTCATACTGGTCGACGGTCGCCTCGGGCAGCGCCGCGTGGACCATGTCCTCGGCATAGACGTTCTGCAGGACCGATACGGTGACGTCGCCACCGGCGGCCTTGAGCGCGTCATAGTCCGCGAATTCGCCGTCGGCCATCAGCAGGAGCCCGACACCTTCCCGGTAATAGGGGATGGTGAACTCGACCTGCTGGGCGCGGCCGGCGGTGACGGTCATGAACTGGCAGGTGATGTCGACCTTGTCGGTCACCAGGTTCGGGATGCGGGCGTCGCCCGACTGGTTGACGAACTCGATCGCTTCGGGGTCGTCGAAAAGCCCCTTGGCGACCAGCTTCGCCATGTCGATGTCGAAGCCAACGAGATTTCCTTCGGCATCCTGGAAATGCCATGGCGCGTTGGTGCTGCCGGTTCCGACGATCAGCTTGCCGCGATCGAGCACCTCCTGGAGCTTGTCCTGGGCTTGCGCTCCGTAGGCCATCGCACATGCGGCGAAGGCGGCGAGGGAGGCGATTTTCAGCTTGTTCGGCATCTCAGGGTTCCCTCTCTTGTTTCCAATATATTGGAAATCATTTCAGTATATCGGAAGCGAGACTATGAGCGGGTGGCCGCGGGAGGTCAAGTGCGGGCGGCCAAGGCGGCCGTCCGGTCCTTCGGCCGACGCTGGTGCCGGGGCGGAGGCTTTCGGGAGTGGTCGCGACCGGCGGCGCGCGCCCGGCTTCCGGGCCGGCGGTTATGGTATTAGGGTGACGCGATGACCGACCGCCGACAACGGAGCGCCCGATGACACGTCTCCTGCCTGTTGCCGTAGCCGCTCGCCTTGCGCTCGTCGCGATGCTCACCGCGATGGCGCTGATGCCGATACGGCCGCTCCGCGCCGAAGACATGCGGGCCGAGGGCGAGATGGCGGTTGAGGCCTGGATCAACGCGGTCGTCTCCGGCGACCGGGAGCGGATCGCGGCGATCCTCGCGCCCGAGTTCCAGATCCAGCGCTCCGACGGTTCGGCCTATGACAAGGCCGGCTACCTTGCCAGCGAGCTGCCGCGCTTCCCCGAAGTGCCCGAGATGAGCGGGCTGGTCGTGACCGGCGATGGCGGGCTTCTGGTCGCGCGCTACGTGCTGACGACCGGCGGCGTGCTCCCCGACGAGTCGGAGGAGAGGAAGGCGCCGCGGCTCACCGTGTTCCGCAGGGACGGCGACATGTGGCTGGTCGTCTCCCACGCCAATTTCGCTCCGGTCAAGAGGTGACCGCGGCGGAAAGGCCGGCATTGCCGGATGAAAGAAGAGTGACGCGGACGTTTCCGTCCGCGCCACCCCAAACACCCTGAAGACCGAGGGGGCGGAAAGCCTTCAGGGCGATTCTGCCGGCCGCCGGGATGCGCCGCCGGGAACCTGTGGTGGGGCTACCAGCCCCACTGGACGGTCGTGCCGACCTTGCCGGTGCCTTTCTGAACGACGTTCGCCCTGGTCTTCTTGCCGAACTGGAAGAGGCCGTAGGCGTTGTTGTTGCCGTTCTGCGTGAGCGTGCCCTTGTGGCCGCTGCCCTGCTGGTGGACGAGGCCGAAATTGCCCGAGCCGTTCTGGGCGAGGCCGGCCGAGTTGTTCTTGCCCTTCTGCTTGATGCCGCCGTTCTTCATGCCGTCGAAGGCGGCAAAGAGCTGGAGGGTCGAAGAGAGCGCCCTGGCCTGTTTCGCGTCGCGGGGAATGTAGGTGAAGGAGACGGAGCCGCCGGCGGCGGCCGGCGTGGCGAAGGACGCCGCACCGATCATCACGGCGGCGACGGCGGCGACGAGGGTGCGGGTTGTCCTGGCCATCATCGTGATTCTCCTGGTTCGCTTGGCGGTGCCGGGTCGCCCAGCCGATGAATGCGACTATGGGGGAGACGCCCTGAACCCGATCGGAACCCGCCATTCATCCGGGGTTAAGGGCCCGGCCGCGCTTCCGTGCGATTGGCGTGGGGGGCGGGCCCCGGCGGTGGCGGCGCGACAAGAAAAGCGGACGAGAAAAAGGGGCCCCCCGGGGGGAAGGGGCCCCTTGATCTGACTCGTCCTCTCGCGGGGGCGGGGAGGGAGGGAGGGTCAGATTGCGCCGCCGACGCGCTCCGCGCATTCGAGCGTTTCGCCGTCGACGGTGACGGTCAGGCGGGCGTCGTAGATCGAACCGTTGTTGCCGAGCATGACCTGGCCGAGTGTCGCGGTCTCGCCGGCGAGGAGGGCGAAGTCGCCGCCCTGGCTGATATTGGCGCTGCCGCCACCACCGGCATTGTGGATCGCGAAGCTGTAGGAGCCGGCGATGTCGAGATCGGCGGAGACGCGGCCCTGCAAGGTCAGCATGCCGCCGCTCGAGCCGGCGTTGATGAGGCAGCGGACCGGGGCATGGGCACCGCGGGAGGCGCCGGTATTCTGGTCGATCGAGGCGGCGGGGCTCGCCGCGCCGAGGGCGGCGCCGATCGCGCCGACGCCGAGCATCAGCGGTATGGCGCGGGCGGCGAGGCGCCTGGTGCTATCGAACATGGATCTCACTCCTGATATCTCTTTTTCGAGCGGGGCCGGGAAGCGCACTGGCGGGCAACGCTTCCCGGCCGGCCGAATCCGCGCTTGCCGCGGATCAGTTGCAGGTCTGGACGAAGGCGGCGACGTTGCCGTGGCCGGCCTGGATCACGTTGGCGTCGCAGCCGTTGCCGACCTGGACGCCGGCGGCGATGTTGCCGTTGCCGTCCTGGGAGATGATGGCGTTGTGGTTCGAGCCGAACTGGCCGATGCCGGCGGCGTTGCGCTTGCCTCTCTGGAAGGTGTCGCCGTAGTTGTTGTAGCCGTCCTGGCCGATCGCCGAGGTGTTCCGCTTGCCGTATTGCTCGGCAATACCGGTGTTCCAGGAGCCGTTCTGATGGATGCCGATCCTGTTCTTCTTGCCGACCTGGTTACCGCCGGCGCTGTTCGACCAGCCCCATTGCTGGATCTTGATCTTGCCGGCCATGGCGGGCGCCGAACCAAGGCTGAGGATCGCGACGAGGGCGCTGCCGATGAGGAACTTGCGGGTCATGCTTCCGTCTCCTTGGTTGTGCGGTGAGCCACGCGCTGGATACGGTCACAGGTTTAAGGGCCCGGCCGGGAACCCTGGCTGAACCCGTCATTCATCGGCCGTTCACCGACTTGAAGCGGCGACCGGGCGGCGTATCCTGAGGCGGTCACCGGAGTAGATGCCGATGAGCGGCACCGACGAAAAGACAGTCACCAAGACCCGGGTGAAGGTCGAGAGACCGCGCCTGCACAAGGTGATCCTGGTCAACGACGACTACACGCCGCGCGAGTTCGTGATCATGGTGCTCAAGGCGGTCTTCTCGATGAGCGAGGACCAGGCGGCGCGGGTGATGATCACCGCCCATACCAGGGGGACCTGCGTCGTCGCCGTCTATACCGCCGAGATCGCCGAGACCAAGGCGACGGAGGCGACCGATGCCGGACGAAGCGCCGGCTATCCGCTGCTCTTCACCACCGAGCCCGAGGAATAGGCGACGACGGCTTCCGGCCGCCGGCTCGCGTCTTCGGCGGCCGACAACAGCGCGGCGAGGACGTCCTCGCGCTCCTCCGGCGTCAGGGTCTTCGAGCCGAAGAGCTTGATGTTGCGCAGCCCCTCGACGGCGAGGAAGGCGACCATCATCGCGGTGGGGTCCGAGGCCTCGGCACGGAGCCGGTCGAGCAGCCGTTTACGGAAGGCGTGGATCGGCTCGAGGAAATCGGGATCTTCCGCCATGGCGGCGAAAATCCAGGCCGCCGCCGGCTGGGCCGATTCGCATTCCTTCGCCGAGAGCCGGACATAGGCGGCGAGCAGGCTTTCCTCCTTGTCGGGGCCAGAGGCGGCATCAAGCGCCTCCTCGAACTCGCCGAGATAATCCTCGACCAGTCCCTGCATCAGCTTCGCCTTGGTCGGGAAGTTGTAGAGGAGGCCGCCCTTCGAGACACCGGCATGGCGCGCCACCGCGTCGAGCGAGAAGCGGACGGGGCCGGACTGCCGCGCGAGATCGGCTGCGGCGGCGAGGATCTTCTTTCGTGAACTGGGTCTGTGGCCGGCCATGATGTCCTCCGCGGGCCATCGGTATAAAGGCAATTGACATTACCGTCCAGACGGTACAGTAAGCTAAACGTAAGAGACAGCTTGGTATCACCAGCAGGCTGGTATCGCTTTGGTGAGGCGCTGGACGGACCCGGCCGCCGGAAGCCGCATTTCGGGGACCGACACTTGATCAAGCGCTTCATCATCGCCTTCGTGCTGCTCGTCCTCGTCGCCGGCGGCATCGTCGGCTTCAACCTCTTCCGCGACCAGGCGATCAAGGATTTCTTCGCCGGCATGAAGCCGCCGCCGGTGACGGTTTCGACGGTGACGGTCGAGCCGATTACCTGGACGCCGGGAATCGACGCGATCGGCACGGTCGGCGCCGCCCAGGGCGTCGACCTGACGGTCGAGACGACGGGCGTGGTCGAGACGATCGACTTCACCGCCAACGAGCGCGTGGCCAAGGACAAGGTGCTGGTCCAGCTCGACGATGCCAAGGAGCGCGCCGACCTGGCGGCGGTCAAGGCGCAGGCGGCGCTCGACCAGCAGGCGCTGGAGCGGGCGCTCGAACTGCAGAAGCGCGGCGTCAATACCGACGTCACCGTCGATTCGGCACGGGCGGCGGCGACCGCTTCGGCGGCACAGGTGGCCCGCGCCCAGGCGGTCGTCGACCAGAAGCAGGTCCGCGCGCCCTTCGCCGGGACGATGGGTATCCCGCGGATCGAGGAAGGCCAGTATATCTCGCCCGGTACGAAGATCGCGACGCTGCAGGACCTCAGCACCATGCGGGTCGACTTCACGGTTCCGGAGCAGCGATTCAACAACCTGAGGATCGGCCAGCCGGTCACCTTCGGCCTGACCGCCGGCGACATGCCCTTCAAGGGATCGGTCACCGGCATCGACCCCAAGGTCGACCCGGTCAGCCGGCTGGTCTCGGTTCGCGCCGACATGACCAACCCGGAAGGGCGGGTCAATCCGGGGCAGTTCCTCCAGGTGCGGGTGATCCTGCCGACCGAGCAGGACATCATCGCCATTCCGCAGACCGCGCTGGTCTCGAGCCTCTATGGCGATTTCGTCTATGTGGTGCGCGAGGCGAAGGCGCCGGAACAACCGGCGCCGGCGGAAGCGGGCGCATCGGATGCCGTCGCGGCGGACGCCGAACCGGCGGCTCCGGCGGCGCCTTCGCTCGCCGCCTACCAGATTTTCGTCAAGGCCGGCAGACGGGCCGCGGGCATGGTTGAGATCACCGAGGGCCTGTCTGCCGGCGACCGGGTGGTGACCGCCGGCCAGAACCGGCTGTTCAGCGGTTCGCCCGTGACGATCGACAATACGGTCAACCCGCTTCCCGCCGCGGCGGCCGACCTTGCGGGCGGCAGCGACAAGGCGGGGGGCGACCGGGCCGGAGCGGCCGGCGAATGAACATTTCCGCCCTCTTCATCCGCCGCCCCGTCCTGTCGACGGTGGTGGCGATGCTGATCCTGCTGCTCGGCTTCCAGGGCATCTTCAACCTCACCGTCCGGCAGTATCCGGAGGTCGAGGAGACGGTGATCACCATCACCACCGTCTATCCAGGCGCCAGCGCCGACCTCATCCAGGGCTTCATCACCGCGCCGATCGCCGCCGCCGTGGCGACGACCGAGAACATCGACTACGTCACCTCGCAGAGTCGTCCCTCGTCGAGCACCGTGACCGTGCAGATGCGGCTCGGATCGAACCCGGATGTCGCGCTGACCGAGGTGATGTCGAAGGTGCAGGGCGTCCGCGGCCAGCTGCCGAGCGAAGCGGAGGACCCGGTCATCGTCAAGGGCACCGGGCGGCAGTTCGCGCTGATGTATCTCGCGATGCAGAACCCGAACATGACGGCCGAGCAGCTGACCGAATACATCAAGCGGGTGATCCGGCCGCGGCTTTCGACGGTCAAGGGCGTCGCCGAGGCGCAGATCCTCGGCGCGGCCGACTATTCGATGCGGATCTGGATCGATCCGATCAAGCTCGCGGCGCGCGGCATCACCGCCGCCGAAGTGCTGAACGCGATCAACGCCTCGAACTTCCTTGCCGCGCCGGGGAAGACCGAAAACGAGTATGTCGCCTACTCGATCACCATGCAGTCGACGCTCCAGACGCCGGAGGGATTCGCGCAGCTGCCGCTGGCGTCGACGGAGGGTGACGTGGTGCGGCTCGGTGACGTGGCCACGGTCGAGCTTGCGGCCAAGAGCACGGATACGATCGTCAGGTTCCGCGGGTTGCCGGGGACCTTCATCGGCGTCTTCCCGACGCCGGCGGCCAATCCCCTCGATACGGCGGCCGCGGTGATCGCCGAACTGCCGGAGATCCAGGCGAGCCTGCCCGAAGGCATGACGATCCGGCTCGTCTACGATTCGACCGAGACGATCAGCGCCTCGATCGACGAGGTCTTCAAGACGATCGCCGAGGCGGTCGCCATCGTCGTCGTCGTCATCCTGCTTTTCCTCGGCTCGTTCCGTTCGGTGGTCATGCCGATCGTGACGATCCCGCTGTCGCTGATCGGCGTCTGTTTCCTGCTCCTGATGATGGGTTATTCGATCAACCTCCTGTCGCTGCTCGCCATGGTGCTGGCGATCGGCCTGGTGGTCGACGACGCCATCGTCGTGGTCGAGAACATCCATCGCCATATCGAGGAGGGCCTGACGCCGATGCAGGCGGCCTTCACCGGGATGAGGGAGATCGCCGCGCCGGTCGTCGCGATGACGATCACGCTGGCGGCGGTCTTCGCGCCGCTCGCCTTTACCGGCGGCCTGACCGGCGCGCTGTTCCGGGAATTCGCCTTCACCCTTGCCGGCGCGGTGGTCATTTCCGGCTTCATCGCCCTCACCATCACGCCGATGATGGGCGCGCGGCTGCTCAAGGGCGGCGAGCAGGGGCGTTTCGCGGTGATCGTCGACCGGACCTTCGACTGGTTCTCGCGTCGCTACGAGAGGCTGGTCGCCGGGTCGCTCAAATACCGTCCGGTGACGTTGATGATCGTGGTCGTCCTGATGGGTGTCACCGCCTTCATGTTCGTCAAGACGTCAAGCGAACTCGCGCCGGAGGAGGACCAGGGCGTCCTCTTCTCGCTGGTCAATGCCCCGCGCTACGCGACGTCGAAATACACGGCGACCTACATGGAGCAGATTCGCGAGCTGACCAAGGACATCCCCGAGGTCGAGGCCGACTTCCAGGTGGTCGGCTTCGGCGGGGCCACCAATTCCGGCATCGCGCTCTGGGCCTTCAAGGACTGGTCCGAGCGGACGCGATCGCAGAAACAGCTGCAGGGCGACATCCAGGGCCGCCTGTCGAGGGTCGCCGGCGTCCAGGCCTTCGTCTTCGCGCCGCCGTCGCTGCCTGGAACGGGCGGCGGCCTGCCGATCTCGATGGTCATCCAGTCGATCGGCGACCCGAGCCAGGTCTACGAGGTGGCGGAACAGATCAAGCGCGAGGCCCAGGCGTCGGGCAAGTTCATCATCGTCCAGAATTCGATGGCCTATGACGCGCCGCAGGTGACGATCACCATCGATCGCGACCGCGCCGCCGCGCTGAACCTGCCGGTCCGCGACATCGCCACGACGCTCGGCCTCCTGGTCGGTGGTGGTTCGATCGCCCAGTTCGACCGCGATTCGAACAGCTATGACGTCATCATGCAGGTCAGCGAACAGTACCGGAACAACCCGCAGATCCTCGGCCAGTTCTATGTTCGCAGCGCGACCGGCGACATGGTGCCGCTATCGGCGGTGATCAACGTCTCGACCAATGCCTCGCCGGCGGCGATCGAGCAATTCAACCAGCTCAACTCGGCGACGATCTCGGCGCTGCCGCTGCCCGGCGTGACCACCGGCGACGGCCTCCAGACGATCGAGGATATCGCCCGGCCGCTACTGCCGGCCGGCTTCTTCATCGACTATTCCGGCCAGTCGCGTCTCGAAAAGACCGAGGGGAACACGATCATCATCGCCTTCGCGCTGGCGATCATCGTCATCTACCTGGTGCTCGCCGCCCAGTTCGAGAGCTTCCGCGACCCGCTGATCATCATGATGTCGGTGCCGCTGTCGATCTTCGGCGCGATCGTGCCGCTGAATCTCGGGCTCGGGACGCTCAACATCTACACCCAGGTCGGCCTGATCACGCTGATCGGCCTGATCACCAAGCACGGCATCCTGCTCGTCCAGTTCGCCAACCAGCAGCGACACGAGCACGGTCTCGCGCGCAAGGAGGCGATCGTCGCCGCGGCGAAGGTCCGGCTCAGGCCGATCCTGATGACGACGGCGGCGATGGCGCTCGGCGTGGTGCCGCTGATCATCGCCCAGGGCGCGGGCGCGGCGGCGCGTTACTCGATGGGCCTGGTGATCTTCACCGGCGTCCTGGTCGGGACGATGTTCACCCTGTTCGTGGTGCCGATGTTCTACACCTTCATCGCCCGCAAGGAGCTCACGCCGGAGCCCGAAATGCCCGCCGCCAAGCAACCGGCGCCGGTGCCGCAGGAGGGGTGAGCGGGTGGGAGCGCGGATGTCTTCGCCAATCGTTTACGCCGATCATACACCTCGCCTTAACCGGGCAGATGCTTCCTGACGCCCGGCTGAGGGAGATCGACCGACAATGCGTGACATGATCAGGCGGGCGTTCATCGTCCTCTTCGCGGTGATGGTATATGGCGCGGCCGGCGCCTGGCTCTCGTCGGTGGTGCCGGCGGATGCACAGAGCGAGCCGGCGGACCTCCAGGCCGACGCGACGAACGCGATCCAGGCGTTCCTCGGCGCGATCATGAGCGGCGAACCCGACAAGCTCGCCGCGGTCCTCGCGCCGGAATTCCAGATCCTCAGGGCCGACGGCTCGCGCCACGACGCCAAGTCCTATCCCGACAGCGAATTGCCGATCATCGCGGCGATGCCCGACATCGAGAAGCTGGTGGTGACGGCGGCCGGCGACAGCGTCGTGACCACCTATTACATCAACGTCAACGAGACGCGCGACGGCTCGGTGGTCGAGGCCTTCGCGCCGCGGATGACCGTCTTCCGCAAGGACGGCGATGAATGGCTGGTCGTCGCCCACGGCAACTTCGCCGGGCTCGAGCAGTAGGTTCAGGCGGCGGGTCAGTCCGCCATCGCCGCCGCCGGCGGGCCGGCCGCGGCATTCGGCTGAAACGGCTTGTGGCGGAGCAGCAGCAACAGCGGTGCCGCGCAGAGCGTGATGATCAGCATCAGCCTGAAATCGTCGACATAGGCGACCATCAGCGCCTGTCGGGTGATCTCGAGATTCATGATCGCCGCCGTCTGGACGCCGCCCGCCGTGACGAAGGACTGGGGATCGATTCCCGCCGCCGCCAGGTTGGGATTGAACGGGTTCATCCATTCGACCAAAGTCGCATGGACGATCTGGGCGTTGCTGGCCAGCGCCGTCGCGACGATCGAGATGCCGATGCTCGAGCCGAGGTTGCGCATCAGGTTGAACAGGCTGGTCGCCTCGGTGCGGTAGCGCGGATCGAGGGTGGCGAAGGCGACCGTCGAGAGCGGGATGAAGACGAGGCCGAGGCCGAAGCCCTGGATGACGCCCGAGGTGATCAGCGGCCATTCGTCCATGTCGAGCGAGAAGCCGGTCATCATCCACAGTGACGTTGCGGCGAGCATCAGTCCGGCGAAGACGAGCAGGCGCGGGTCGACCAGCCGGACGAGCCGGCCGACGACGAGCATCGAGATCATCGTGCCGATGCCGCGCGGGGCGAGCACCAGCCCGACGGTGACGACCGGATAGCCGAACAGGTTCTGCAGCATCGGCGGCAGGAGCGCCATGGTGGCGAGCAGGATGATGCCGATGATGAAGATGAAGGCGAGCGAGGCGGCGAAGTTCCGGTCGCGGAAGAGGACCGGCTCGATGAAGGGTTCCGGCGCGGTCACGGTGTGGACGACGAAGACCCATGCCGCGGCGATGGCGAGGCCGGCCTCGATCCACACCTCGGTGGAGGAGAACCAGTCGAGCTGCTGGCCGCGGTCGAGCATGAATTGCAGCGAGCCGACGGCGAGCGACAGCATGGCGAAGCCGAAGAAATCGAAGCGGCGGATGCGTTTCACGGTCTCCGGCATGAAGAGGAGGATGCCGAGGAAGGCGAGGATGCCGACCGGCACGTTGATGTAGAAGACCCAGCGCCAGTTGAGATGGTCGGTGAGCCAGGCGCCGATGGTCGGGCCGACGATCGGCGCGATCATGATGCCGGCGCCCCACATGGCCATCGCCTGGCCCTGCCGCTCGCGCGGGTTGATGTCCATCAGCACGGCCTGGGAGAGCGGTGCCAGCGCCGCGCCGAAGGCCCCCTGCATGACCCGGAAGACGACCATCTCCTCGAGCCCGAAGGCGGTGCCGCAGAGCGCCGAGGAGAAGACGAAACCGACGATGCAGGCCATGAACAGGCGCTTGCGCCCGAAATTGTCGGAGAGCCAGCCGGTAATCGGCGTCGCGATCGCGGCGGCGACGATATAGGAGGTCAGCACCCAGGTGATGGTGTCCTGGGAGGCGCCAAGGCTCGTCTGCATGTGCGGCAGGGCGACATTGGCGATGGTCATGTCGAGGATCTGCATGATCATCGCCGCCATGATGGCGACGGTGATCAGACCGCGATGCTTGACCTCGACGGCTGGCGCCGAAAGTGCCTGGGCGCTCATGTCTTCCGGTTCCCTCGGCGGAGGGCTCCTATGGCCGTTCGGCCGCGGCCGCCGCGCCCGGCCCGGTCGTGAGGTCGACGACCACCGAGGCGCTGAGGCCCATGCGGAGCGGCTCCTCGCCGATCGGGTCGGTGAACCTGATGCGGACCGGGACCCGCTGGACGACCTTCACCCAGTTGCCGGTGGCGTTCTGGGCCGGCAGCACCGAGAATTCGGCGCCGGTGCCGGCGCCGATGCTTTGCACCTCGCCGGTGAAGCTCCTGTCGGGCAGGGCGTCGACATCGATGGTCGCCTTGTCGCCGACGGCCATGCCGGCGAGGTCGGTCTCCTTGAAATTCGCCTCGACCCAGCTATGGCCGGTCTCGACCACGGCGAGGACCGGCGTCGCCGCCGTGACATACTGGCCGACCTGGAGCCGTTCCGACTGGGCGACGACACCGTCCGCCGGCGCCTTGACCTCGGTATTGGCAAGGTCGAGCGCCGCCTTGTCGCGAAGCGCCAGGGCGGCCAGCACCCGCGGATGGGAGTCGGTGGCTATGTCAGCATTGCCGCCGAGCGCCGAGAGCGCCGACTGGGTGCGCTGCCTGGCCTGGCTGAGCGCCTGCTGGGCGGTGTGGAGATCATTCTCGGCCGTGTCGAAGGTCGCCTGCGAGCTGACGCCCTTCTTCAGGAGGCCCTGCTGGCGGTCGAACTTCTTCTGGGCGAAGGCGACATCGTCCTCGGCGGTCTTCTGCTCGGCGACCGACTGTTCGTAGGCGGCGCGGAGCTGCTCGACCTGGAGGCGGGCGCTGGCGAGCGCCGCCTCGGCGCCGTCAAGGGCGATGCGATAGGGCTGCGGATCGATACGGAACAGGAGGTCGCCGGTCGCGACGTGGTCGTTCTCGCGGGCGGTCGCCTCGACGATGCGCCCCGACACGTCGGGGGTGATGGTGACCCGGTCCTGCTGGATGTAGGCGTTATCGGTCGAGACGCTGCCGCCGCTGGTCAGCCACAGCCATCCGCCGACGAGGAGGAGAAGCACCGGGACCGCGGCCATGATCACGTAGCGGCGGCGGCCCGGCGGCTGCTTGTCGGCGGCTGGCCGGCCGAGGGCAGCGGAAGGGGCTGCCTGCGGCGGGGCGGTCATCGGAGGCGGCGCCGGCGCGCCTGGCTGGACGGCCGGTGGCGTGCCCCGCGCCTTCATCTCGATGACGTCGTTCTGGGAGGGCTCTGCGCTCATGACACGGCGACCCTGGGGGCGTTGGTTGACAACAGATGGGCTGGCTCACCGTCCTTGCCGGTGAGGTTGTTGCGGATACGCATGAGGGAGTCGGACAGCCGCTCGATCTCCTCTTCAGAGATTCCCTCGACCGCATCATTCATGATCCCGGCGGTGAGGGAGCGGAATTTGGCGATCAGCGGCCGGGCCTGCTCGGTCAGATAGAGGCGATGGGCGCGGCGATCGGTGGGGTCGCGGCGGCGTTCGGTCAGCCCGGCCGCTTCCATACGGTCGAGCTGGCGGCTGAGCGTGATCGGCTCCATGTCCATGTATTCGGCGAGCGTCGCCTGGTTGGTGCCCTCGCACCGCGCAAGGTAGGCGAGCACCCGCCACTGGGCGCTGGTGAGGCCGATGGTCTGGGCTTTCTGGTCGAGCTGACGGCGCATTAGCCGCGAGACGTCATGGACGAGCATGCCCAGGTGTTTTGCCGGCGAGATGTTATCCATGGGCAAGCATATAATAAGGAAGCTTATTATGTGCAAGCTCAATTATGGCCGGCATGCCGGTTGTGCACGGCGGGAAAACCCCCATGTTCCGGACCCGCGGCGCCCGTCCGGCACCGGTCGGTGGCATGCGCGCTCTGCGGGGTGGCGTTTCGCCGCCAAAGACTGTATCGATCCGGCCGATTTCCCTCGTTTTTCGAAGACATCATGACCGACGCGACCAAGCCGACCGTCTATCCGCCCGCCGACGCCAGCCCGAGCTTCCCGAAGCTCGAGGAGGCGATCGGCAAATGGTGGGTGGATCACGGGATTTTCCAGCGCTCGATCGACCGGCGCCGCGACGAGGGAGCCGACGAGTTCGTCTTCTATGACGGCCCGCCCTTCGCCAACGGCCTCCCGCATTACGGCCATATCGTCACGAGCTTCGTGAAGGACCTCGTGCCGCGCTACCAGACGATGCGCGGCAGGCAGGCCGAGCGGCGCTTCGGCTGGGACTGCCACGGCCTGCCGGCGGAGCTTCATTCGGAGACCGAGCTCAAGCTCTCGGGCCGCACGGACATCCTTAAATACGGCGTCGCCCGCTTCAACGAGCATTGCCGCACCTCGGTGATGCAGTTCCGCGGCGAATGGGAATATTACGTCAACCGGGCGGCGCGCTGGGTCGATTTCGAGAACGACTACCGGACGATGGACCTGACCTACATGGAATCGACCATGTGGGCGTTCAAGCAGCTCTGGGACAAGGGGCTGGTCTACGAGGGCTTCCGGGTCGTTCCCTATTCCTGGGCGGCGCAGACGCCGCTGTCGCATTTCGAGACGCGGCTCGACAACTCCTATCGCTCGCGGCAGGACCCGGCGCTGACGGTGACCTTCACGCTGCATCCGCGCGAGGGCGAGACGATCACGCCGAAGCTGCTCGCCTGGACGACGACGCCCTGGACCCTGCCGTCCAACCTCGCGCTGGCCGTCCATCCCGAAGCCGATTACGCGCTGATGGAGCACCAGGGCGAGCACTGGATCCTCGCCGATGCGTCGCGGGCGCACTATGCCAAGGAGCTCGAGGACTGGGTCAAGGTCGGCAGCCTGAAGGGCGCCGAGCTGATCGGCCGGCGCTACCAGCCGCTCTTCCCCTTCTTCGCGGAGACCGATCCGGCCTTCGTCGTGCTCGGCGGCGAATTCATCGAGCTCGGCGAGGGCACCGGCGTCGTCCATATCGCGCCGGCCTTCGGCGAGGACGACATGGCGGTGGCGCAGGCCGCCGGCATCCCGGTCGTCGACCCGGTCGACTTCGAGGGCAACTTCACCGGCGCCGTGCCGCCCTATGCCGGCATGAACGTCTTCGACGCCAACAAGGACATCATCCGCGACCTGAAGAGCGAAGGCTCGGTCGTCCGGCACGAGACCTACGAGCACAACTATCCGCATTGCTGGCGGACCGACCAGCCGCTGATCTACAAGGCGATCCCCTCCTGGTACGTGAAGGTCACCGCCTTCCGCGACCGGATGGTCGAGCTCAACCAGGCGATCACCTGGGTGCCGGAGCACGTCAAGGACGGCATCTTCGGCAACTGGCTCGCCAATGCGCGGGACTGGAACATCGGCCGCAACCGCTTCTGGGGCGCGCCGATCCCGGTGTGGAAATCGGACAATCCCGAATATCCGCGGATCGACGTCTATGGCTCGCTCGACGAGATCGAGCGGGATTTCGGCGTGCGCCCGACCGACCTGCACCGGCCCTATGTCGACGACCTGACCCGGCCAAACCCGGACGACCCGACCGGCAAGTCGATGATGCGCCGGGTCGAGGACGTGCTCGACTGCTGGTTCGAGTCGGGCTCGATGCCCTTCTGCCAGGTGCATTACCCATTCGAGAACAAGGAGTGGTTCGACAGCCACTTCCCCGGCGACTTCATCGTCGAATATGTCGGCCAGACGCGGGGCTGGTTCTACACGCTGATGGTGATGTCGACGGCGCTGTTCGACCGGGCGCCGTTCCGCTCCTGCATCTGCCATGGCGTCGTGCTCGACGAGAACAAGCAGAAGCTCTCCAAGCGGCTGAAGAACTATCCGGACCCGGTGGAGATGTTCAACACCCACGGGGCGGACGCGCTCAGGTGGTACATGATCTCCTCGCCGCTGCTCGGCGGCGGCGACCTCGCCATGCCGCGCGACGGGCGGGCGATCGGCGATGCGGTGCGCCAGGTGCTGCTGCCGATCTGGAACGCCTATTCCTTCTTCACCCTCTACGCCAATATCGACGGCATCAGGGGGAAGATGATCACCACGGCCGAGGCCGACCTCGACCGCTATATCCTCGGCAAGACCGCCGAGCTCGTCCGCAACGTCGAGGCGGCGATGGACAAGCTCGACCTTGCCGGCGGCTGCGCCGCGCTGCCGGGCTTCATCGAGGCGCTGAACAACTGGTACATCCGCCGCAGCCGCGAGCGCTTCTGGGCGTCGGAGCAGACCGCCGACAAGCAGGCGGCCTATGACACGCTCTACACGGTGCTGGTGACGCTGACCCGGACGATGGCGCCGTTCCTGCCCTATCTCACCGAGACCATCCACCGGGCGCTCTGCGAGGGGACAAGCGTCCACCTGCAGGACTGGCCGGATGCAAGCGCCTTCGCGGTCGATGAGGCGCTGGTCGAGCGGATGGACCTCGCCCGCGCGGTCTGCTCGGCGGCGGCCTCGATCCGCACCGCGAAGAACCTCAGGAACCGCCTGCCGCTCCGCGGGCTGACGGTGGCGCATCCGAGGCACGCGACGCTCGCGCCGCTCCGCGACGTCATTGCCGAGGAGGCGAACGTCAAGGAGGTGGTCTTCGCCGACGATCCCGCGGCGTTCGGCTCCGAGGTGCTTTCGGTGAACTCCCGCATCCTCGGCAAGCGCCTCGGCAAGGCGATGAAGGACGTGCTGGCGGCGGCCAAGGCCGGCGACTGGAAGCCGGTCGGCGGCGGCGCCGTCGAGGTCGCGGGTCAGGTGATCCAGGCCGACGAATACGAGCTCCGTTTCCGCGCGACCGAGGGCCTCGACGCGACGAGCTTCGATTCCTCCGCAGGCGTCGTCGTGCTTGACACCGAGGTCGACGCGGCGCTCGAGCAGGAAGGCCTTGCCCGTGACTTCATCCGCCTCGTCCAGGTCGCGCGCAAGGATGCCGGGCTCAACGTCGCCGACCGCATCCGCATCGAGGTCAGGGCCGGCGACACCGCCAACCAGGCGATCGCCGCCCATCTCGAGACGGTGAAGCAGGAGACGCTGGCGACCTCCTTCGACGCTTCCGAAGCCCCGGCCGGCTTCGTCTCGGAGGCCAAGCTCGGCGACGAGCCGATCGCGATCGGGGTGGCGCTGGCCGGGTAGGGCCGCCCTCAGGCCAGATTCCGGTGACGGGCGGTCCGAGCCGTCCGAAAGGCCCGCCGCCGCGCAGCGGGCCTCTGGCTCACGCCTTGCGGCCGATCAGCCCCCAGACCGCCGGAACCGCGAGGGCGACGAGCGCGATCTTGAGAAGCTCGCCGAGGATGAAGGGCTGGACGCCCCACTGCCAGGCGAAGGCCATGCCGGGGCCGACCTGCCCGTTGGACAGGTGCGCGAAGCCGGCGAACCAGGCGAAGCCCATCGCCATCATGATCACGTCGGCAACCAGAATGGCCGCGGCGAGCTTCGGGATCGAGCGCGACCAGCCGCGATCGGCGGCGAGGCCGACGACGAAGGCGATGACGATGAAGCCGATCAGGAAGCCGCCCGTCGGCCCGAGGAAATAGGCCGGGCCGGCGGCGAGCGGCGGCGTGTTGGTGAAGACCGGCAGCCCGACGAGGCCCTCGGCGAGATAGGCGACGACGGTGGCCACCGCCAGCCGCGATCCGTAGGCCGCGGCGATCGCCATGACCGCCAGCGTCTGCAGGGTGATCGGCACCGGCCAGAAGGGAACCTTGATCTTGGCGGCGATGGCGATGAGCAGCGTGCCGGCAAGCACCAGGAGGATCACGCCGACCGCACGGGCAATGCCCTCCGGCAGAAAGGTTTCGGCGAGGGCGGCGCGGCCCGATCCGTTCGATGGCATGGACATTCCGAGGTTCCCCGATCGTCGTATTCCGAAGCGTCAGCTATAGAAACAATGTTGCGCCGCGACAAGGCGGCGAATGTCAATTCTGCTTTGCGCCGGCGGTCCGGGCTGGTTACACAGGCAGGCGTGAACGCACGCGAAGCAAACCTGTTCAGCATTCTCACCGCGGCGCCCGTCGTCCCGGTTCTCACCATCGAATCGACCACGGTGGCGGTTCCGCTTGCCCGCGCCCTGGTGGCCGGAGGGCTGACCGCGATCGAGGTGACGCTGAGAACCGCCGCCGGGCTCGACTGTATCCGGGCGATCGCGGCCGAGGTCGAGGATTGCGATGTCGGCGCCGGCACGGTGCTCGATACGGCGCACCTCGAACAGGCGATCGAGGCGGGGGCGAAATTCATGGTGAGCCCCGGCGCGTCGCCCCGGCTCGTCAGCGCCGCGAAGGAGGCGCCCATTCCCTTCCTGCCCGGCGTCGCGACGGCGGGCGAGGCGATGACGCTGGCCGAGGAGGGGTTCCAGGTGCTCAAATTCTTCCCCGCCGAGCCGGCCGGCGGAGTGAGCTACCTGAAGGCGCTGTCGGCGCCGCTGCCCGGCATCCGGTTCTGTCCGACGGGTGGGGTCGGGCCGAAAAACGCCGCCGAATACCTGGCTCTTGGAAACGTGATTTGTGTTGGCGGATCATGGGTTGCGCCGGCCGACGCGATTAACCAGGGCAACTGGACGCGGATCACGTCGCTGTCCCGGGAAGCCGCCCTGATCGGGCGGAATCCATAAAAACCATTTCAAGTCCAACGTTTACGTTGTGCAGAGCAGAATCGAAAATTCTTGCCTTTGTCACGATATGCGGCCATATGAAGCATGTTCGGGCACTTTGCACCCCGGAGACTGGAAAACTGCGCGAGGATAAAAACCCCTCGCTGATCCCGAGCAAGCTCGGGGGGTCGTGATAAGACGCTTATTCCTTTCCCCGATACCAAGCTGCCGTTCATGAATGGATGCGGAGGCCGCATCCGACTGACACCTAGGGAAAAGGATCCCAGTAATGCGCCAGACTGGCACCGTGAAGTTCTTCAACTCGTCCAAAGGCTTCGGCTTCATCACCCCGGAAGGCGGTTCGAAGGATGTCTTCGTCCACGTGACCGCGCTCGAGGCTTCGGGCATCAGCCATCTCGCCGATGGCCAGCAGGTGACTTTTGAAGTCGAGCCTGACCGGATGGGCAAGGGGCCGAAGGCCGTTCGGCTCGAGCTCGTCTAAGCCAGCCTCTTCAAGCGTGCGGCCGCCAGGCCGCGGGCGACAAGGACAAGCAAGGCGCCGCCGGTCTTCCGGCGGCGTTTGTTGTTTGGGGGCGAGGAAATCCGGAGCCGGGGGACTTTTGAGGCGCGGTGGCGCCGGGAGACGACGCCAGACGGCAGAAAGGCGTCGCTCAGGTTGCCCCAACCGACGCCTCCCTGTCAGGCCATCCGGTCCGACTGCGCTGCCAAAGGCGCGCTGTCTTCCCTTCCGGGCTGAGTGTCCGGTCCGCGGCTCACATCGCTGCGAAACGCTTTCCGTCCACCACCACTTGAGCCTTTCGGCCTCCGCGGCGCCCGTCGAACGGTTGAACCGCCGTTCACGGGAGCATCGGCCCGCTTCCATTCATGCGCCACATCGCTGCAGCCCACTCCTCGAAACGGCTCCGCGGGGCATTTCCGGTCAGATCGGCTTGCACCAACCCTTCCGCACGGTCCGCTCTGAACCGGTCTCGATCGTCCGCTTTGCCCTTCCGGACTCGACCGGCCCTTTGCAGTGACAGGATGGTGCCTCATCTTCCCTCGCCGGCATAGCGCGGAGTCGCCGTCGTGGGATTACCGGGGATTACGGGGACCGAGCGAGATTGGCGATGGCGCGGCGGCGAATCAGGGCGCCGGGTTCCGGTGGCGTGATCGTCATCCGGGGCGTGGCGCCTGGCCGAGGGATCGGCCGCGGGCGTCCCGGCGGGCCTCATGCGAAGCGGGCGATCTCCTCGAAGTCGAGGCGCGGGCTGCGCGGGAAGAGCTTCTCGTCGTCGCCATAGCCGATATTGACCAGGAAGTTCGACCGGAAAGTGGTTCCGGCGAAGAATTCCGCATCGACCCTGGCGTTGTCGAAGCCGCCCATCGGACCGGCATCGAGGCCGACGGCCCTCAGCGCGAGGATGAAATAGGCGGCCTGCAGCGTGCCGCTCTGTTTCGCCGTCGATTCGATGAAGGCGTCGTTGCCGACGAACCACGAACGGGCGTCGGTGTGGGGGAAAAGCTTCGGCAGCTTGTCGTAGAAGGCCATGTCATAGCCGACGATGGCGGTCACCGGGGCGGACATCGTCTTGTCGCGGTTGCCCTCGGCGAGCGCCGGCTCAAGCCGTGCCTTGGCCTCGTCGCTCTCGACGAAGACGATGCGGAGCGGCGACGTGTTGGCCGCCGTCGGTCCCATCTTGGCGAGCTCGACCGCCTCCTCGAGCAGGTCATGCGGCACCGCCTCGTCGAGGAATAGGTTGTGGGTGCGGGCTTCACGGAAGAGGCTATCCAGCGCTTGTCCGTCGATTGGCCCCCGCACGTGGCGTGCGGATTCGAAATCCGCGGTCTTCAGGATCTGGTTCATCGGTCCCATCTCTTGTCATCGAAGGGCACCAAGGCCCCGCCGAAGACAAAGATGGGCCGCTTGATCTGTCAGTGAAATTGGCCAAATACTGTTTGATATCATCAGTTGGGGTGATAGTTCATGCTCGATGCGTTGACCCTCGACCAGCTTCGCGTGCTGGTCGCCGTGGCCGAAAACGGCAGTTTCTCCGCCGCCGCGCGCAGTCTCGGCCGTGTCCAGTCGGCCATCAGCCAGTCCGTCCAGTCACTCGAGAACGCCCTTGGCACGCCGCTCTTCGATCGCCGCGGCCGGGTGCCGAAGCTCAACGACGCGGGCCGGGTGATCCTCTCTGACGCGCGGCGGCTGCTCGGCGAGGCCGCGACGCTGAAGGCGCGGGCCGAGAGCATCGTCAACGACATCGAGGCGGAGCTGACGCTCGCGGTGGACGTGATCTTTCCGATCGAGGTGCTGACCGCGTGCCTCAAGGATCTCGCCGAGACCTTCCCCAATCTGCCGGTCACCCTGTTCACCGAAGGTCTCGGCGGCGCCGAACAGCGGCTGCGGGACGGGACGGCCCGGCTCGGCCTCTATGTTCCGTTCGGGATCGCGGGCGAGAACCGTGAAATGGAATTCCTGGTCAGCATCCCGACGGTGCCGGTCGTCGCGGCCGGCCATCCGCTCGCCGCCATCGAGGGGCCGGTCGACCGCGAGGCGCTGGAGCAGTCGCTGCAACTGGTGCTGACCGACCGGACCCCGGTTTCGGAAGGCTTGAGCGGCGGGATCATCAGCCACCGCACATGGCGCTTCGCCGACCAGACGACCCGGCTCGACTTCCTGCTCGCCGGATTCGGCTGGTGCCACATGCCCCGGCACATGGTGCGCTGGGACATCGCCGCCGGCCGGCTCAAGGAGCTGGAGCTGAAGGAGCGGACGCGGAACGAATTCCCGATCCACGTCATCCACGAGCGCGGCCGCCCGCCGGGGCGCGCCGGGCGCTGGCTGATCGACCGCATCCGGCAGCGGCTGCCGGAATGCGTCGGCCGCGGCGCCCTGCCGGCGGCGGCCCTGTCGGCCCCCCTATCAGTCAAACCGATGGACCCGATCGGAATTTAAGCACTTCGCGAATGGTTCCCGCTGCGAAAGAGTGACCGATCAGGGGATATCCGGGGAGCCTCCCGCCGCCGGATCCCCGGAACGGATCGGAGAGCGGAATGCTGAATATCGCGGTCATCCTCGGCAGCACGCGCGAGGGACGCTTCGGCGAGAAGCCGGCGCGCTGGATCTACGGGGAACTGGCAAAGCGCAAGGGGGTCGAGCCGGCCTTCATCGACCTGCGCGACCACAAGCTGCCCTTCTTCAACAAGGCGATGGCGCCGGGCTATATCAAGGAGCCCTACGGGGACGAGGCGGTCGCGCGCTGGACCCAGGCAATCGGCGCGCAGGACGGATTCGTCGTCGTCGCGCCCGAATATAACCGGAGCGTCGGTGGCGAGATGAAGAATGCCTTCGACTGGGTCTACCGGGAATGGAACCGCAAGGCGGCCGGCTTCGTCGCCTATGGCTCGGTCGGCGGCGCGCGCGCCGTCGAGCATATGCGCCTGATCGCGATCGAATTGCAGATGGCGCCGATCCGCCACGGCGTCCACCTGCCGATGGATCTCTACATGTCAATGGTTGGCGAGGAGGCTCCCGTCGACCCGGCGCTCTTCGCCCCGGTCCGGCAGATGGCCGATACGATGCTCGACCAGCTGGTCTGGTGGACCGGCGCGCTCAAGGAGGCACGCGACAGGGACGAGGTGGCGGAGGCGGCCTGACCCCGCCGCTTCGCCGCCTCTGCCCTGACGCGGCGGGCTGACATCGGCTATCGTCCCCGTCCTATGCGTCCGACGCTGCGGGGAGGATGCCGCGTGCAGACCCATCGTCCAATCGCTCGGGAAGGCCGTGCCCCGCTTCACGCCGGCGAGGCGGGCGACGCCTATTGCGCGCCCGCGGCGCGGCCCTACGTCCTTGCGGCGACCATCCTCGCCTCGTCGATGGCCTTCCTCGACGGAACCATCGTCAATATCGCCCTGCCGACGATCCAGCGCGGCCTCGGCGCTGACATCACCAGCCTGCAATGGGTGGTGAACGGCTACCTGCTGATGCTCGGCGCGCTGATGCTGGTCGGCGGCGGACTTGGCGACCGGATCGGGCGGCGCCGCGTCTTCAGCGCCGGGATCGTCGTCTTCGCCCTCGCCTCGATCGGCTGCGCGCTGGCGCAAGACGTCGGGGTGCTTGTCGCCGCGAGGATCGTGCAGGGTGTCGGCGCGGCGCTGCTGGTGCCGCAAAGCCTGGCGCTGATCTCGGCGAATTTCCCGAAGGCGATCCGCGGGCGGGCGATCGGGACATGGGCGGCCGCCTCGGCAATGACGACGGCGCTCGGCCCGGCGATCGCCGGGCTGCTGATCGACGCCTTCTCCTGGCGGATCGCCTTCTGGATCAACATTCCGGTCGCGGTAGCCGCGATCTGGCTCACCGGCCGCTACGTGCCGGAGAGCCGTGACGAGACGGCGCGCGGGGCGGTCGACTGGCCGGGCGCGACGCTCGCGGTCGCAGGCTTCGGCGCGATCACCTACGGGACCATCGCGATCGGCGCGGAGGACGGCGGGTGGCTCGCCGGCGCCGGAGCCGTCACCGCCGGGATCGTCCTCGTCGCCTTGTTCGTCCTTGCCGAGCGGCGGGCGGCCAATCCGGTGATGCCGCCGGCGCTCTTCCGTTCACCGGTCTTCACCGGCGGCAATATCGTCACCATCCTGCTCTACGGCGCGCTTGGCGGATCGATGTTCCTGCTGCCCTTCGACCTGCTGGCGCGACGGGGCCTGACGACCGCTGAGGCGGGGCTCACCATCCTGCCGGTCGGGGTGATCATCGGGCTGATGTCGCGCTGGATGGGCGGCCTCGCCGACAGCTACGGCCCACGCCCTTTCCTGGCGGGCGGTCCGTTGCTCTTCGCCCTGGCCTGCGTGGTGCTGGCCCTGACGCCCGACAATTACTGGCTCGGGGTCCTCGCGCCGATGGTCGCGCTGGCGATCGGCCTCGGGATTCTCGTCTCGCCGCTGACCACCGCGGTGATGAATGCGGTGCCCGAGGGACGGCAGGGCGCCGCCTCCGGAGTCAACAACGCGGCGAGCCGGCTGGCCGGCGTCTTCGCGATCGCCATCGTCGGCGCGGTGGCGAGCCTGGTCTACGGCGCCAGGGCACCAGCCGGGGCGCCACGTTTCGGTATCCTGCCGGCGCCGGATGACGCATCGAGGACGGCGACCGAGGCGGCTTTCCTGTCAGGCTATGCGTCCGGAATGGGCATCGTCGCGGCGTGGGCATTGCTCGCCGCGATCGCCGCCTGGATCACGATACCGAAAGAGGGGACGCCCCGCCGGAACGGGCCTCAATCCGGCGCCCATCGAGAAGAATAGCCGGCTAAAAGTCTTCGTATGCCGCGATCCGTCCGGTTGTCGCCGTTGCGACGCCTACTCCGCCGCCGTCGCGTTGTGGTGGCGGGCGAGGAAGCCGGCCATGCGGACCATGGCGCGCTGGATGTTCTCCGCCGAGTTGGCATAGGAGACGCGGACATAGCCCTCGCCGAGGATGCCGAAATCCGGGCCGCCGATGATCGCGACGCCCTCGTCCTCGAGCATGGTCTTCGCCAGCTCCTTGGCCTTGAAGCCGGTCTTCGTGATGTTCGGGAAGGCGTAGAAGGCGCCCTTCGGCACGATGCAGGAGACGCCGGGGAGCTTGTTCAGCTCCTCGACCACGATCTTCCGGCGCTTGTCGAATTCGGCGACCATCTCGGCGACCGAATCCTGCGGACCGGTCAGCGCCGCGAGCCCGGCATGTTGCGACGGGGCGTTGACGCAGGACCAGGCGTTGACCGCGAGCTTGCGCATCTTGTCGTAGAGGCTGTCCGGCCAGATCGACCAGCCCATCCGCCAGCCGGTCATCGCATAGGTCTTCGACCAGCCGTCGAGGAGGATGAGGCGGTCGCGGATCTCGGGATAGGTCAGGAGCGAGACGTGGGCGAGGCCGTCATAGGTCATCTGGCCATAGATCTCGTCGGAGAGGATGGCGACGTCGGGCCAGTCGGCGAGGCCGGCGACCAGCTTGTCGATCTCTTGCCTGGGGGTGACGCCGCCGGTCGGGTTCGCCGGCGAATTGAGGATGATCAGCCGGGTCTTCGGCGTGATCAGGGCAAGGGTCTCCTCGGCCGAGAAGGCGAAGCCGTTCTCCTCGCGGATCGGGATCGGGATGGGATTGGCGCCGGTGAACTCGATCATCGAGCGGTAGATCGGAAAGCCGGGGTCGGGATAGAGGATGTCGGCGCCGGGCTCGCCGAACATCAGGATGGCCGAGAACATCGTCACCTTGCCGCCGGGCACGATCATCACCCGGTCGGGCGAGACCTCGACGCCGGTGCGGC
>NZ_JAGRLA010000016.1 GCF_020442045.1 Bauldia sp. | reverse complement strand
TCGCAAGGCAGGCGGCGAGATGCTGGTCGAGCTTCTCAAGCGGCTGAACCTCAAGGGCCTCTGATGACGGACGCTGTTTCGCCCGCAGAGCCGTATCCCGGCGCGTCATCCTCCGTGGCGGCCACCGAGGCGTGCCTCGCGCGGATCGAAAGGCTCGATCCCGTCCTCCAGGCCTTCATCACGGTGACCGCCGAGGAAGCGCGCGCGGCGGCGCGCGCGGCGGATGCCGCAAAGCGCGAAGGGAGATCGCTCGGCCTGCTTCACGGCATGCCGGTGGCGATCAAGGACTGCATCGACGTTGCCGGCGTTCGCTGCACCGCCGGGTCCAGCTTCTTCGCCGACAGAATCGCCGAAACCGACGCCGCCGTTGTGACCCGGCTGAGGGCGGCCGGCGCGGTGATCCTCGGCAAGACCAACCTGCACGAATTCGCCTATGGCGGGACGACCCAGAACGCCTTTTACGGCGGCTGTCGCAACCCGTGGGACACAAACCGGATTCCGGGTGGGTCGAGCGGCGGGTCGGCGGTCGCCGTCGCGGCCGGTCTGAGCGCCGGCGCGCTCGGCAGCGACACCGGGTCCTCGATCCGCATGCCCGCCGCCCTGACCGGAGCGACCGGGCTGAGGCCGACCGGCGGCAGCGTCCCGGCGGCAGGCGTGCTGCCGGTCAGTCCGCCCCATGACGTGGTCGGGCCGCTCGCCGGGAGCGTCGCCGATGTCGCCCGCATCCAGGCGGCGATCGTTGATCCGGAGCAGGCATTGCGGCACGGCGTGGAGCCGGCTGATTTCCTGACCGGTCTCGACGGCGATGTCGCCGGGCTTCGCCTGGCGATTCCCGACGACTTCTTCTTCAGCGAGGCGGACCCGGAGATCGCGGAGCTTGTCCTGGCGGCGGCGCGGGTGCTGGAGACGGGCGGGGCACGGCTTGTGGCGAAGTCGATTCCCGGCGCCGCGGAGGCGCAATCCAACCTGATGCCCCTGCTCTTCGTCGATGCCGCGACGTTCCATCGCCAGCGCCTTGAAGACAATCCGGATGGATTCAGTATCGGGGTGCGGACGCGGCTTCAGCCGGGCCTCGATATGCGCGCCGTCGACTACGCCCGCCGGCTCCGCTGGCTCGAGGACTGGCGGGCGCGGTGCGAGGCCTTCTTCCGCGACGAAGCCGACGCGATGATCACGCCGACGGTGCCGATCGTCGCGCCGGAGGTCGGCGACGACAGCAGGCTCACCGAGGTCTCGAGCCGCCTCAGCCGGTTCTGCTGGGCCTGGCCGGCGGCGCGGATGCCGGCACTCTCGGTTCCCTGCGGCTTCTCCGCCGGCCTGCCGGTCGGCATGCAGATCGCGGCCGGCCGCTGGCGGGATGCGCTTGTCCTTGCCCTCGGCCACGCCTTCCAGCAGGAGACCGGCTGGCACCGGATGACGCCCGGCCTCTGAGCGGCATGGGAAGGCGCGCGTCAGCGCAGCCGTTTCGGTCCGAGCTCGGCGATGATGGCGTTGGTGACATCCGAGGCCGTGTCGGTGCCGCCAAGCTCGATCGGCAACACGGCGCCGATCTCGAAGGCCCGGTCGATCGCGCCGCGGAGGTCGGCGGCAGCCTCGCGGCAGGGATCGTGGCCGTGCCGCCCGGCGAGCCAGTCGAACATCATCGCCGCCGACAGTAACATGCCGATCGGATTCGCCTTGCCGGTGCCCATGATGTCCGGCGCGCTGCCGTGGCAGGGCTGGAACACGGCGTGGTCGTCGCCGATGTCGCCGGAGGGCGCGAGGCCGAGTCCGCCAAGCAGCGCGGCGCCGAGGTCGGAAAGGATGTCGCCGAACATGTTCTCGGTGACGATGACGTCGAAGTCCCACGGGCGGCGGACGAAATTGAGAGCCGCCGCGTCGACATACATGTGATTTGCGTCGGCGGCATTGGAGTGGCGCTTCGCCACTTCGTCGAACACCTTGCGGAAGAAGGCGAGGGACGAGAGCACATTGGCCTTGTCGACACAGGTCACCGTCGCCCGGCGGTCCGAATGGCGGCCGGCGGCGAGGCGGAAGGCGAAGTCCGACACCTTCTCGACGGCGCCACGCGTCACCTCCAGCACGTCGGTCGCCGTCCGGTCGCCTTCCATCCTGCCGTCCTGGCGCCGGGCGAACAGGCCCTCGGTCGACTCGCGAACGAGGACGAAATCGATCCTCGCCGCGCGTTCGTCGGCGAGCACCGGCTTCAGCCCGGGAATGGGCCGGACCGGACGGACGCCGGCATAGAGGTTGAACGCCTCGCGGAGGTCGAGCTGCGGTGCGACCTCGCGTCCGTCCGCGTAGCGGATATGGGGCAGGCCCATGGCGCCGAAAAGGATGGCGTCGGCCCGCGCCGCCCGGTCGAGCGCGCTGTCGGGGAGGGCAGTACCCGTCCGGCTGTAGAGGTCCGCGCCGGCTTCCAGATGCTCGAAGACGAGTGAGAGCCTCCGGTCCCGCTCACAAAGGACGTTCAGCAGGCGGATGCATTCGCTCATCACCTCCACGCCGATGCCGTCACCCGGAAAGACGGCGATATGGAGGGACGACAGGCCCGGCATGCAGACGATTCCTCGGTTTCGGGTCGACAGCGCTCTCGAGCCACGATCGAAACACTAGCGGCTTGGCAATCACCGTCCAACAACGCATACGTTGATCCCGGCGTTAGTCAATACGAAGAGGACCGGCGACAGGATGGCTGGTTCCCCGCGCTTGCAAGCGGCGTCGGCCGAGAACCTGGACAGCGGCAGTTGGTGGCCGCGGGCGATCAGGGTTCCTCGACGCGGACGCCGCGCAGGATCCAGGCGCCCGCGAGGATGAAGACGAGGACCGACAGCAGCGCGAGCCGCTGGCTGCCGCTGACCGTGGCGATGACCCCATAGATCAACGGTCCCGCCGCGGCGGACATGCGCCCGGCCCAGGCGTTGAAGCCGAAGAACTCGGCGGCGCGCGATCGCGGCATGGTCTGGCCGAGAAGCGACCGGAAGACGCACTGGGTCGATCCGAAGACCATGCCAAGGAGCACGGCGGCAAGGACGGGCGCCCAGGCACCTTGCCCGAAAGCCATGACCATCACCGCGGCGATCCAGATTGCGATACAGACCGCCAGGGTTTTCTTCTGTCCCCAGCGACTGGCCAGGAAGCCCGAGGCCAGCGTTGCCGGCAGGGCGACGACGGTGACGATGAGGAGCAGGGTCAGCAGCTCGCGGACGGTCGAGCCGAATTGGCCGCTGAAGAAGGCGGAGGCGAACGCCGCGATCGTGACCATTGCGTCGCTGATCAGGTAATAGGCGAGGAGGAGCTTGAAGAAGGCCTCATGCTCGCGCCAGTTCAGCAGCGTGTCGGCGAGCGACGGCCTCGGACTGCTCGGCGTCGAGGGAATCGACGTCCGGCGGATCGCCACAAGCGACGGAATGGCGAGCACGAATATGATCGCCGCGATGACCACGAAGGATTGGCGGTAGCGGTTGAAATTGTCCGGGCCGGCGCCATCGGCGACGAACGTCCAGGCGGCGGCGATCGCGATGATCCCGCCGACGAAACCCAGGGCCCAGCCGAAACCGGACACGCGCGCCATGGTGCGTGGCGTGGCAATCGCGGGGAGATATGCCTCGTAGAGGGGCACGGAGAGCAGGTAGGAAGCCTGGGCCAGCGCGAAGACCGCAAGGGCAAAGGCCGCCTCGCCCTGGTTGACGAGCGAGAGGGCCGCCGTCGCGAGGCAGTAGATGGCCGTGGTCGTGGCGAGCAGCGGCCAATGCCATCCGTTCCGGTCGGCCATGCGCCCGACGATCGGCGCCAGGCAGCCGGCGAAGATCAGCGCGAGCGATACGGTCGCGCCCCAGGAGAGAAAGCCTCCACCGCCTGTCGCGACCCCGGTCAGGTAGAAGATCGGAAACAGGCTTGGCGGAACCACGCCGTAATAGGCCGAGCTCGCCACGTCATACGTCGCCCAGGCCGCGACCCGCCGGTCGAGCCAGGGCTCGATTTCATCGCCTGTTTCAGCTCGACCGGCCTGGGCCATGGTTCCTGGTTCCCGTCCCCTGGCATCCGCGCGACGCATTCCGATGCGCGCCGGATGCCTGTCTTCCTCTGCCGTTCCGTCCGTCCGCCAGCGCGTTGGCCAGACCTCCCGAGCGGTGCCCGATTCAACTTTCGCTAGTATAGCGGGTTGGCGATTGATCGGGGCCGATGATGGAGACGAGGCTGCAATTTCTTGGCGTGCCCGCCCCGGTAACCCGGCGTGGTGGGAAATGACGCAAGGCTCGGGTTATACCCTCTGGACAGAGTGGCGGAATGGCTGTTTTCCGGGGCAAGTGTTTGCTCTCATGTGGAACTTATGCTCTCTTCGCGCGGGTTTGGCACGGATGATCCGGCGGGTGATGAAAGGGTTCGATCTGGTCATTTTCGACTGTGACGGGGTTGTCGTCGACAGCGAAGTGCTGGCCTGCCAATGCCTCGCCGACGTCCTTTCGCTGCATGGATTGCCGACCCGGATCGACGACGTCTTCGCCCGTTTTCTCGGCCGCGGCCTCGACGCGGTCGAGCGGCATTACCGCGAGGAGAGGGGGGGCGCTCTCCCGGAGGGATTCCGCGGCGAGCTGTATGATCACCTCGAGGCGGCGTACCGCAGCTCGCTGAAGCCGATGCCGCGGGTCTTCGACGTCATTGCCGGCATCGACGGTCCATATTGCCTCGCCTCGTCGAGCGGGATGGACCGCATCCGGCTCGCGCTTGCGCTGACCGGGCTCGAAGAGGCCTTCGGGGATCGCATCTTCAACGCGGCGATGGTCGCCCACGGCAAGCCGGCGCCCGATCTCTTCGTCTTCGCCGCGACGGCGATGGCGGCGGAGCCTCGACGGTCGCTTGTCCTTGAGGATACGATTGCCGGGGTGGTCGCGGGAAAGGCAGCGGGCATGACGGTCTGGGGATTCACTGGGGGCAGCCACTGCGCCGGACGCGACGTGGCGAGCGCGCTGTCGGAGGCCGGCGCCGACCGGATCGTCACCTCGATGGCGGAGCTCGCCGGCGTATGAAGAAGCCCCGGTCGACGGATCGACTCGACGATGCGGCACGGGCCGGCTGGCTCTATTACGTCGCCGGCATCACCCAGGACGAGATCGCCCGCCGGCTCAATGTCTCGCGCCCGACCGCGCAGCGCCTGGTCTCCCTCGCGCTGTCGGAAAAGCTGATCACCTTCCGCCTCGACCATCCCGTCGCAGCATGCATGGAATTGGCGGCAAAGCTTACGGAACGCTTCGGTTTGCGGTATTGCGACGTGACGCCCGCCGACGCGGAATCCGACAGCGAGGTGGTCGGGATCGCCGAGGCGGCGGCGGCGTTTCTCGAGCAGAAGCTGGCGACGCCGGAGCCGACCGTCATCGCCGTCGGCACCGGCCGGACCCTCCGCGCGGCGGTCGAGCAGGTGCCGCGAATGACCCGCCGGCAGCACAAGCTCGTCTCGCTGGTCGGCCATATCTCGATGGAAGGCGCCGGCAGCTTCTACGACGTTCTGGCGCGGCTCTCGGACCTGACGCAGGCGCCGCATTTCCCGATGCCGCTGCCGGTGGTGGTGCCGTCGCCCGAGGAGCGCGACCAACTGATTCGCCTCGAGCCGGTGCGCCGGCTTCGCGACCTTGCCGAGGCCGCGGAGGTGACCCTGGTCGGCGTCGGGCGGATGGACGAAAGCGCGCAGTTGCGGATGGACGGATTCATTTCCGACGCCGAGCTATCCGAGATGCATCGCCTTGGCGCCGTTGGGGAAATCGTCGGCTGGAGCTTCGATACCTCCGGCCGGATCCTGTCCGGCGGCATCAACGAGCGGCTGACCAGCGTTCCCCTCGAAGCGCCGGCGCAACGGACGGTCGTCGCGGTCGCGCAAGGCCCGGCGAAAGTGCTGGCGATCCGCGGCGCCCTGGTCGGCAGGCTGGTCAACGGGCTGATCACCAACGAGACCACGGCCCGGTCGCTGCTCGACCTCGGCTGACCTTTCCGACCCGCCCGAAACACGCCCGAGACACGTCTGAAACATCGCCGGACGGCGCCCGGGCGCCCGCCGGGCGGACGCGGTCGTGCCGCGGGCGCGGCCGGGATGCCCCCTCCCGCGATGCGTCCCACCGCGGCCTGATCATCTGCTCTTGACATTTTCGAATGATCAAGTGAGCATATGATCAATGTGAGAGTAGATGCTCACAAAATTGGGAGGAGACCTATGATCCGACTTACCACCGCCCTGCTGGGCGCGGCTTCGCTTCTGGTCGCCGGACAGGCGCTGGCCCAGACCGAGCTGACGATCGCCACCGTCAACAACGGCGACATGATCCGGATGCAGACGCTGACCGAGGATTTCGCTCAGCTGAATCCCGACGTCACGCTCCAGTGGGTGACGCTGGAGGAGAACGTGCTGCGCCAGAAGGTGACGACCGACATCGCCACCAAGGGCGGCCAGTATGACATCCTGACCATCGGAACCTACGAGGTGCCGATCTGGGCGAAGAATGGCTGGCTGGTCGCGCTCGACAATCTCGGCGCCGACTATGACGTCGATGACCTGCTCCCGGCGATCCGTGCCGGCCTCAGCGTCGACGGCAAGCTCTATGCCGCGCCCTTCTACGGCGAGAGCTCGTATGTGATGTACCGCAAGGACCTGATGGAAAAGGCCGGGCTGACCATGCCCGACAAGCCGACCTGGGATCAGGTCAAGGAAGCGGCGGACAAGATGACCGACCGCGCCAACGGCATCAACGGCATCTGCCTCCGCGGCAAGGCCGGCTGGGGCGAGAATATGGCCTTCCTGACGACGCTCGCCAATTCCTTCGGCGCGCGCTGGTTCGACGAGAACTGGAAGCCGCAGTTCGACAGCCCGGAATGGCATGACGCGATCCAGTTCTATGTCGACCTGATGACGGCCGACGGACCGAATGGTGCTTCCGCCAACGGCTTCAACGAGAACCTCACCCTCTTCCAGCAGGGCAAGTGCGGCATGTGGATCGACGCCACCGTCGCCGGGTCCTTCGTGACGAATCCGGAGCAATCGACGGTCGCCGACAAGGTCGGCTTCGCGCTGGCGCCCGACAAGGGCCTCGGCAAGCGGGCCAACTGGCTGTGGGCATGGTCGCTCGCGGTCCCCGCCGGCTCGCAGAAGGTCGACGCGGCGGAGAAGTTCATCGCCTGGGCGACCAGCAAGCATTATCTCGAGCTCGTCGCCGAGAAGGAGGGCTGGGCCAACGTGCCTCCGGGTACCCGCACTTCGCTCTACCAGAATGCGGACTACACCAGCGCCGCGCCGTTCGCGGAGATGACGCTCCAGTCGATCCAGGCCGCCGACCCGAAGAATCCGACCGTCAAGCCGGTGCCCTATACCGGCGTGCAATTCGTCGCGATCCCCGAGTTCCAGGGCCTCGGCGACACGGTCGGCCAGATCTTCTCCGCGGCGCTTGCCGGGCAGTCGAGCGTCGATGACGCCCTCAGCCAGGCCCAGGACGTGGCGACCCGCACGATGACCAAGGCCGGCTACATCAAGTAGTCCTCCCGGGACCGAAGACAGGCTGCCCGGGCAGACAATCCGCCGCCCGGGCAGCCCCCGACCGGACCAGTCCGGCACCACGCAGATTCGCCGCCGGCGAGGGGACCGGTGACCGGCCGGCCCGCCGGGACCGTGCAAGGGACGCCGCAACGAGCGCCCGCCAAAGGGGGAGGGGAAACATGGCGACCGCCAATACACGCAGCCTGTCGCGTGCGATGCTGACGCCGTCGGTAATCATCCTCTTCATCTGGATGGCCGTGCCGCTGGCGCTGACCCTTTGGTACTCGTTCCAGACCTATAACCTGCTGAATCCGCTCAACAGCGGCTTCGCCGGCTGGACGAACTACTACTACTTCCTCACCGATCCATCATTCTTCACGGCTTTCGGCAATACGCTGGTCCTTACCATCTCCGTGCTGGCCATCACGGTCATCGGCGGGATTTTCCTCGGCTTGCTGGTCGACCTGCCGATCTTCGGCCGGGGGATCGTCCGCATCCTCGTCATCTCGCCGTTCTTCGTCATGCCGACGGTTTCCGCGCTGGTGTGGAAGAACATGATGTTCGATCCGAACTACGGGATCTTCGCCTGGATCGCGTCGGTCTTCGGTGCCCAGCCGGTCGCCTGGCTGCAGAATTATCCGCTGTTCTCGATCATCGTCATCGTATCCTGGGAGTGGTTGCCCTTCGCGACGCTGATCCTTCTGACCGCGCTGCAGTCGCTCGATGAAGAACAGAAGGAGGCAGCCGGCATGGACGGCGCCCGCTCGATCAGCCTCTTCTTCTACATCGTGCTGCCGCACCTCGCCCGCGCGATAACCGTCGTCATCCTCATCGAGACGATCTTCCTGCTCTCGGTGTTCGCCGAGATCCTCGTCACGACAAGCGGCGGCCCGGGCTATGCCTCAACCAACATCACCTATCTCATCTACCATCAGGCGCTGCTCGACTACGACGTCGGCGGTGCCTCGGCCGGCGGCGTGATCGCGGTGATCCTCGCCAACATCGTCGCGATCTTCCTGGTCCGGATCGTCGGCAAGAACCTCGAGCGCTGACGATGGCCTGGGCAACGGAGAATTCCGAAGCGATGACCGGGATGAAGGGCGCCATCTGTCACCCCCGGCGCGGCCCGTCAGGGCCGCGGGAAGGGGGCCCAGTAACCGATGCCGGCTGGTGGCTGGGCGCGGCGGTGTCTTCCGCGGAGGGCGACGCCGGCTGGCGGTTGGACGCGGCGGCGCATTCTGCGGAGGGCTGGCCGTTTACTGGTTCCCCTTCCCTCGCGTCCTTCGGCCGCTCGCCGGGGATGACAGGGGAGTGGCGCTCGCCGGGGATGACGGGGTGGGCGTGCTCGCCGGGGATGACAGAAGGCTTGGGGGCCTTCGCCGGGGATGCCGCGGGGGTGCCGTTGCCCGCCCCGCTATCTGGAGGAAACTGACCATGGCCCGCGCCGTCAGCGTACAAAAAAAATGGACCTACACGGTCCTCGTCTGGATCGTGGCGCTCCTTATCTTCTTCCCGATCCTGTGGACGATCCTCACCTCGTTCAAGACCGAGGGCGACGCGATCCTCTTCCCGCCGGCCTTCTTCCCGCCGCACTGGACGCTGGAAAATTTCACCGAGGTCCAGTCGCGCTCGGACTACTTCAAGCACTTCTTCAATTCGGTGGTCATCGCCGGCGGTTCGACGCTGCTGGCGCTGATCATCGCCGTGCCGGCCGCCTGGTCGATGGCCTTCTCGCCGACCCGGCGCACCAAGGACATCCTGATGTGGATGCTCTCCACCAAGATGATGCCGGCGGTCGGGGTGCTGGTGCCGATCTACCTGATCTTCAAGAACCTCAACCTGCTCGATACCCTGGGCGGCCTGACCATCATCCTGATGCTGATCAACCTGCCGATCGTCATCTGGATGCTCTACACCTATTTCAAGGAAATCCCGGTCGACATCCTTGAAGCATGCCGGATGGACGGCGCGGTGCTGTGGAAGGAGATCGTCTACGTCCTCCTGCCGATGGCGGTGCCGGGCATTGCCTCGACCATGCTCCTCAACATCATCCTCGCGTGGAACGAGGCCTTCTGGACGCTGAACCTCACCGCCGCGGGGGCCGCGCCGCTCACCGCGTTCATCGCGTCCTATTCGAGCCCGGAAGGCTTGTTCTGGGCGAAACTCTCCGCCGCCTCGACGATGGCGATCGCACCGATCCTGCTGCTCGGCTGGTTCTCGCAGCGTCAGCTCGTGCGCGGCCTCACCTTCGGTGCCGTGAAATGATCGCCGCACCCGATACGGGAGTCCTGTGATGGGCAGCATCATCCTGCGCAATGTCCGCAAGGTATTCGGCGAGGTCGAGGTCATTCCCAACGTCGATCTCACGATCGAAGATGGTGAATTCGTCGTCTTCGTCGGCCCCTCCGGCTGCGGCAAGTCCACGCTTCTCAGGCTGATCGCCGGGCTCGAGGACGTCACCAGCGGAGCCATCGAGATCGATGGCGTCGATGTCGCCAAGGAGCCGCCGGCCAGGCGCGGCCTGTCGATGGTGTTCCAGTCCTACGCGCTCTATCCGCATATGAGCGTCCGCAGCAACATCGCATTCCCACTCAAGATGGCCGGCGTGTCGCGCGACGTCATCGACAGCAAGGTCGAGAAGGCGGCGAGCACCCTGAACCTGACCGGCTACCTCGACCGGCGGCCGGGCCAGCTCTCCGGCGGCCAGCGCCAGCGCGTCGCCATCGGCCGGGCGATCGTCCGCGAGCCGAAGGCTTTCCTGTTCGACGAGCCGCTGTCGAATCTCGACGCGGCGCTGCGCGGCCAGATGCGGATCGAGATCACCCAGCTTCATCAGACGCTTGCGACGACGATGGTCTATGTCACGCATGACCAGATCGAGGCGATGACCATGGCCGACAAGATCGTGGTTCTCAACGCCGGCAACATCGAGCAGGTCGGCACGCCGCTGGAGCTCTACAACAATCCGGCCAACCTCTTCGTCGCCGGCTTCATCGGCTCGCCGCGCATGAACCTGCTGACCCCGCCGCCGCCGGGTCGGGACGGCGCGGCGACGATCGGCATCCGGCCCGAGGATATCCAGCTCTCGACCGAGGCCGGCGAATGGCCCGGCAAGGTCCGTATCGCCGAGCATCTCGGCTCCGACACCTTCTTCCACATCGACGTCGACGATGTCGGCGCGATCACCGCGCGGGCGCCGGGCGAGTTCGCGCTGTCCGCCGGGGACGCCGTCTGGATGACTCCCAATCCGGAGCGCATTCACCGCTTCGACGGGGAGGGGAAGGCTCTGAGGTGAGGCCCGGGGGCAAGGTCGCGATCGTCTGACCGCCCTCGCGCGCTTCGACAGGAGAGAACCGCGATGTACATGGAATTGTTTCGCCTCGACGGCCAGGTGGCGCTGGTGACCGGCGGCGGCCAGGCGATCGGCCTTGCCTGCGTCGAAGCGCTGTCCGAGGCCGGCGCCAGCGTGGTGATCGCCGACCGGGACGCCGGCATCGCCGAGACCGGCCGCGACGCGATGCGGGCCAGGGGCTACGACCCCGAGATCGCGATCATGGACGTCACCGACTCGGCCCGCGTCGACGCGGTGGCCGACGACGTCGTCGCCCGCCACGGCAGGATCGACATCCTCGTCAACAATGCCGGCATCGCCCGCTCGATGACGCCGGCCGAGACGGTGACCGACGAGCATTGGCTGAACGTCCTCGACGTCAACCTCAACGGCACCTTCTGGTGCTGCCGGGCCTTCGGCAACCACATGCTCAAGGCGCAGTCGGGGGCGATCGTCAATATCGGCTCGATGTCCGGCTTCATCGTCAACAAGCCCCAGGAACAGGCCTTCTACAACGCCTCCAAGGCGGCCGTGCACCACCTGACCAAGTCGCTCGCCGCCGAATGGGGCGCGCGCGGGGTGCGCGTCAACGCGGTCGCGCCGACCTACATCAACACGCCGCTCAACGCCTTCGTCAACGACGACCCGGAAATGTACCGGCACTGGATCGGCGGCACGCCGATGGGCCGGATGGGCGAAGTCGAGGAGATCGCGTCGGTGGTCTTGTTCCTTGCCGGGAAGGCTGCCAGTCTGATGACCGGCAGCGTGGTCCTCGTCGATGGGGGCTATACCTGCTGGTAAGGCGTCGGGGAACGCGGCAGGGAACCCATGGAAAAGGCTTTCGTCGGCATTGACGTCGGCACCGGCAGCGCCCGTGCCGGCATATTCACCGCCGACGGCCGGCTGCTCGGGACGGCCAGGCGCAATATCGAGATGTGGCGCGAGGCGGGCGACGTCGTCGAGCAGTCCTCCGACGACATCTGGGCGGCCTGCGGGACGGCGACGAAACAGGCGGTCGCCGAAGCCGGCATTCCCGCCGAGGCGGTCGCGGGGATCGCCTTCGACGCGACCTGCTCGCTGGTCGCCCTCGATCCCGACGGAGGGCCGATCAGCGTCAGCCCGTCGGGGGAGGCGCGGCGCAACGTCATCGTCTGGATGGACCACCGGGCGATGGACGAGACGCGGGCCATCAACGCCACCGGCCATCCGGTGCTGCGCTATGTCGGCGGCGGCGTCTCGCCGGAAATGGAGATGCCGAAGCTGCTGTGGCTGAAGCGCCACCTGCCGGCGACCTTCGAAGGCGCCGGTCAGTTCTTCGACCTCGTCGACTTCCTGACCTTCCGGGCGACCGGCGACGCGGCGCGCTCGATCTGCACGGTGACCTGCAAGTGGAACTACCTCGCCCACGAGCGGGGCTGGAACGAGGACTACCTCGCCGCGATCGGCATGCCGGAATTCGCCGCCGAGGGATATGCGCGGATCGGCACGGCGATGGTCGCGCCCGGCGCGCCGGTCGGCGGCGGGCTCTCGGCGGCCGCCGCCCGCGACCTCGGGCTTCTCCCAGGAACCCCGGTGGCGGCCGGCCTGATCGATGCCCATGCCGGCGGGGTCGGCACCCTCGGCGGCACCACCATCGAGGGCGATGCGGCGGAACCGGCCGGGCGGCTCGCCTATATCATGGGGACCTCGGCCTGCATCATGGCCTCGACCGTCGAGGCGCGCTTCGTGCCGGGCGTCTGGGGGCCCTACTGGTCGGCGATGCTGCCGGAGCGCTGGCTGATCGAGGGCGGCCAGTCGACCGCCGGGGCCGGCATCGACCACCTGATCCGTTCGCACGCCGCCTATCCGGAGGCGCGTGCCGAGGCCGAGCGGGCGGGACTCGGCGTCCATGACTGGCTCGACCGCGAAATCGTCGAGGGGCGGAACAGCTTCTCCGAGGCGGCGCTGATCGCCCGCGACATCCACATCCTGCCCGACTATCTGGGAAACCGCTCGCCCTATGCCGACCCGCATGCGCGGGCGGTGATGGCCGGGCTGTCGCTCGACGAGACCGTCGCCGACCTCCGGCGCCAGTATGTCGCCGGGCTCTGCGGCCTCTCCTGCGGCTTCGCCGATGTCATCGATGCGCTCGGCGAGCAGGGGATCGACTGCCGGACCATCGTCGTCAGCGGCGGAGCGAGCCGCAGCGCGCTGGTCCGCCAGATCCTCGCCGACGCGACCAGCGTGCGGGTGGTGCTGCCGGCGACCGGCGAGCCGGTGCTGCTCGGCGCGGCGATGCTGGCGGCGGTGGCGGCCGGCCAATTCGCCGACCTCGCCGGCGCCATGCGGGCGATGTCGCGCGACGCCGAGGCGACCGCGCCGACCCCGCCGGAGATCGCCCGCTTCCACGAAGCCAAGCGCGACGTCTATGCGGCGATGCGGAGGCTCGACATCGATGCCCGCCGGCGGATGGCGGAGGTGCCGGAATCGCCTTCCGGCAGCCCTTCCGCGTCCTAGCTACCCGGCCCGCCGGTGGATGTTTGCTTCGGCCTGTGGCCGGTGCGTCCTTCGAGACCCGGCTACGCCGGGCATCTCAGGATGGCAGGGAAGGAGTCCTCCCCGCAGCCACGCCACTCCCCCCGCGGGGCGCTAGTCTAGCTAGCTACCCGGCCCGCCGCGCGGCCTGAAGCCGCTCAAGCTTCGCCTTCGCGGCCCTGCCGCGCTCGTCATCGGGACGCTCCGGCCGCCCGTCGAGCAACAATGCCGCG
>NZ_JAGRLA010000137.1 GCF_020442045.1 Bauldia sp. | reverse complement strand
TCGGCGTCGACACGGCGATGGCGATCGCCGAGAAGCTGGGCGAGGGCCGCTACGACAAGGAGATCACCGACGCCGAGGTCAAGGCGGTGCTCGCCGCCGAGATCGAATCGCGGCTCAAGCCGGTCGCCAGGCCCTTGGAGATCGATCCGGCGCTGAAACCGCATGTCATTCTGATCGTGGGAGTCAACGGCACCGGCAAGACGACGACGATCGGCAAGCTGACCTCGAAGCTCACATCCGAGGGCAAGAGGGTCGTGCTCGCCGCAGGCGACACGTTCCGCGCCGCCGCGACCGAACAGCTCAAGATCTGGGGCGAGCGGACCGGCTCCCGCGTCGTCGCCAAGGAGACCGGCGCCGACGCCGCGGGCCTCGCCTTCGACGCCCTGACCGAGGCGCGGGCCGAGCATGCCGACGTGCTGCTGATCGACACCGCCGGCCGGCTGCAGAACCGGGACGAACTGATGGCCGAGCTCGAGAAGATCGTCCGTGTCGTCCGGAAGATCGACCCGACGGCGCCGCACAGCGTGCTCCTGACGCTGGACGCGACGACCGGACAGAATGCGTTGAACCAGGTCGAGATCTTCGGCAAGCGGGCGGGCGTCACCGGCCTGGTGATGACCAAGCTCGACGGCACGGCGCGCGGCGGCATCCTCGTTGCCATCGCCGCCAAGCATGGCCTGCCAGTCCACTTCATCGGCGTCGGCGAGGGGATCGACGACCTCGAACCCTTCGAGGCCGGCGAATTCGCCGAGGCGATGGTGGGGACATGATGATCGCGGCGGCGGAAGCCCCTCCCCGTCGCGAGGCACCGCGGGAGCCCGCGGCGGCTTCAGGGCGCGACGCCATGCTCGCGGCGATCGACGCGCTTGAGGCGGGCCTGACGCCCGTGCTCGCGGGGGGGCTGGCGATCATCCGCGACAATCCCGGCAAGACGCCGCAGCAATGGTCGATCAGGGACGGCGATGGCGCGGTTGTCGTCGCATTCGGCCTGATCGACCGGACCTTCTTCTGGACCTGGGACGGAGGGGTCAGCAACCACTACACCAAGGTCGGCGAGACGATGACCCGGGTCATCACCGACGAGCTCAGACGTTTCGGACACCTGAGATGAGGGGAACCGTCCCGCGTCCTTCGAGGTTCGGGCGCCGAAGCGCCCTCGCACCTCAGGATGGCGAGGGGATCGGCATCCACCCGGTGCGCCAGCACCGCAGCGATTTCCGGGAAACGTCAACATCGTCACCCTGAGGCGCTCCGCGAAGCGGCGCCCCGAAGGGCGCAGGCTAGCTTCCGGCAGGCTCATTGACTAAGTAGACCGCATCATGGAAATCGAACACGCTCCGAACCAGACCGACCGCGAGCCGCTCAACCCGATCCTCAAGCTGGCACTTGAGCTCGGGCCGCTCGGCGTCTTCTTCTTCGCCAACAGCCGTGGCGAATGGCTGGCGGAGAAGGTCCCGGCCCTCGGCTCGCTGGGCGGGCCTATCTTCATCGCCACGGCACTCTTCATTGTCGCGACCCTGATCGCGCTGGCGGTGTCGCTGATCCTCACCCGCCGCCTGCCGATCATGCCGCTGGTCACCGGCATCGTCGTGGTGATCTTCGGCGGGCTGACCCTGTGGTGGCAGAACGACGACTTCATCAAGATGAAGCCGACCATCGTCAATGTCCTGTTCGGCGCGGCGTTGCTGGTCGGCCTCGCCTTCGGCAAGTCGCTGCTCGGCTATGTCTTCGACTCGGTCTTCCGGCTGACCGACGAGGGCTGGAAGAAGCTGACATTCCGCTGGGCGATGTTCTTCTTCTTCCTGGCGGTCGCCAATCTGGCGGTTTGGGCGATAACGGACGCCACGATGGAGGATCAGGCCGCGACCGACATGTGGGTCAATTTCAAGGTCTTCGGCATCATGCCGATCACCTTCGTCTTCACCCTCTTCCAGCTTCCGCTGATCAACCGCTACGCGCTGCCTGAAAAGGGCGCCGAGAATTGAGTGGCGCTGTCGGCGACGGCCGGCGACGAATCCTGACATTCCTTGGCGGGGTCGCAGTCTTCGCCGTAACCGCGGCGGTGCTTGCCGCGTTTGGCCAGCCGTGGATCGCGCCGGACGGCACAGTCACCCTGTGGGGGATGGGCGGCACCACCTCGCAACAGTTCTTCGACTGGTACACGCTCTCCCACATCCTCCACGGCTTCCTCTTCTACTTCGCGCTGTGGCTGGTCGCGCGCCGCCAGCCGCTCGGGGTGCGCGCGCTTGTTGCGCTCGCCGTCGAAGCGGGCTGGGAGATCCTCGAGAACACGCCCTGGATCATCGACCGCTATCGCGACGTGACCGTCTCCGGCGACTATGTCGGCGACACGATCCTCAATTCGATGTCCGATATCCTGGCGATGCTGGTCGGCTTCTTTCTTGCTGCCCGGCTGCCGGTCCGGATGACTGTGGTGATCGCGATCGTCATGGAGCTGGTCGCCGCATGGGTGATCCGCGACAACCTCACCCTCAACGTCATCATGCTGATCTACCCGCTCGACGGCATCCTCGCCTGGCAGCAAGGCGGCTAGGAGCGTCTGATCCGCTAGCGGCCCAGGAGCGGAATCGCCATCGTCTGGCCTGCCGCTCTCAGTTCGTTGTCGAGCGACGCGAGTGGCGATGCGAGCCTTTCGGCGAGATCGAGATACGCCGCGTCATACAGCGTCAGACCAAAGCGCTCGGCCAGGGCCATCGTGCTCGACCAGGCATGCTGGCTCGTCTCGGCATCGACGACGATGTTGAGACTCGACAGGTCCGAAAGCGCTGCATCGCGATATGTCCGGTCAATGCGTCCGCGACGGACGCTCAGTTCGAGGCTGTTTCCGACATCGAGACGCCAGATTGCGGGAACCGATGCGCCCGCCCGCAAGACTTCTTCGAGCACGCCCTCGACTGCGTCGTTGCGCTCGTCCGAATAGACCCAGGCGAGGGCGATCGAGGCATCGAGAACCAGGCTCATCGACGCCCGGCGTCCCGGTAGGCCTTCCACTCCTCCCAGTCGAAATATCCTCCCTCGGCTCTCGCACGTTCGCGGATGCGGCGCGCCGCCTCCTCGGCGCGTTCGCGCTTGCCGGTCTCCGTATAGGGAACCAGTTTCGCCACGGGTCGACCCCGGCGGGTAATGACGATCTCCTCCCCGTGCTCGGCCCGCTCAAGCAGGGCGGAGAGGGTGTTTTTTGCCTCGAAGGACCCGACTTCCGTCATGGCGATCAACCTAGCTGAATAAGCCAGCTTATTTAGGCCCGTATGCGAGAGCGTTCAAGCCGGGGTTCGGGGCCGCGTCAGCTCTCAGGCGGGGCGAGCACCTTGTCGATCTCCGGCCGGATCACGGTGTCGAGAGTCTCGTCGCCGATCGGGCCGACGAGCTTGTAGCGGATGATCCCGTCGCGATCGACGATGAAGGTCTCCGGCACCCCGTAGAGGCCCCAATCGATACCGGCGCGGCCGTTGGCGTCGACGCCGATGGCGGCATAGGGATTGCCGAGATCGGCGAGGAAGGCGACCGCGTTCCCGGGCCGGTCCTTGTAGTTGATCGCGACCAGGCGGACGCGGTCGTCCTTGGCGAGTTCCATGAGATGGGGATGCTCCAGCCGGCAGGGACCGCACCACGACGCGAAGACATTGACGACGGTGACCTGGCCATCGAGATCGGAGCGGGCAAGGCCGGGACGGGCGACGCCCTCGAGCGGCGGCAGGTCGAAATCCGGGGCCGGCTTGCCGATCAGCGCCGAGGGGATGACGCCGGTATCGCCACCCATCTCCAGCCGAAGCAGGAAGACCGTCGCCAGCGCGACGAAGACGAAGAGCGGCAGGAGCAGGAGGAGGCGCGGCCGCCGTTTCTCGACGGGCTTTTCCGCGGTCGTGGTCATTGCTTGCCGCTCCCGGCCGATCGGCGGCGGATGCCGCGGGATTCCAGTTCCTCGAGCCTGGCGCGCTGCGCCCGGCCGTCGAGGATGATCCAGATCACCATGCCGACGAGCACAACCGCCGTCAGCGCATAGGCCGCGACGATGAAGCCTTCATGGCTGCCGGGCTCGATCATCCCCCGGCGGCGACGATCTGCATGGCGCGGACGCGGCGCCTCAGGATTTCGTTGCGCATTGCCATCACCAGGAGCGCGGCGAAGAGGATCGTCATCGCCAGCGCCATGATCAGGAGCGGCCACAGCATCGACGGATCGATCGTCGGACCGTCGAGGCGGAAGACGCTGGCCGGCTGGTGGAGCGTGTTCCACCAGTCGACCGAGAATTTGATGATCGGGAGGTTGACCGTGCCGACCAGTGTCAGGATCGCGGCGGCGCGGGCGGCCTTGCCAGGGTCCTCGACCGCCTGCCACAGGGCGATCAGGCCAAGATAGATGATGAACAGGATCAGCACCGAGGTGAGCCGCGCGTCCCACACCCAGTAGGTGCCCCAGGTCGGCTTGCCCCACAGCGAGCCGGTGACCAGCGCCAGGAAGGTGAAGGCGGCGCCGATCGGCGCGGCGCTCTTCTGGAGAACGTCAGCCAGCGGGTGCCGCCAGACCAGCGTGCCGAGCGCCGCGATCGCCATGACGCCGTAACAGGCCATCGACAGCCAGGCGAAGGGGACATGGATGAACATGATCCGCACCATGTCGCCCTGCTTGAAGTCGGCCGGCGCGACATACAGGCCGAGATAGAGGCCGACCGCCAGGCCGACCGCCGACGCCGCCCAGAGCCACGGCAGCAGCCGGCCGGAAAAGGCCAGGAAGCGGGTCGGATTGGCGAGGTCGCGGATCGGCATGGGCGTTGTTTTAGGGGGGGAATGTGGCGCCGGCAACGGTTGGCGCCAGCGTGTCGCATCCTCCAGGTCAGTCCAGCCCCGCCCGCAACGCCGCGGCGCCTGCCACCGCGGCGACGACGGCGCTGATCAGCGACAGTGCGACGAGGATGAGGAAGGGCGGCAGGAAGGGTGCCGGCCCGACAATCACCGAGGCGGCGGCGCTGACCCCGAAGATCAGCACCGGAATCGCGAAGGGCAGCACCAGCACCGCGATCAGCAGCCCACCGCGGCCGAGCGCGGTGGTGAGCGCGGCGCCGACGGTGCCGACGAGCGTCAGGGCGGGCGTGCCGGCGAGCAGCGTCAGGGTGACGGCGCCGAGCGCCAGCGGCTCGATCGCCAGCAGCAGGCCGAGGAAAGGCGCGGCGACAACGAGCGGCAGGCCGGTCGCCAGCCAGTGGCCGGCCGCCTTGGCGAGCACGATCAGCTCCAGCGGATGGCCGGAGAGATGCAGGAGATCCAGCGAACCGTCGACACGGTCGTCCTGGAAGAGGCGGTCGAGTCCGAGCAGCGTCGCAAGCAGCGCCGCGATCCACAGGATCGCCGGCCCGATCCGTGACAGCAGGTTGAGATCGGGACCGACGCCGAATGGGATGATGACCACGACCGCGAGGAAGAAGACGAGGCCGACAAGCGCCCCGCCGCCGCTCCTCAACTGGAGGCGGGCGGTCTGGCCGGCAATTGCGAGGAGCGCCGCGATCATCGGGCGCTTCCCGGCAGCGGAATTTCTCCGGAGCCGTTCTCCAATTGAGCTGCCCCGAAGACATTGCGTCCTTCGAGGCCCGGGCTTCGCCCGGGCACCTCAGGATGGCTTGGATCGTTGCGCCGTGAGGACGAAACACCGCGATGCTGAGGTGCGAGCGCAGCGAGCCTCGACGCACGCAGGAACGGATTTCGACCTCCCCTCTGAGGGGAGGTCGGGGGGAGGCGCAGCCGCGGCTTGGTGCGCTGGATTCCCGCTCCTGCGGGAATGAGCGGGAGACAGGAAGACTCGATCATGGTGAAACACGCCCGAGCGCGATGGTGGCGGTCGGCTCGACCGGCAAGGGACGATGGATCGCCGCCATCACCAGCCCGCCGCCGGCGCAATGGCGGTCGATCAACCCGCCGAGCATCGCCTCTGCGGCGGCGTCGAGCGCGGTCGCCGGCTCGTCGAGGAGCCACACCGGCCGGGTCGCCACAAGGAGCCGGGCGATGGCGACACGGCGCTTCTGGCCGGCTGAGAGCGTCGCGACGGGCAGATGCGACAGGCCGCCGAGCCCTACATCCTCGACCGCGTCCTCGATATCGCCGGTCCCGGCATAGAGACGCCGCCAGAAGCCGAGATTCTCAGCAATGGTGAAGCTCGGCTTCAGCGCTTCCTGATGACCGAGATAGTGGACGGCGGTTCCGATCCCGGCCTCAGGCGTCGGCTCCAGCGCGACCTTTCCGGACGCCGGCGCGAGCAGGCCCGCGACAATCCGAAGCAGGGTCGATTTGCCGGCGCCGTTCGGGCCGGTCACGGCGAGCACCTCGCCCGGCCCGGCGGCAAAGGCCAGTCCCTCGAAGACCGTTCGGCCGCCGCGGCGCCCGGAAAGCGCCTCGGCGATCAGGCGAAAGCCGGCCAAATCCGCCTCCCGGCCAGGGCCGGCGGCCCCCTTTTCGGCAGGGTCAGGCCCCCCGTCTCGATATTCTGGAACAGCTCCATGAAATTCACTATAAGGCCGGTAATCCGTGCCGTCGCCTGCGGGATATCCCCCCGCTACAGCCTGGTCCGACCGGCGCCTCGCCGGCGCTTGGACAAGGCGCGCAATCAAGGAGCCTATCCATCGTGAGCAATCCGTCCGCAAACAGTTTCAAGAGTCGCGCCACCCTCACCGTTGGCTCCGGCGAGTACGACTACTTCAGTCTAGAGCAGGCTGAAAAGAACGGATTGCAGGGCATCTCCCGGCTTCCCTTCTCGCTCAAGGTGCTGCTCGAGAACCTGTTGCGGAACGAGGATGGACGGACCGTCACCGACGGCGACATCCAGGCGATGGCCGCGTGGCTCACCGACCGGCAGAGCGACCGCGAAATCGCCTTCCGCCCGGCGCGGGTGCTGATGCAGGACTTCACCGGCGTGCCCGCGGTGGTCGACCTCGCCGCGATGCGCGACGCCATGGCCTCGCTCGGCGGCGATCCGGAGCGTATCAATCCCTTGGTTCCGGTCGATCTCGTCATCGACCACTCGGTGATCGTCGACGATTTCGGCAACCCGGCGGCTTTCGCCCATAACGTCGAGCTCGAATACCAGAGGAACGGCGAGCGCTACCGCTTCCTGCGCTGGGGACAGTCCGCCTTCCGCAACTTCCGCGTCGTGCCGCCCGGCACCGGCATCTGCCACCAGGTCAATCTCGAATATCTGTCGCAGACCGTCTGGGTGAACGAGGAGGGCGAGCGCCCCGTCGCCTATCCCGACACGCTGGTCGGCACCGACAGCCACACCACCATGGTCAACGGCCTCTCCGTCCTCGGTTGGGGCGTCGGCGGCATCGAGGCCGAGGCGGTGATGCTTGGCCAGCCGATTTCGATGCTGATCCCGCAGGTGATCGGCTTCCGCCTGACCGGCAAGCTGCGCGAGGGGATCACGGCGACCGACCTGGTGCTGACGGTCACCGAGATGCTGCGCAAGAAGGGCGTCGTCGGCAAGTTCGTCGAATTCTACGGTCCCGGCCTCGACCACATGCCGCTTGAGGATCGCGCCACCATTGGCAACATGGCGCCGGAATACGGCGCCACCTGCGGCATCTTCCCGATCGACGCCGAGACGATCCGCTACCTCCGCGAGACCGGCCGCGATCCCGAGCGGGTGGCGCTGGTCGAGGCCTATGCCAAGGCGCAGGGCATGTGGCGGGATTCGGCAACGGCCGACCCCGAATTCACCGAGACCCTGTCGCTCGACATGGGCACGGTCGCGCCTTCGCTCGCGGGCCCGAAGCGCCCGCAGGATCGCGTCCTGCTGTCGGAGGCCAAGCCGGTCTTCGAGAATGCGCTGAAAACCGAGTTCAAGCAGACCGACGGCCTCGACAAGCGCGTTCCGGTGAAGGGCACCGACTTCGACATCGGCCACGGCGACGTGGTCATCGCCGCGATCACCTCCTGCACCAACACCTCCAACCCCTATGTGATGATCGGCGCCGGGCTTCTCGCCCGCAACGCGGCCGCCAGGGGGCTGACGGTCAAGCCGTGGGTCAAGACCTCGCTGGCGCCGGGAAGCCAGGTGGTCGGCGAGTATCTCGCCCGTTCCGGCCTGCAGCCCGAGCTCGACAAGCTCGGCTTCGACCTCGTCGGCTTCGGCTGCACCACCTGCATCGGCAATTCCGGCCCCCTCCCCGCACCCGTCTCCGAGGCAATCAACGAAGGCGACCTCGTCGCGGTATCGGTCCTGTCCGGCAACCGCAACTTCGAGGGCCGCATCAACCCCGACGTCAGGGCGAATTACCTCGCCTCGCCGCCGCTGGTCGTCGCCTATGCGCTCGCCGGTTCGATGCGCGTCGACCTGACCACCGAGCCGCTCGGCACCGGCAGCGACGGCGAGCCGGTCTACCTCAAGGACATCTGGCCGTCGACCAACGAAATCGCCGACTTCGTCCGCGCCAACATCACCAGCGATCTCTTCCGCACCAAATATGCCGACGTCTTCACCGGCGACGAGCACTGGAAGACCATCGAGGTCGAGGGCGGCCAGACCTACGCCTGGACGATGGGCTCCACCTACGTCCAGAACCCGCCCTATTTCGAGGGCATGCGGCGCGAGCCCGAGCCGGTCGCCGACATCGTCGATGCGAGGGTCCTCGGCCTCTTCAACGACTCGATCACCACCGACCACATCTCGCCGGCCGGGGCGATCAAGACCAACAGCCCGGCGGGCGAATACCTGGTCGAGCATCAGGTGCGTCCCGCCGACTTCAACCAGTACGGCACCCGGCGCGGCAACCACGAAGTCATGATGCGCGGCACCTTCGCCAATATCCGCATCAAGAACCAGATGGTTCCCGGCGTCGAGGGCGGCGTCACCGTCCATCATCCCGATGGCGAGATCATGCCGATCTACGACGCGGCGATGCGCTATCTCGCCGACAAGACGCCGCTGGTGGTCTTCGCCGGCAAGGAATACGGCACCGGCTCGTCGCGCGACTGGGCGGCAAAGGGCACCCGCCTCCTTGGCGTCCGGGCGGTCGTCGCCGAGAGCTTCGAGCGCATCCACCGCTCGAACCTGATCGGCATGGGCGTCCTGCCGCTTGTCTTCGAGGACGGCCTGTCGTGGCGCGAACTCGGCCTGGATGGCAACGAGACGGTGACGATCACGGGTATTTCGGAAGGGCTGAAGCCGCGCCAGACGCTGGAAGCGGAGATCAAATTCGCCGACGGCACCGTGAAAGTCGCGCCGCTGCTCTGCCGGATCGATACGCTGGACGAGCTGGAATACTTCAACAATGGAGGGATCCTGCAATACGTTCTGCGCCGGCTCGCGGCCTGAGCAGCAGGATTGAACCGCCTCTCACCCGAACGTGACTCGCATTTGAGACAAGCGGTCCATAATTTTCGATCGTGACGGGTTGCCGCCTGACGACGACCCGAAACGACCGGGAGGGGATTTCCGGACAGGCCAGGAAGCATGAGCACAGCAACAAAGACCATTGCCGCACTGGTTTTCGGTACCGGCCTCGCCGCCGGAACGGTGTCCGCGCTCGCCGAGACCAAGGCGGTGGTCGAGCTTTTCACCAGCCAGGGATGCTCTTCCTGCCCGCCCGCCGACGCGTTGATCGCCGACTATGCCAAGCGCGACGATGTCCTCGCGCTCTCCTATCCCGTCGACTACTGGGACTATCTCGGCTGGAAGGACACGCTGGCCAACCACGAGAATACGGAACGCCAGCGCTCCTATGCCGCCGCTCGCGGCGACCGTCAGGTCTACACGCCGCAGGTGGTGGTCAACGGCAGGGAGCATATGGTCGGCAGCAACCGGTCCGCGATCGATGGAGCGATCGACCGGCTTGCCGGCTCGCTCAGCGTGCCGATCACCCTGACCGCCGGCTCCGACACCACCAAGGTGACGATCGGCTCGGCCAATGTCGGGACGCCCGACAAGGGCATGATCTGGCTTGCCATGTATGACGACCCGGTCACGGTTCCCATCGCCCGGGGCGAGAATAGCGGACGGTCGATCACCTATACCAACGTCGTCCGCAAGCTGCGCCCGATCGCGATGTGGAAGGGCGAGGAGATGACGGTCGAGCTGCCGAAAAGCGAGCTGATGCACGCCGACGTTTCGCGCTGCGCGGTGATCCTGCAGACCGAGCTCCCCGACGGACTGCCGGGGCCGATCCTCGGCGCCGCCGCGATCGACTACGAAAACTAGCCTTTCTCCCGACGCCGAAGGTAGCGCCCGGCCCTAGCCGAGCGCGGCCGCCAGCAGTTTCCCGACCCGGGCGACATGATCGGCCGGGTTCTCGGGCGCTTCGCCGTCGAGGATGCGCGCCTCGCCATAAAGAAGCACCGCCGCGTCCTCCAGCGTCTCGGTCTTGCCGCCGGCCGCCGCCTTCTCGGCAAGCCCCTTGATGAGGGCATGGCCGGGGTTGAGCTCGAGGATCGGCGCGCCGCGCGGCATCGCCTGGTTCTGGGCCGACAGGATCTTTTCGAGCTGGCGGTCCGGTCCCGCTTCCCCGGCAACCAGGCAGACGGGACTGGAGGTCAGCCGCGACGAGGCGCGGACGTCGCTGACGCGCTCGCCAAGCGTCTGCTTGAACAACGCGGCGAGGGTCGCAACCGCGCTGTCGCTGGCGGCTTCCGTCTCGGCCTCGCCTTCGGCGACCGGAACCTTGTCGAGGTCGGCCGCCCCTTGCGTCACCGACTGGAACGGCTTGCCATCGTAGCCGAGGGCGGTCCGCACCCAGAAGGCATCGACCGGATCGGAAAGGAGCAGCACCTCGATGCCACGCTTGGCGAAGCCCTCCAACTGCGGCGAGGCCTTGATCGCATCGAGGTCGTCGCCGAGCGCGTAGTAGATGGCGGTCTGGTTGGGACGGAGATCGGCGATGTAGTCGGCAAGGCTCCGCCAGCCGTCGCCCCTGGTCGTCCGGAAGCGGGCGATCCTGTAGATGCCGTCACGACGCTCGGCATCCTCGTAGAGGCCCTCCTTGATGACCGCGCCGAAAGATGTCCAGACCTTCTCGAAGGTCTCGCCGTCGCTCTCGGCGAGCTTGTCGAGTTCGGCGAGGATCCGGCTGGTGACGCCCTTGCCGATCGCTTCGAGGATCGGGTTCTTCTGCAGCATCTCGCGGGAGAGATTGAGCGGCAGATCCTCCGAATCGATGACGCCGCGCACGAAGCGCAGCCAGCCGGGGAGGATGGCGGCCTCGTCGGTGATATAGACCCGGCGGACATAGAGGCGGACCCGGCCGCGGCGCTCCGGATCGAAGAGGTCGAAGGGCCGCATCGAGGGCACGAAGAGGAGCACCGAATATTCGTGGCGCCCTTCCGCCTTGTAGTGGATGGTCAGCGCCGGCTCGTCATACTGGCCGCTGACATGGCCGTAGAACTCGGCATATTCGCTGTCCCCGACCGCCGATTTCGACTTGCGCCACAGCGCGCTGCCGTCGGCGAGCGTCTTCTCGCCGACCCCGTCGCCACCGATCCGCAGCCAGATCGGCACCGGGACATGCGCCGAATATTCGGCGACCACCCGCTCGATCGTCGCCTGTTCGGCATAGGTCTTGGCATCGTCCTTGAGGGTCAGCAGGACGCGCGTTCCCCTGGCCGGCGCCTCCTCGATCGGGACCGGCTCGAGCTGGAAGGTGCCGGTGCCGTCCGACCACCAGCGCCAGGCCTCGGCGGAGCCCGCCTGGCGCGAGACCACCTCGACCGAGGACGCGACCATGAAGGCGGAATAGAAGCCGACGCCGAACTGGCCGATCAGCGCCGATCCTTCGCCACCGGCCGCGCCTTCGAGGAAGGCGCGGGTGCCCGACCGGGCGATGGTGCCAAGGTTGCCGACCAGCTCGTCGCGGTCCATGCCGATGCCGTTATCCTCGATGACGAGGGTGCCGCCGTCGTGGTCGGCGGAGAGCACGATCTTGAAATCGGGATCGTCGCCGAGCAGTTCGGGCTGCTCCAGCGCCATCATCCTCAGCTTTTCGCAGGCATCGGCCGCGTTGGAGATCAGCTCGCGGAGGAAGACATCCCGGTTCGAATACACCGAGTGCACCATCAGCGAGAGAAGCCTGGTGACCTCCGCCTCGAAGCGAAGGGTCTCGCCGGCCTGACCCATTTGCTCAACCATTCTCGAAAATCCCGAATCCGAACAGAAAATTTGCGTTCGGCCGGTGATATCGCCGGTCGGCGGTCCGGATTCAAGGCGATGGACAAGAAAATGGCCGGCACGAAGGCCGGCCATTTGTACCTCGGTACGCGTACTGAAGTGGTTCGGTCCAGCTAAAGACCCCGGGGGGCTGGGGGGCTGAGAATTACCGACGCCTCCGCCGAACCGAACCGTCTGAGGCAACTGTCACAGCATCGCCCGTCAAAATGGCCGGTCAACGGCCGAATATGGGCGAAATCGTGAATTTTGGTGATCGACGCTGCCCGCTGCGTCCCCCGAAGCGGCCGCCGCTGGTGAAGCCTAGGCTTGCCATGGCCGGCGGGCGGAGCGATCATGACATTGAGATGACGGAGGAGCGCGGATGAGAGAGGTGGACGACGAAGAGTCCTTCGGCGGCGGGGCCAGTGTTCTGGCCTTGACCGCCCGAAATCAGACCTACACCGGGACGGCCAGCCAGACGATCAGCTTCGATCGCCGGGAGCTCAACCAGATCCTCAAGGTCTACGGCCGCAAGGTCGCCGACGGTGAATGGCGTGACTACGCCATCGACCACCTCAAGGAGCGGGCGGTCTTCTCGATCTTCCGCCGGACCTCCGAGATGCCGCTCTACCGGATCGTCAAGCAGCCGAAGCTCGCCCGCCGCCAGGGCGCCTATTCGCTGATCACCGCGACCGGACAGATCCTCAAGCGCGGCCACGACCTCGGCAATGTGCTTCGGTTCATCGACCGTCCGCTCAAGCTGGTGGCGGGCTGAATTACAACGACTATCGGGTCGGCGATGTGGTGTCGCCCGGACCGAGCGGCCGCTGCATGAGGACGCTGTCCAGCCACCGCCCGAACTTGTAGCCAACCGAGGCGAGCGTCCCGACCAGGGCGAAGCCCTCCGCGCGATGCAGGCCGATCGAGGCGGCATGGGCGGAGTCCCCGATGACGGCCACCATCTGCCGGAAGTTCAGGCTTTCGCTGTCTTCGACCAGACGCCTGAGCAGGGCGCGCCCGACGCCCCGGCCGCGGGCGGATGCGGCAACATAGACCGTGTCCTCGACGGTGAAGCGGTAGGCCGGTCGGAGGCGATAGGGCCCGGCATAGGCATAGCCGAGGACTTCTCCCGCTTCCTCCGCCACGAGAACCGGGAAGCCGGATTCGACCAGGGATGATATCCGCCGGTCCATCTCCGCCTCGCCCGGCGGCTCGATCTCGAAGCTGGCGGTTCCTGTCAGGACCGCGTCCCCATAGATCGCGGTGATGGCCGGAACGTCCTGCGAACCGACGGGACGGAGATTCGGCATGGTCATTGGTTGATCTGACACGAAAAAGGGCGCGGCCGAGGCCGCGCCCTTATAGCAACTTTCCTCGCCCCTGCGCCTAGCGGCGGTCGCCGAAGAGCTGCAGCAGGAACAGGAAGATGTTGATGAAGTCGAGATAGAGCGCCAGTGCGCCCATGATCGCCTTCCGGCCGGCGACGGTGCCGTCATCGGAGACGCTGTACATCTCCTTGATCTTCTGGGTGTCGTAGGCGGTGAGGCCGACGAAGATCAGCACCCCGATCACCGAGATGGCGAAGGCCAGCGCGCTGGACGCCAGGAAGATGTTGACGACCATCGCGATGATGACGCCGATCAGGCCCATCATCAGGAAGGAGCCCATCTGGGTGAGGTCGCGCTTGGTGGTGTAGCCCCACAGGCTCATCGCACCGAAGGTCGCGGCGGAGATGAAGAAGACCTGGGTGATGCTCGTCGCCGTGTAGACCGCGAAGATGGACGAAAGCGAGACGCCAAGCAGCGCCGCGAAGGCCCAGAAGGTCATCTGGGCCGCGGAAACGCTCATCTTCTGGACCCGGAAGCTCAGGAAGAAGACCATGCCGAGCGGCGCCAGCATAATCACCCAGCGCAGCGGCGAGCCGAACAGGGCATAGCCGATATCCGTCAGATACAGGCCGTTGCCGAGCGCGTAAGCCGTCGGCGCGTCGGAGAATGACAGGTTGAACGTGCCAAGTGCAAAAACGCCGGTGAGCGCAAGGCCCATCAGCATGTAATTGTAGACGCGCAGCATATGCGCGCGCAGACCTTCGTCGATCGCAGGTACGGAGGCGGCATGCGTCCCGTAACGCGCCTGCTGGTTGTCGTAATTGGCCATCGAAACCC
>NZ_JAGRLA010000136.1 GCF_020442045.1 Bauldia sp. | reverse complement strand
TGCGAGCACATCATGGCCGACCGGGCGGTCACGCCGGACCTCGGCCGCGAGCTCGAGGCGAGCGTCACCAAGGCCGCCCGCTATTACGCGACCCTCGGCTACGGCTCCTTCGCGGCGGGGAACGCCGATGGCGGCCTCACCACCATCGAGGAAAAGTCGATGGGCGCCTATGCCAAGTCCGGCGCCTCGCCGATCGCCGGGCTGATCAAGCCCGGTGACATGCCGCCACATGGCGGGCTCTATCTTCTCGATGTCGTGCCGGACGGCGAGGTGCGCTTCGGCTTCCCGAACATCAACGACAATGCCGAGATAGCCGAGCTGATCGCCTGCGGCTGCCACGCCATCCTCTTCGTCACCGGCCGGGGCTCGGTCGTCGGTTCGGCGATCTCGCCGGTCGTCAAGATCTGCGCCAATCCCGAGACCTATCGCCGGATGTCGGACGACATGGATGTCGACGCAGGCCGCATTCTCGAAGGGAGCGCGAGCCTCGACGAGGTCGGCGCGGAAATACGGGACCTGGTGCTCGGCCTTGCCACCGGCAAGCGCACCAAATCCGAGGAGCTCGGCCACCAGGAATTCATCCTGACCTACAAGTCCTTCGAGCCGATCGGCCCGGCCTGCCTTCCCGCCGCCTGAGGAAACGATGAGCCATCTCACCGAACGCCTTGCCGGATGCTATACCGGCGTCGTCCACGACGTGATGCGGGCCATGGGTCTCCGCGACTTCACCCTGCCGGCGGAACTGCGGCCGATCATGCCCGAAAAGGCGCTGGCCGGGCCGGCCTTCACCATTGAGGGGCGGATGGCCGAGGACGCCGACGCCCATGAGACGCTGCTCGCCTGGACCGGGCTGTTGTCAAAGGCGAAACCCGGCTCGATCTGGGTCAGCCAGCCGAACGACCGGATCGTCGCCCATATGGGCGAGCTCTCGGCCGAGACGCTGAAGGACAAGGGCGTGCTCGGCTGCATCGCCGACGGCTATATCCGCGACGTCAACTTCCTGCTCGACATCGGCTTCCAGGCCTGGTGCCGCGGCTTCACGCCGCGCGACATCGTCGGCCACTGGATACCGGTCGCGACCGAGGTGACGATCACCATCGGCGATGTCGCGATCGCGCCGGGCGACTACATGATCGGCGACCGCGACGGGTTGATTCGCGTGCCGCTGGGCGAGGCCGGGGACATCGTGGCGAAGGCCGAGGAGGCGATGGCGACCGAGAGCCTGGTGCGCAAGGCGATCCTCGCCGGCACCGATCCGCAGCAGGCCTATCTGAAATACGGCAAGTTCTGAGACCGCGACAGGGGGGAGACCGGGATGAGCGAAGACAAGCCGCGGGTCGGCTATGCCGGCGTCGGGCTGATGGGCCACGGCGCGGCGAAGAATATCCTGGAGGCGGGATACCCGCTGACGATCCTCGGGCATCGCAACCGCGCGCCGGTGGACGATCTTGTGGCTCGCGGCGCGACGGAAGCGAAGACCGGCGCCGAGCTTGGCGCGGCGAGCGACGTCGTCTTCTTCTGCATGCCCACGGCGCTGAATGTCGAGGCCGCCCTGTTCGGTCCGGATGGCGTGGCGGAGACCCTGAGGCCAGGAGCGATGGTGGTCGATTCGACGACCGCCGATCCGAACCTGACCCGGTCGATCGCCGCCCGGCTCGGCGAGCGGGGCGTGCGGATGATCGACGCGCCGCTCGGCCGCTCCCCCAACGAGGCGGAGGCCGGAACGCTGTCGAGCTATGTCGGGGGAGCGCCGGAGGATGTCGAGGAAGTCCGGCCGATCCTCGAGGCCTATTCCGACACGATCGTCTATACCGGGCCGCTCGGCACCGGCACGACCTGCAAGCTGGTCAACAACTTCATCTCGATCGGAACCAGCGCGCTGATCTCCGAGGCGGTGGCGACCGCCGCCAAGCTCGGCGTCGACCTCGACACCTTCCACAAGGTGGTATCGGCGGGCGGCGCCAACAGCCCGATGTTCCAGATCATCATGTCCTGGGTGCTGCGCGGCGACGATACCGGGCTCAAGGGCCCGGTCCGGATCGCGGCAAAGGACTTGCGCACCTACAACCGCATGGCGGAGGAAATCGGCGCGACCGCGTTCGTCGCCAAGGCCTGCAGCGAGACCTACAATCTCGCGGAGGCGCGTGGCAACGCCGAGCGCTACATGCCGGTGATGCCGGGGCTGATCGCCGAGCTCTCCAACTTCAAGATCCGCGATCTCGACTAGCGAGCCGGCCGATCAGCCCTTCACCACGCCTTCCGCCAGGCCCTTGAAGAACAACTTCTGGGCGAAGGCGAAGGCAACGATGCCCGGCGTCACGACGATCACATAGACCGCGGCGAGGGCCGGCCAGGACCACTGGCCGAGACCGCCCTGCGCGCCGGCCAGCACGACCGGCATGGTCCGCCGCACCTGGTCGTTGGTCAGCGTCGAGCAGAGCAGGAACTCGCCCCATGCGGTGACGAAGTTGACGATGAAGATGACGACCAGGCCGTTCCGGACCATCGGGATGCCGATCGACCACAGGATGCGCCAGTGGCCGGCGCCGTCCATGCGCGCCGCCTCGATCATCTCATGCGGCACGAGCTGGAACATCGAGCGCATGATCAGGACGCTGATCGCGAGGTTCAGCGTGACATAAGGCAGGATCAGGCCGCTGGTCACGTTGATCAGGTTGAGCGAACTCTGGATCTCGTAGATCGAGATGATCGAGACGACGCGAACCGGCAGGTAGAGCGAGACGAGCAGCACGGCAACGACGATGCCGCTGCCCTTGGCCTTGAGATGCACCAGCGCATAGCCGGCGAGAACCGCGCAGATCGTGGTGAGGAGGACCGTCGCCCCCGTCACGTAGATGCTGTTGAAGAGGTTGATCGGCAGCGTGTCGATCTTCTCGAAGACGTAGTTGTAATGCGTGAAGTCGAAATTCTTCGGCCAGAAGGCGCCCTTCA
>NZ_JAGRLA010000135.1 GCF_020442045.1 Bauldia sp. | reverse complement strand
CTCAGGCCGTCCCCGTCCGGACCGCCCGCCAGCGGTTCAGCCACACCGCCGCGAGGATCAGCGCGCCGAGCAGGAACTGGACCCAGTAGGGATCGACCTTGGCGAGCACCATGCCGTTCTCGATCAGGGCGATCAGCACCACCGCGAACATCGTCCCGAGCACCGAGATATAGCCGCCGGTCAGCGCGGCGCCGCCGATGATCGGGGCGGCGAAGGACAGGAGCAGCCAGTCGGCGCCGATCGTCGGCTGGGCGGAGCCGAGCTGGGCGACGGCAAGCACCGCGGCGCCTGCCGCGAGCGTGCCGGAGAGCACATGGGCGAGCACGATCACCCGCTCGTCGGAAATGCCGGAAAGCCGCGCCGCCGTCGGGTTGCCGCCATAGGCGAGGAGCTGCCGGCCGGGCGCCGTGCGGGTGAAGAAGACGCCGAGCAGCGCCGCGACGATGAGCGGCGCGACGAGGAGATAGGGGAAGGCGTAGAAGCGCTGCTCGCCGAAGGCGACCAGCGCCGGCGGCATGTTGTAGAAGGGGATCGACTCGGTGATGCCGAGGTTGATGCCGGTGAAGGCGGACGCGGTGGCGAGGGTGATGATGAAGCCGTTGATGCCGGTCCTCACCGTCAGCACGCCGTTGATCAGGCCACCGGCCGCGCCGATCGCGAGGGCGAGCGGAACCGCCAGGATCAGCGGAAAGCCGAGCACCTCCAGCATGCCGCCGAGCGAGATCGCGACGAGACCGCCGAGCGCGCCGACCGAGATGTTCATCTGGCCGACGCCGAGCGTCACCATCTGGGCGAAGCCGACCAGCAGCGCGACGCAGAAGCTCCTGAGCATGACGTAAATATTGAACTCGGTCAGGAAGTTCGGCGCTAGGAAGGCGAGGACGATTCCACCGAGAAGGATCGCCACAAGCAGGCCGGACCATTCGACGACGAGCAGACGGCGGAGCATGGCTAGCGTTGCCTCGTGGAGCGCCGCTCGGCATAGACGCCGCGATAGCGGTCGGCCATCACGGCGAAAAGCAGGATCAGGCCGAGGAAAAGCTGGAGCCAGAAATTGCCGATCTGGAGCACGAGCAGGCCGCTGCGGATGGTGGTGACCAGGGCCGCGCCGATCATCGTGCCGATCACCGCCACCGAACCGCCAGAGAGCAGCGTGCCGCCGAGGACCGGGCCGAGGAAGGAGGGCAGCAGCCATTCCTCGCCGCCGACCGAGGGGACGGCCGCGCCGAGGCGCGCGACGAGCATCAGCGCCGCACAGGCGGCGAGGAAGCCGGACAGCGCATGGCTGAAGACGATGACGCGATCGACCGGGACGCCGGACATCGCGGCGGCGCGCGCATTGGCGCCGGCGGCCAGAATCTGCCGGCCGAGCGTCGAGAAGCGGTAGAGCACGAACAGCGCCGCGCCGATCAGGATCGCGATGACGAGGAGCGGCGACAGGAATGTGCCGATCTTCAGCCGGCCGAAGGCACCGACCGCGGCCGGCAGCTCGCTATAGGGAACCGCCTTGGTCAGGATCAGCATGGCGCCGAGATAGAGGCTGGCGCTGGCCAGCGTGATGATGAAGCTGTTGACGCCGGTCTTGACGATGGCGATGCCGTTCAGCCAGCCGAGCAGCGCGCCGAGGGCCAGCGCCAGCGCCACGGCGACCGGAATCGGCAGGCCGAGATCCTGGAGCAGGAAGCCGGTCGCCATCACCGCGCAGACGCCGATCGAGCCGACCGCGAGATTCATCCCGCCGGTCGCCAGAACGACCATCTGCGAGAAGCCGATGACGATGTCGACCGCGAGCGAACGGCCGAGGTTGAAGAGGTTGAAGGTCGAGAGAAAGCCGGGCGCCAGCGACGAGAAGATCACCCACAGGATGACGACGATGGCAAGCAGGCCGATCTGGCCCGACGCGCCGCCGAGGCTCAGTCGCCGCCGGACCGGCGTATCCCGGATTGCATCATCGCTCATCAGGGGACCGCTCTGCTCAAGTCACTCCGCGCCGGGCGGAATGTCCGGAACGGAGCGCTCCGTTCCGGACGAGGCTGGATAATCCGGGGCCGCACCCTTACTGGCAGTTCAGATAGGTGTCCTTGAACTTGCCCTGGATGTCGGAGGTGATCTTCTTGAGATCATCCTTGTAGCTGTCGAGGTTGGCCTGGTTGATCACCAGCGTGCCGGAGTCGATGAACTTCGCGGTCTGCGGCGTCTCGATCCACGGCGCGTCGTCCTTGACGGTGCATTCGCCGCTCGCCATCAGGTCCATGACATAGGCGCCGATATAGCCCTGGCCGTAGGGGTTCTGGGCCATCGTGCCGGCGACGAAGCCGTCCTTGATCGCTTCCAGGACGATCTGGTCGTCATCGATGCCGATGAACTTGATGCGCTTGTCGCCAAGCGTCCGCAGCGACTTGGAGGCGACCACCGACGGGATGTAGCCGGTGGCGATCATGCCGTCGATCTCGTCCTTCTGGGCGCCGAGCAGGGCGTTGATCTTCTGGTCGGCGGCTTCCTGGGCGTCGGTGTCGGCGACGGTCTGGATCAGGGTCACGGCGCCGTTGGTCTCGGCGACGGCGGTCTCCACCGCCTTGACGCGGAGCGTCGTGTTGGGGTCGACCAGCAGGCCGGCGAGATGGACGATGTTGCCCTTGCCGCCCATCGCCTCGATCAGCGCCTTGGTGCCGAGATAGGCCGAGTTATAGACGTCGGTGCCGAGGCAGAAGGCGACGTCGCTCGGGTCCTGCGTGCAGCCGGCAAGCGCGGCCGAGGGGATGCCGGCCGAGGCGAGCTCGGCGACCGTCGAATTGATGCCGACCGGATCGGCGGGGAAGATGCCGAAGCCGTTATAGCCCTGCGCCGCGAGGCTCTCGAGCAGCTCGGTCTGCAGGTTGAGCTTCCATTCGGCCGGAACCTTGAAGTCCACCGCGGCGATGCCGAAGTCCTTCTGGGCGTCGGCGGCGGCCTGTTCCCAGGGGGCGAAATAGGGATGCGGTCCGCCCGGGATCAGGGCGATCTTGTTGTCGGAGGCGAACGCTCCGGTTGCGAAGGCGGTCGCCGCGATCGCCAATACGCCGAGGGCAGCCGGGAATCCCGGCCGTTTCAGAGATGTCATCTTGATCCTCCCATTTGGCGGCGTCCTCCCGACACCGTCTGCGCTCATCCTACTGAAAACGTATATCGCGTGCAATATCCATTATTGATCTGCCGGGTTTTTGCACATGCCCGATATTCCGCCGCCCGCGCCCCACCGCTCCTTGACTCGCCGGGAGGAGCGCATAGTCTGGTCGGCGAAGGTTTTCACGACATACCGGCTCCGACACGCCGGATGGCAGTTTGGCCCCGTCTTTCCCGCATCGTGGCGCATGCGCGGAAGCGGGGTTTTTGTTGTGACGACGGCTGGCAGGGGCAGACCGCGCGATGACGCAGAGCTATCCGATCGGCGTCCTCTTCTCGAGGCAGGGGCCCTATGCCCTGCTCGGGCGCGACGCCTTTGACGGCGCGCTGACGGCGCTCGGCGAGGTCAACGACGACCCCGCCTTCCCCTTCACGCTGGTGCCGCTGACCGGCGAGCCCGAGGGCGTCGCCGACCGCTACCAGGCGATCGCCGAGCGGCTGATCGCGCAAGGCGCGCGCCATGTTGTCGGCGGCATCACCTCGTGGAGCCGCAAGGAGATGATCCCGGCGATGGAGAAGGGCAATGCCCTCCTCTGGTACCCCTGCCCCTACGAGGGCTACGAGTGCTCCGATCGGGTCGTCTATCTCGGCGCCTGCCCCAACCAGCAGATCGTCCCGCTCCTCACCCATGTGATTCCGCGCTTCGGCGAGCGCGACTTCCTCGTCGGCCCGAACTACATCTGAGGCTGGGAGACCAACCGTATCGCCCGCACGCT